>NZ_JBMPOZ010000010.1:0-252679 GCF_049340385.1 Undibacterium sp. Ji83W | reverse complement strand
CGTCTTGGCGTAGCGTTCAAAGCCACCTTCGGCAAAAGTTGTCTGTTTCATGGCATTCGGGATTCAATGAGAATAGGCTTATATTAACGTTTCTAAATCAATACTCGGATACTTAATCAGAGATTCCTTAGATATTAGTACGCTATAAGTAAAAGGATAGATAAAGAGTATTTGAATATTGCGATGTTAAATTTTAGGGTGTAAAAAATGAAAATACGCTTGATTTTATTGATTAATTTTCTGTGTGTTGCAAGTGTACAAGCACGATCAATGAGTGAACAACATCCATCAGCATTTTCCTGTGAGCAGATTGCCGCCGAAATTATTTTGGAACGAATTTTTGATTGAGAAGAAATTACTTCGAGACTTGAGGTCAATTCCAATTGAAGATAACTGGGATTTTGAAAGCTTCGTTAAATTAAGGCATGAATATCTGAAGTGGATTGAGGATAGGCGGGCTGAAAGTTCGTCAATTTGAAAAACAGGGTTGGCAGCTATGCAGAAATTGAAGCCGTCTTGGCCAAGCTGGCGGTGTCTCAAGGCAATAACGGTGCGGTAGTTTGTTATGTGTATGGTATGGGCAAACAAACCAAGTCTACTTATCAATCTTTGCAAAACCTGGATGGCGTTCATGTGGAATTTTTCAGAAGTGTTCTACCCAGGAAATTACAATTTTTGAATTGGTTTGTCGCAAGCTATGAGGGCTTAATAAGGATTGAAGATTTGTCCCGGTTGCCAAATGTATTCCTGACGCTGATGAAACTGTCAATGGTGGGCGTCTATTTCATGGATAAAGAATTGGCTTGTGAATTTGTACAATCAGTCGAAGAAAAGCGTGAAGGTGCATTGATTGATTTCGGTATCAAGGATGATCCGGCTTATTCGATTTACATAGTCGATGCGGATAATGTGGAATCAGTGACTGGAATGATAGAGATTGTTTCTTACGGTCGGGACGTGTCGACAGGTCTTCTGCCTGTCGTCACTTGATTTCACGAGCGACTTATTTGAAAGAAACAATGAATATTGAACAGATGACCGAGTTTCTTGAGATAGCCTGGGATGATGGCGGCATATTGGCGCAAATTCGTACAGGCCGGTTTGACGAGAACGAAGCCGAAAAATTCTTGCATGCACTTAAGAATATGCGTGTTGATGACAATGCTTTGCTTCCAAAGCGATTGGTATCCCTGATTTGGTATTTGCCAGGTTTTCTGGAGTGGCAAAGGAAACGGGTGGAAGAGGTGACGGGAAATCTGGCAACGTACGAACGCTTTATTGTCGAGACGCATACTACTTTGGAAGATGTTTTTGGAATACCTTGAGTTATTCTGCATGAAGATGCATGAAAAAAAATGACAGACCATAGTGCTATCAGTCCACGTTAATCATGAACAATATAATGCAATCGATCAACTGCCGTTGGCTTACCAACTGCGATGACAAGCATTTCAACAGACCGGTTAATGCTACTCATGCGATTTCTAACTTCCTGATTGGATTTGCTGACGCGCACAAAATATCCGCCATCATTAATGCCACGAAACTGCTGGTCCAGATCAGATTGGCGTTTCCACCAAAAATGGCGTTAATGTCGATTTTTAGTACATCGACCATCATGCGTGTGCTGATGAAAGTCAGTGTCAGCGCATAGCTGCGCGTGATCCAGATCTGGTGCATGATCAATTGCTTGTTGCTGGCCGTGTACACGCCAGCCAGTGTCGTACATAGCCATAGGCTGCCTTGGGCAACTGTTGGCCATTTCTCGTCGGCTGTCAAATGTGCCATTGCAATGTAGATTGCAATTGGGGCTGCGATGCAGATGGAAAAAGCGTACAGGCGTCCGAGTAGTTTGTGTATTTGTAAATGCCTGACGCGAAAACCAGGGAAAAATTGCACAGGTGCAGTGATCAGGGCAATTGTTGCCGCAAATGCGTGTACATGCAGGCACCAGCGATATGAATTTATTTTTTGTTCCCAATGAGGATTCATGCCTAGCAGTAAAGGCAGTTCGACTTTGCACATGACAAGCATGAATAGTAAGCCCGCGAAGATGAAAAAATAAAGCTGGGGACGAATGTATGCCTCACGGTTTACCATGATTTTCTCCATAAACAAAAGCGAAATGTCGTATTGTCAAAAGACATTAAAACGCCATGCAAGGCGTTTTGACTGACATCAAAGCTGTAAAGTATGTGAGGAAAAGTAAGTATCAAAAAGTAAATGCGATACTTTGATGGAGTAAAACGATGCTGGGAAAAGGCTTGCTTCTATCATACCCATACGCTTATTCGCGTATGGGTATGATCAGGAGTGTGGGTATCTCGCGTCCACTAATTCACTGTTACTGACCGGCATGAAGGACATGCCAGCGCTGCAAACATTTTGTTCTTAAAAACTATGCTCCAGCGCCGGGAAAGATTTATCTTTCACCGCTGCTACATAAGCCTGTACCGCTGCATCAATGCTGCTCTGGCCTTCCATGAAGTTTTTCACGAAGCGGGCTTTGCGGCCTGGGAAGACGCCTAGCAGGTCATGCATGACGAGCACCTGACCTGAGCAATCAACGCCTGCGCCTATGCCTATGGTGGGGATGTGCAGGGAGTCTGTGACTTCCTTGCCCAGGCTGGCGGGTATGGCTTCGAGCACCAGCAAGGTGGCACCGGCTTCCTGCACGGCCAGCGCTTCGGCTTTCAGCAGGTTGGCTGATGCATCAGTCTTGCCCTGCACCTTGTAGCCGCCTAGCTGATGCACGGATTGCGGCGTCAGGCCCAGATGAGCACAGACAGGTATCGCGCGTTCGGTCAGGAATTTGATGGTGGGTAACAACCAGGTGCCGCCTTCGAGCTTGACCATTTGCGCACCGGCTTGCATCAGTTGCACTGCGCTGTTGAATGCGGCTTCTGGTGTGCCATAGCAGCCAAAGGGCATGTCAGCAACGACCAGGGCTTTTTGATTGCCACGGGCAACGGCGGCGGTATGGTAGGCCACGTCTTGCAGTGTCACGGGCAAGGTGGAGTCATGTCCCTGGCAGACCATGCCCAGGGAATCACCGATGAGCAAAATCTCGACGCCGCAACGGTCCATCAGGGAGGCAAAACTGGCATCGTAGGCGGTGAGCATGGTGATTTTTTCACCTTTTTCACGTAGTGCGATCAAGCCAGGAATGCTTACTGCTTTACGGTCTTGCAAATATTCAGCCATTCTTTTTCTCCAAAGGTGATGCTGTCATTGGTTTTTGTTTGACAGCGATTTTGTCTCCACCTACATCCTCAACTTTTATTTTTTTGTATTCTTAACCTTATCTTGTGTTTGATTTACTTGTATCAGCAAGTGCTGCATAAGCGTAGCGAGCGGCGCAAGTTTGAGTTAAGAAGCGCTTCGTACTCAAGTACTCATTTACTACTAGCATCGCAGGCTCAAAATTGCGTTGCGCAGTAGCTTAGGCAGCACTTACTAACTTCTGAAAATAAAATAAACTGCACCCACCAGACACAATCCTGCCCACACATAATCGAGCTTGAACGGTTGCCCCATGTAAAACATGGCGAAAGGCACGAAGACGATCAGCGTCAGGGCTTCTTGTAATATCTTTAGCTGCGCCAGACTGTAGGCAGTGTAGCCTATTCTGTTGGCGGGCACTTGCAGCAGGTATTCAAACAGGGCGATGCCCCAGCTGATAAAGGCGGCGACCCACCAGGCTTTGCTGGACAGGCTTTTCAGATGGCCATACCAGGCCACCGTCATGAAGATGTTGGAGAGTATCAGCAAGCCTGTGGTTTGCAGAATGATAGGGATTTGCATGGGGCCTCGCTTATTGCCTTGTCAGGCGCTCAGATAGTGGGTAATTCTTGTATGCGTTGATTGGCAACGGCAGCGACATATTCTCGTGCCAGGCCTTTGCCGGGGATGTGGATGTCGGCTGCCAGTTGCAGCAGGGGTAGGAGCACAAAGGCGCGTTCTGTCATGCGTGGATGGGGGACTTGCAAGTCGTTGGTATTGATCTCTTCATCGCCATACAAGAGCAAATCCAGGTCCAGGGTACGCGGTGCATTGCGGTAGGGGCGCTCGCGACCATGTGCGAGTTCTATGGCTTGCAGGTGCTGCAGCACGTCGGTGGCACTCAGCCTGGTCGAGATCTCAGCGACTGCATTGACATAATCATCGCCAGTAGAATCGATGGGCGCACTGCCGAACAGGGCAGACTGCGCCACAAGAGTGGTCTCCGGCAATTGCGCCAGCGCAGCGATGGCCTTGCTGACGGTGACCTTGGCATCACCAAGGTTGGCACCTATGCCGATGAAAACCTGCGAATTCACTGACACGCTCATTCAGCTGCGGCGGCTGCCTTGCGTGGGGCGCGGCGGCGGGGTTTGCGTTTTTTTGGGCCAGCTTCGGCTGTCTTGGGTTTACTGTTGATCAATTGTTCACGTTCGGCGTTGTCGCCTTCCATGAAGTCTGTCCACCATTCACCGATTTCTTCATCGATTTCACCGGAGGCGCAACGCAGTAGCAAGAAGTCATAGCCGGCGCGCAGACGCGGGTGTTCCAGCACTTTATACGGGGTCTTGCCTGCGCGTTTTTCAAAGCGTGGTTGCATGGCCCAGATGTCGCGCATGTCGGAGCCTATCTTGCGCTGTATCGCCAGGGCATCAGTCTGGGTGTTCAGTACATCATCGGCTGCCAGGTGCAAGGCAGGGATAGGGAACTCGCCAGCTGCTTTATAGGCTTCCCATTTTTCAACAACCTGGTGCCACAGCAGGGATGCAAACAAAAAGCCTGGTGAGACTGGTTTGCCTTGCTGCACGCGTTCATCAGTATTGGCCAGTGCCAGTGTGACGAATTTTTCGCCCAGAGGTTGCTCCAGCACGACGTCCAGCAAGGGCATCAGGCCATGGTGCAGGCCTTCTTTGCGCAGTTGTTGCAGACAGGCCATGGCATGGCCGCTGGTCAGCAGCTTCAGGGTTTCATCAAAGACGCGGGCGGCGGGCACATTGTTGATCAGTGGTGCCATGATGGCGATAGGGGCGCGGGTAGCGGCATCTATCGTGAAGTTCAGTTTTGCGGCAAAGCGCACCACGCGCAGCATGCGTACCGGGTCTTCGCGGTAACGGGCTTCTGGCACGCCAATAATGCGCAGGGTTTTCTTTTTGATGTCTTTCATGCCGCCGTGATAGTCGAGCACGATCTGCGATGCCGGATCGTAGTACATGGCATTCACGGTGAAGTCGCGGCGGGCGGCATCTTCATATTGTTCGCCAAAGGTATTGTCACGCAGCACACGGCCATGCTCATCCTTGGGGGCGCCATCGGTGGCAGAGCCACGGAAGGTAGTCACTTCAAGCAAGTCCTGCCCGAACATGACATGCACGATCTGGAAGCGGCGGCCGATGATAAAGGCGCGGCGGAACAGGCGCTTGACCTGCTCAGGTGTGGCATTGGTGGCAATGTCAAAGTCCTTGGGTTTGACACCCGTCAGCAAGTCACGCACGGCACCACCAACGACAAAGGCTTTGAAGCCATTCTCTTGCAGGGTCTGGGTGATGCGTATGGCATTCGCGGACACCATTTGCGGGTCTATGCCATGGTCTTTATGACTGAGCACAGTTGGCTTCTGGTTGGCGCTGGCGTCATCGCTCTTGTTTTTTACGCCCAATATTTTGCGAATAAATTTCTTGATCATTGCTTGTCAAACAGGTGAAGTTGAGGCCAACCCTTGGCCAGTGCATGGGCACTTAATTTGGCATTGGGATTGGTTGCGACAGGATGGCTGACGCGTTCCAGCAGCGGTATATCGTTTTGCGAATCGCTGTAAAAATAACTATGCTTAAAGTCGCTGAGTTGCCTTAGTTGTGTAACTTCTTGCTTCGCCAGCCAGTCTTGCAGATGCACGACCTTGCCCGCGCCTGAACTGGGCACGCCCAGCAGCTTGCCGGTGATATTGCCATTGGCATCAAGCTCGGGTTCTGCCGCCATTAAATGTTCTACGCCCAGCGCAATCGCAATGGGGGCAGTCACAAAACGGTTGGTGGCGGTGATGATGGCGATCAGGTCGCCCTGATCCTGATGCTTCTTGATTAAATCATAAGCCGCTGGCAACAAGGCAGGCTGTATGACTTCCTGCATGAATTGCGCATGCAACTCGTCAAGCCTGCTACGCGGGAACTGTGCCAATGTACCCAGCGCAAATTCCAGGTATTCCACCGGGTCCAGCGTGCCAGCCTGGTATTGCGCAAAAAACTCGGCATTGCGGCGGGCAAATTCGTCTGCATCAACAGCACCGACGCGGCACAGGAACTGGCCCCATTCAAAATCAGAATCGATGGGGATCAGGGTGTGGTCAAGATCAAATAGGGCGATATTGCGCATGCTTGGTCTTCTAATCGTTCGTAGTGTCCAGACCCGGCTGTTGTTGCAACATCAGTTCGCGCAGCAATGGCAGGGTAATGGGACGCTTGGTTTCCAGTGAATAATGGTCGAGCTGATCCAGAACATCGGTCAGCGAACTCATGTCACGGCGGTAATGGGTAATCAGATAGGGTAACACGCCAGGTGACAGTTGTATGCCCCGCGCATGGGCGGCGCGCTCCAGCGCAGCTATCTTGTCTTCGTCGGTCAAGCCATGTACCTGATAAATCAGGCCCCAGCCAAAACGGGTGCGCAAGTCGTCACGTACATTCAAAATCATGGGCGGGCGGTTGCCTGCACCGATCAAGAAGCCACCTCGTGCGCGTGCTTCATTAAACAGATTGAAGGCAGCGATCTGGTTCAGTGGCGACAACTGGTCGCAGTCATCCAGCAGGTAGAGGCTGACACCTTCAGTAAAGTCAAAGGCGCTTTCCGGCGCATCTGCCGGAATATAGCGTGCCGTGGCATCAGCCGCTAGGGCATGCAACAAATGGGTCTTGCCAGCACCTGGCTCGCCCCAGATATAGACCGAGCGCTCGCCATACTGGCTGGTGATACGCTGGTCAAACATGCCCAGCAATTGCGCCAGTTCAGCATTTTGTCCCACCACGAAGGTGGCAAGGGACGGCAGCTTTTGCGCGTCCAGGTCGAGTAATAATTGCCTCATGTCTGACTATAAAAAGGACTTTTCAGATAAGACACACGCAAGTGCTTGACGGCTACCGAGATAACGGCAGAGGCGGGCAGGGCAATCAGGATGCCGATAAAGCCAAACAATTGTCCGAATGCCATCAAGGCAAAAATCACCGTCAATGGATGCAAGCCTATGCGTTCACCCACCAGGCGTGGTGTCAGGTAAAACGATTCCAGCATTTGTCCTATGCCATAAATAATGGCGACTGACATCAGGCCACTAAATCCGTCAAATTGCAGGATAGCACCAATCACTGCCAATACCAGCCCCAGGCCATAGCCCAGATAAGGGATGAACACCAGAAAGCCAGTGATGATGCCCACTGGCAAAGCCAGGTCAAAACGGGCGATGCTGAGTGCCACCGAGTAGTAGACGGCCAGGACTATCATCACCAGGATTTGCCCGCGCAGGTATTGCGCCAGTATCTCATCCACTTCTTCTACCGCATTCGCTGTGACTTTGACAAAGCGGCGCGGGATGAAATTGCTCAGGCGACTAATCAGGGCATGCCAGTCCATCAACAGATAAAACAAGACGATGGGGATCAACAATAAATTGGCGACCATGCCCAGCACCGCTGTGCCGCCGACACGGATGGAATTCAATACAGCCTTGCCGATGGCTTCACCACTGGTGGCCATTTGCTCAGTCAGCAAGGTCTTGATGCCAGTGCTGTCCAAGCGCACCTTGATGCCAAATTCGCTCAGCATGGGGGCCAGCATTTCATCAAGCTTGTCAAAGAAGCGCGGGATCTGATCTTGTAATTGTGGCACTTCTTTTTGCAAGATGGGGATCATGATCAGTATCATTGCCAATACTGCGGCTATCAAAATCACGATCACCAGCGTGGCAGCCACTGAACGCGGTAGGCGAAATTTACGCACGCGCAGGGCGCACAGCTTGTCCACCCAGGGGGTCAGCACATAAGACAATATGCTGGCTACGATAAAGGGCATCAGCACCGGGCCCAATAAACCCAGCAGCAACAGCAAGGCAAACGCCACCGCCAGCCATAGCATGGATTGTTTTTGCTCCGACGTAAAAGTAAATGGCATTTTTAAGCTTGGTTAGTAGTCATTTGTTATCAGATTTACCGTCTGTCCCAAAAAATCAGGGTTTTCGCGGTCAATTTGTTAAAATAGCGCTTTTGCCGGACTTTTCTGGCAATTCCTCTATTTTACCGCCTCCTGCCCCTATTGCCGAATATCATGAGCACTTCTACCCCTGTTTCTCTCTCTTACGCCGACGCTGGTGTCGATATGGTCGCTGGCGACGCCTTGGTTGACGCCATCAAACCCTTTGCCAAACGCACAATGCGTGAAGGTGTCATGGCTGGCATAGGCGGTTTTGGCGCCATGTTTGAAGTCAGCAAAAAATACAAGGAACCTGTCCTGGTTTCCGGCACTGATGGCGTGGGCACCAAGCTGAAACTGGCTTTCCACCTCAACAAGCATGACACCGTCGGCATCGACCTGGTGGCCATGAGTGTCAATGACATCCTGGTACAAGGCGCAGAGCCACTGTTCTTCCTCGATTATTTTGCCTGCGGCAAGCTCGACGTGGCAACTGCTACCGACGTCATCAAGGGTGTAGCCTTTGGCTGCGAACAAGCCGGTTGCGCGTTGATCGGTGGTGAAACCGCCGAAATGCCATCCATGTATCCAAATGGCGAATACGACCTGGCTGGCTTTGCTGTTGGCGCAGTCGAAAAATCCAAGATCATTGATGGCAGCAAGATCAAACCCGGCGACGTCATCCTCGGCCTGGCTTCTTCCGGCATTCACTCCAATGGTTTCTCGCTGGTACGCAAGATCATCGAAGTTGCAAAACCAGACCTGAGCGCCGATTTCCATGGCCGCAGCCTGGGTGACGCCCTGATGGCACCAACCCGCATCTACGTCAAACCCCTGTTGGCCTTGATGGAATCCATGGAAGTCAAAGGCATGGCCCACATCACTGGTGGTGGCCTGGTAGAAAACGTCCCGCGTGTACTGGGCGACAAACTGACTGCTGTGTTGCATAAAGATGCATGGACATTGCCACCTCTGTTCACCTGGCTGCAGCAGCACGGCGGCGTTGCCGATGCAGAAATGCATCGCGTCTTCAACTGCGGCATCGGCATGGTCGTCATCGTTGCTGCTGAACTGGCTGATGCAGCGATTGCACAACTGGCTGCTGCCGGTGAATCCGTCTACAAGATTGGTGAAATCCGGGCCCGTGAAGGTGATGAACATCAGACTATCGTGGTGTGATGGCTTGATCGCTAGTTAGTATTGATTACGGGACCGTTCAGGTCCCGTTTTTGTTTTGGATACAAGTTAGCGTAGCCACGTTGTGTTCGAAAATAAACACTGGCAAATACGCCGCATTCCCCGTAAATTTTAATCGCCCGTGAGTAGAGTGTGCCGTGAGCACCATTTTTATTCAGCAAGCTGACACGGCTATCAATCTGCTGCGACGCTGGCATACTGGAGATAGGCATAGTCAGATCAAGCATATCCTTGCTTGTTAAAACAGCTTCGTGCACAGTTGGCTGACTGTTAGAATTTGCAAGCAGCCCGGGCATGCTTTAGCGAGGCGTTACCGGCGAATTAATGAGCTTTGCTGTCCGGGCTTGCAGTTACATTTTTTTGTATGGATTTAGCGTGCAGCAGGCAGTGCTACACCAGGCAGCCACTTTTTGTAAATGCGTTCAAAGCTGCCGTCGGCCTTCATGTCATCGAGTGTTTTTTGCCAACGGGTGGCGACGCTATCCGGTGTGTCACGCGAAAAAGCGATATATTGGACCGCCTGGGTAATTGTGGAACCAGCCACTATGTCATTGGCATTGATGCCCGCTGCCGACAAGGTGTCAGCGAGTGTCACATCGTCAAGTGCCATCAAGGGTGCCCGCCCTGCCACCAGCATGCGCACGGCGTCGACTGGTGTCGGCACAGAATTGATATTGTTAAAACCCATACCGCGCAGCATTTGCTGCAAATACCATTCTCGTGGGATCAGGATGCGCTCAGCAAGTCTGGCGTGTTCCAGATTATCAAAACGCTGGCCGCCACGGCGCGTATAGAAATGCGCTGTGGTTGCCGAAACCGGGCCCACCCATTTGAATAATTTTTCCCGCTCCGGGGTTCGCGTGGTAACGAATAATCCTACGTTGGGAGTGGTGGTTGCATGCGCATAGGCTCTTGCCCATGGTACGACTTCGATGGGTGCGCTGATGCCAAGACGGCTCATGATTTCTTCAACCACTTCCGTACCAAGGCCGGCGGCTTTTCCTTTTTGCGTGAAGCTGATGGGCGGGTACTCTTCGGTGTAGAACCTGAGTTGCGTTTCTTCTGCCATCGTTTCCAGCGTTACCAGCATACAGAGCAGCAATGTGGCCAGGGTACGAACTGGCAGTAAAGACATGATCTACTCCTCTTGGTATGTCTGGTTTCAATATACGCAGGCAGTAAATGGAAGTCAATCCTGCGGGCAGGGACGTGCCAACTAGCATGCCTTGTTAATTTCATCAGGCCACTGGTCAGGTTGTCGGACAATGGCTGCTTTGTAGGGAGTTGAGCAGCGAATTAAAACTATTTGTCTGAAGTAAAGCGAGGCACCTCACTCAGCATTTTCAGCCTCGTTCAGTGTTGCAGCAATCGTCTTTAGCCACGTTAGCTGACGAGTGATACACCTTCGTGCGATTGCGCGTTTTAATCCAATTGCGGGCCTGCATAGACCTGACTACATTCGGGAGTTTTCAAACAAACATCTAAAACAATAATTCGATGATGGCGAATAATAATCATTTATCTTTATTGTCAAATAATAATCCTGTATATTCGTTAGCAAATTTCCCGTACGACCTCCCTCCAGAAAGGATACCTGTATGCACCATGCATTGCGTAGTTCTTTGTTTCTGCTGGCACTGATCGGTGGCCATGCTGCCGCTTCGACCAGTCATTCCCTGGGTATAGAGCGCAAGCAATATGGCGAGTCGATTGCCTATGACATGAATGCGGCAGGGCAGGTTGCTGCGGTCATCAAGGAAAAAGATGGCACACCCCATGCCGTGTTCTTTGAAAAGGGCAAGCTCATCAAACTGGAACTGCCAGGCGAAACAGAGAGCGAAGCCAAGCGCATCAATGACAAGGGCGAGATTGTCGGTTCTTCAAAAAAAGGGGAATCCTGGAGCGCATTCATCCGCACCCGCGACCACGGTACACGAGACCTGGGTACCTTGGGTGGCCCGAATAGTTATGGTGCGGCCCTGAATAATACTGGCCAGGCTGCCGGGTTTTCAGATACACCTGAGCGCGACTGGCATGCTTTTCTCTATACCCCTGGTGAGGCACTGAAAGACCTGGGTACGCTGGGTGGCAGGGTCAGCTATGCGAGCGGCATCAACAACCATGGGCAGGTAGTTGGCTCTGCCATGATCACGGACGGTTCGCGTCGTGCATTCATCTACGATGCTGCAACTGGCATGAAGGACATGGGCACTTTGGGTGGTCGCGCCAGTTCGGCAACGGCCATCAACGACCACGGAGTGGTCGTGGGCGCATCAGAAATGAAAGACCGCCGCTGGCATGCCTTCATGTACGATGGCAAGCAGATGATAGATCTGGGTGCAAAAATTGGTTTTGGTGACAGCTTTGCGACTGGCATTAATAATGAAGGCCATGTGGTTGGCGTGGTCGACACCATAGACATGCGTCTCTCCTTCGTCTGGCACGACAATAAAATGACACTGCATCCAGCAGGTAAAAGCCTGTACCTGACCAATGCCATCAACGACGGCGGACATGTCATAGGTGCCAGTTACGACCGCGGTCTTTACGCCGCCACCATGCCTTCCAATGCCACTCCCTTTGTTGATCATGGCGGCGATAAAATCCTGGGCTTTAATGTTGTCATGTTATTGCTGGCACTGACCATCGCCATCTTCCGCAAGCGCCTCAAGGGTTTGTTCTTTGAAAATAAGTTTTTTTTCGGGACATGAGTTTTTAAAAAGGCAGATATGGTTTGTCTGCCTGACGTAAATCGCACTGGTGCGAATAGCAATGCCTGTTTGCACCAACTGCAATCCTGCAAGGTATCAGCACGCTAGCTCTGAATGCGTCATCAATCATTAATTTACGTAGTCATGAAACAGTTTCAGTGACCTGAACATGTAGCGACTAATACAGAATCTTAGAAGCAGTACATGTCCCTTATCCAGATAGCCTATCAAGCACCCAACAACGGCTGGCTTGCACTGACACTTACTCTTGACGGCAAAATCATTGAAATCGATGCCTCAGATGTCCCGAATAACCCCATTCAGGAACTGATTGCTGCTCTCGAGGACGTAGTGCGGGGCCTTGATTCATCTGTATGGTGGCATCTTGAGCCTGCCGGATATTTAATGTACTTTGAGCGTGTTTCGGAGGAAGTGCGGCTCAGGATTGACTACTCCAATAACAGCAAGCGTAGCCATGCAAAAGAAGTCGCCGTGATCCAGGGTAGCCCTGCACAAATATTGAAACCCTTCTGGAGATTCTTGCGCGAGTTTCAATCGCATTCCTTTAATGAGCCACACTGGCCTTATGTGGACTATCAGCGTCTTCCTGAAATCAAGTTGCTGCTTGATGCTGACAGTAAGATGTAATGTGAGTATGCGATCAACATTGTGCAATCCAAAGTAAGCTGGATTGGGTTGGAGAGCAGGTCAAGAATACATTTATCGATAGAGAAATCATGACGATATTTAACGACCATTGGGAAGAACGACTGGCTGCCTTATGGGCAGAATTGGATACGCTTGAAGCACATACTTTCATTGCACGCATTGATGCAATGGCAGCAGAACTGCCGCCGGATGCCGCAATCGGCCTGTTCGAGCGTGGCGGTGCGCGGGATTCTTGCGGTTTCACTGAACTTGCCATTCCCTTGTATAAAGCCGCGCTCGACAATGGCCTGACGGGCTTGCGCCGCAGGCGGGCCAATATACAAATGGCCAGTTCCATCCGTTATCTGGGCGACCCCCAAACGGCGGTCGATATACTGACTGCTGAAATGCAAGCCGGTAGCGACGAGCTTGATGGTGCAGTACGCGGTTTTCTTGCCTTGGCGCTGGCTGATCTGGGACGAGAACGCGAGGCCCTGGCAATCAGTCTGACAGCATTGGCTACCTATCTGCCGCGTTACAATCGTTCATTGGCGAGGTATGCGCAAGGGCTGGAAAAAAATCGGGATGTCTAGAGTTGGGATTATATCCGTGGTATGTACAACGGTAGAAGACGAGAATGAAATTTTGAAAGTGATAGGTTAGGATGCGAATATGAGGCGATTAATTATTTTGTTTAGCATATTGGTGCTTAATGCCGTGAACACTTCGGCTTTTGCTGATACCAGTCTGAAAATCGTCACTAATGCCGGGGTGGTAGGTTTTACTGTAGATGATGGATGGGCGGTGCTCAACATGCAATCCAAATTGCCAGTGGCAACTGCGGTTTTTCAAATCCCCAATGTGGCCGATAAACAAACGAGTGATTCGACCAATTTGATTTTGAAATTTTATGACCTCAACACGGAAGCTGGACGTGCGGCCTATGATGCACCAGTAAAGCAGTTTGGTAGCAGTGCTCCGAAAGAGGAAATTTTCGGCCCCTGGACCTTGTTCCGTCAGGAAGCCTTGCAAGGCACAACCCGCTATACTATTCTTGATGCAAGGAGGGGAAGTTTGGCAGATGTGTCAGCCACTGCACGTATTGCCTGGCCTCATTTGAAAAATAACGCAAAAAAATATGACGCGCAAATAGAAGGCAGGTTTCGCAGCTTTCTAAACTCTGTACACGGCGAACTTGGTTTATATAAGCCGCAACAAAATGAGGTGATGAGAAGGCCAGTGGAGTGATTTTAAGCTTACTTGCGAATAGAGTAGAGTAACTGGACAAATGCCCGCAATCTACGTTTATTGCAGTTTTACGATTGAAATTGGAATTTGCAATGCCAGCAATTAATACCTTGGATTTTTGAGAAGATATGCGTTTTTTTAATTTCTATACACCAAAGATAAGTGACATTCAATTCCATAAAGATAATTGGGAGTTGCATGAAGGTTTTGAAAATGATAAGGCCTGGTATACCGAAAAGCGTGACCCGGCCAGAATTCGATTTTTTGACCGGCAACCTGACTGGCCCTTTGATCTCAGAGATGAAAAAGCAGCACGTGATTTTTTTGAAGCGCAATCGCGAAGTCTTAATGGTGTACTGATAGAGATAGCCGTTGAAAACATAGCTGGCACTGAGTGTCTGGTTGGCGTGTTCAAGTACAAGTCTCCAGTACCAAATGATTTGGGCATGTATTACGTGGGCATAGTCTGGATGCCGTTTGAGAAATTCTTATTCCAGATTAATTTTGAGTCTATGGAAAAAGGCACTACTGGCATGCGCGAGGCAGCGGTTGCCATGATAGTTAACCCAGCGCCAGTGAAATCAGATGAAGAGCCTGTGATGCTGAATTCAATGGAAGAATTGTTTGCCAATCTCAGGAAGAAGCCTGTCCAGGCGGTACCTTCGGATGATAAAAAGTATGACGAGATGTTTGCGGAACATCCTTTGAGCAAGGTTCGTGCTTTGCTCGATCATTTTCGCAATAATGTGAAAATTGACAAGCAGCTTTTGAAGCAAAAGCCTTTCCGAAGAGTTTCTGCCTGATGATGTTTATGTGGGGGGAGGTGCGATTACGCGAGGCAAATTGCACCTTGGAGGGATTTTTCCGGCCTCACACCGGGAACATCTGCACAGCAACTTGTTCCCAAGTGTCACGAGGTCCGCTGCTTGGCACTTGCTGCATGCAAAATGTCACATCAGAGTCAGGCCTGATCAGCATATAGGCAGTCAGTTGGTGTTGCAGGGTAGATGAGCTGACTTCATCGAATTCACCATAAGCTTCCAGCAGCGCTTGAAGCAGCAAGGGATTACCTTGTGCCATGAAGATCATCGGTGTCAAGAGTTCGAGCTTGTCATTATTGCCGACGATGGCATCACCAAAGTCGAGCAAGCCACTCAACTTCCATAGACCCTGTTCCTGCTTTGCCATCAGGTTCCACGGGTGGACATCCATGTGAATAAAGCGCAAGTCGCCCGCCATGGAAAAATCTCCTGCGGCTTCAATATAGGGTATGACTTGGGTCAGCAAACCTTCCGGCATTTTCCTGCGTTGATGTCTCGCCATGCACCCGTCTATCAAGTCGCGGATATACACTGGCCAATCCACCTTGATGGCAATGTCTACATCAAAGCGGACACTGCGAATTTCTCGCAAGACTTGCCCAGTTTGCATCATGATGGATTGCTTCTGTTGAATATCCAGGGACGGCCAGATGTCCGCAAGCAAAGTGCCTTGCAAGCGGCTGGAGATCACAAATACCCAGTGATCGATTTCACCGCTGGCGATAAGCCTGGGTGTCTGCAAGGACAGCTTGTCCTCCAGCAGCGGTGCAACCAGAATTTCTTTGTCACCCTGCCGCCGCCAGTTCGGCGGTACGAGTTTGACTATCACTTGCTCACCCAATCCGAACAGGGCATTCGCACCCAGGGGGATTTTCTCCCACGGGCCAGCAGGCAGGTTGAATGTTTTTTGCAGATGCTCCAGCACAGGTCCCCAGGTTGTTAAAGGCGCATTTGCTATGAAGTCGTTACAAGCAGGGTTGTCTAGATTTTGTGGCAGGCAATTGAGGACTATTGACATTGGATCTTATGTAAAGAGAATTTCTTGGTCGCAGTAAATGACATTGATATTACTGAATGATTGACACAGCATAATCGTACTCATGCCAATAGCCGTAAATTGTCCCCGTTGCATGATGCGTTTAGATAACAGTTGTTATTTGATGCACGACATACGAGTGATTACGCAAAGCTAATCTTACTTTGTCAAAGAGGATAAGTACGGCATGCAGTATTTTAGCTAACGGCACATCTTCCATTAGTTAAAGCAGATTATCTTTTTTCAGGGCGTTGATAAACTTAGTAATGATATCTGCTGCTCTTTCTTTTCCAGTTGAGTCATCTGATCGTCCTCTCCCGCTCATTGCTGAACTTTCAGCTAATGTACCGGACCAAATAAGAGTGTTTGTCGTAGCATCAAATAATTGCCAAGTGATTTGCGACGACTGAACGTGAGAGGATGCTGCATAGGTGACGGCAGTAGTAACCTGAGCTGGAAAGACAACTAACCTGTAGTTAGGTTGGAATCGGCTCTCGTCCCGGACATTGTCCTGGATTGATTCATTGACTGGTATCTTCATACCTCTTTGCGTAAATGAATAATCACTGCCGATCCGGCTACTTCGAAATGGCAATACTTTTGCACTCACTTCATGAATAGCCAGTTCTTTGATTAAACCAGAGTCAAAATGAGCTATTAAATTCATGCCTAAATCATTTTCCCTTACATCGAGAAAAGAATAAACATACAATTTTTTTCCTCTGATGTTTACTTGTTGTTCAAGGCGCGTTGTTTTAAATTCATAAGTTGTGCTGCATCCACTCAGCAAGAAAAATGAAAAAAAGATTGTTGATAGAAATTTGAATTGAGTAATTTTATTTGATCTTTTCATTTGGTCGTAACAGTGTGGATCTATGTCGGCTGGATAGATAATCAATGCTATTATCGCACCAATTAAATTCCTTCAATTGACTTATGATTATCAAACAAATGAAATATTTTTCTCTTTTTTTAGCCAGCATTGTCTTGTCTGGTTGTGCCTTGGTGGCTCCGCCTTACACTTCATCGCAAGTTAATGCGCAATTATTGGAAGACGCGGGTGCCAGTAAAGTCAAAGTTGGTGAATTCGGTAACGCTAAAGATACTGAAAATGCGAACCCTGTAGCTTTAAGAGGGGGCAGAATGCACTCCCCATATCAAGAGTCTTTTAGTACCTATCTGGAAGAAGCATTAAAAACCGAATTGACAGCGTCAAATCAACTTGATCAGAAAAGTGCGATTGAAATATCTGGGATTTTGAGAAAAAATGATATGACAATCCCGGTCTTTGACCCAGGCCTTGGTATCATGGAAGTACAGTTTGTTGTCAAATCAAATGGGCTTGTTAAATTTGATAAGGTAAAAAGCGTCAAGCATAATTTTGAATCTGCCTTTAGTGGTGATGTGGCGATATCAAGAGCTATATCTGAATATAAATATATGGTTCAAAAGTTGTTAAAGACGCTTTTCTCTGACCAGGACTTTAAAAAAGCTATCAATAAATAGAATTGGTAGCTGCGGTTCAACGAGGCCATAACTTTAGCGTATAAAACTGCCCTAACTCAACCGCCTGTGCCTGACCAACACCTGCTCCTGCGCCTTGAAATGCGCAGCGAGTTTTTCCACCATGTAGACCGAACGGTGCTGGCCACCTGTGCAGCCTATGGCTACGGTCAGATAACTGCGGTTGTCGCGTTTGAAGGCGGGTAGCCATTTGGCGATGAATTGCTGGATGTCGGCAAACATCTCATCGACCATCGGTTGCTCTTTGAGGAACTGGATCACGGGTTCATCACGGCCTGTCAGTGGGCGCATGATGGGGTCGTAGTGAGGGTTGGGCAGCATGCGGACGTCGAAGACAAAGTCGGCGTCCAGCGGCACGCCTATCTTGAAGGCGAAGGATTCAAACATCAGGGTCAGCGGGGTGTGACCTATCTGGATGACGTCCTTGACCCAGGCGCGCAACTTGTTGGCGCTAAGGTCACTGGTGTCGATGACGTGGGCGACCAGTTGTATGCCTGAGAGGATTTCGCGTTCTTCCTGTATGCATTCGGTCAGGCTGAGTCTGTCGCCGGGTTCTTTGTCGAGGCCAAGCCGGTGTGACAGCGGGTGGCTGCGGCGGGTTTCTGAAAAACGGGCGACCAGGGATTCTGTACTGGCGGTGAGGAACAGGACTTTGACGTCGTGGCCTTCAGTGCGCAGGGTGTTGATCGAATCTGGCAAGCTGGTCAGCAAGTTCGCGCTGCGGCTGTCGATGGCGATGGCGGCGGAAGGTATGCCTTCTTTGGTTAACGTATTGACCAGGTCAGCCAGCAGGCTGGGCGGCAGATTATCGACGCAATAGTAGCCTGCATCTTCAACTACATTCAGGGCCACCGATTTGCCGGAGCCGGAGATACCAGAGATGAGCAGGATTTCCATAGGGTACTTAGCAGGTATTTAGTCGCCGTTTTCCATGGCACGTCGCTGACGTTCCATGAAGTCTTCCAGCGTATTAATACCACGTAATTGCAGGATGGTGTTGCGCACAGCTGCTTCCAGAAGAACCGCGATATTGCGGCCTGCAGCAACCGGGATGACGACTTTTCTGATGGGCAGGCCCAGCACTTCTTCAGTCTGCGAATCTATCGGCAGGCGTTCGTAATTTTCTTCCAAGGTACTGCGGCGTACCAGATGCACGATGAGTTTCAGACGCATCTTGCGGCGTACTGCGGTTTCGCCAAAAATGGTCTTGATATCAAGCAGGCCCAGGCCCCGCACTTCCAGCAGGTTTTGCAAGAGTTCGTGGCAACGGCCTTCTATCATATTCGGGGCGATGCGCGAAAATTCGACGGCATCATCAGCCACCAGGCCGTGGCTGCGTGAAATCAGCTCTAACCCCAGCTCACTTTTACCGAGACCGGATTCACCGGTGATCAAAACACCCACGCCCAGCACGTCCATGAAGACGCCATGCATGGTGATTTTTTGCGCGAGTTTTTTCGACAGGTAGACGCGCAGGTAATCAATGACTTGCGCTGATGGATAAGGCGTTGAAAACAGCGGGATATTATTGTCGTCGCAGGTCGTCAGAAATGCCGGTGGCGATTCCAGACCTTGCGCAACGATCAGGGCAGGTGGTGCACCGGCCACCAGTTCGCGCATGAGGTTATTGCGTGAGGCATTCGACAGGCGGTTGTAATACGAGAGTTCCTGATGCCCCAGCACCTGTATGCGGCCAGGGTGGATCAGGTTCAAATGCCCGACCTGGTCGGCAGAAGATGCGGCATCGCCCGTGATTTGCTTGTCTGCGCCAGAAAAACCGGCAAACCAGCCCAGTTGCATGGTGTCGCGGTTATCGTCGTAGATTTTTTGTACCGTGAGTTCTGTCAATGATGGCATGGCTATTTAGGTCGAATCTGACGATGTCTTGGTTGTTTGGCTGGGGAATCAGGGGATTACTGGAAAAGCCTGAGCGTTACTGGATGCCTGCAAACCTGGCAGTCTCAGCAAGAACAATCACGCTGTGCCCGGCAGGTTGGGGCGCCATGCCATGATTTTTTCATAAATCGCGGCGGCACTGACTTCAGTATTGAGCGTGTCGCGGAAAACTTCATTCGATAGCATCTCTGCCACTTCAGACAAGATTTCCAGATGCTGTTGCGTGACATTGTCAGGCATGAGCAAAAAGATCAGCAGGCTGACTGGCTGGCTGTCTGGCGATTCAAAGGGAATGGCCTCTTTTAATCTGACCAGGGCGGCAATCGGGGCCTTCAAGCCCTTGATGCGGCCATGCGGGATGGCAACGCCATGACCGAGGCCAGTAGAGCCCAGGCGTTCACGGGCAAACAGGTTATCAGAAACAATCGAGCGCGCTATGCTGCAATTATTCTCGAATAACAGCCCGGCCTGTTCAAATGCTCTTTTTTTGCTGGAGACTTCCAGATCCAGTAATACGTTGTTTAGAGGCAGGATTTTTGCAATATTCGTCATGGTGCAAGATCGTTTTACAGCGAAATGGTGCGATGCACAAAATTAGGTTTTGACAAATTATAGGCTTCTTTTGGCTGATATGCGCAAAACTTGACAACACTTTTAACGAACGTTGTCTCTCAGTAATTTTTCAAATTTATCAACAGGTAGCGGCTGGCTGAAATAAAAGCCCTGCATCTCCTGACAGCCAGAGTCAGCCAGGAAGAACATCTGGTCGGCTTTTTCCACACCTTCTGCAGTGACGCTCATGCCTAATGCATTTGCCATGGCGATGATAGCGTGCGTAAGTACAACGGAATCAGGGTTGCCCGGAATATCGCGGATGAAAGAGCGGTCTATCTTGAGATTGTCGATAGGAAAACGTTGCAAATAAGATAAAGAAGAGAAGCCTGTGCCGAAATCGTCAAGCGAAATACTGATGCCCAGCTTTTTGATCGCATCAAAGACTGGCAGCAGCAAGTCTATGTCACCCATCAACAAGCCTTCAGTGATTTCCAATTGCAGGGCAGAGGCAGGCAAGCCAATTTCGTGCAAGACTTGTTCTATGTACTTGGGCAAGCCTGGGTCCTGGAATTGCTTGGGTGAGATATTTACGCTGATGACCAGGTCGGGTGAATACTGTTCACGCCATAAATGGGTTTGCAGGCAAGCCTGGCGCAAAATCCAGCGGCCCAGTGGCAGGATGAGACCGATTTCTTCAGAAATGGGGATGAATTCATTCGGTGGCACCAGGCCCACGTCCGGCATTTGCCAGCGTATCAGGGCTTCTGCACCGACTATGCGCGAGGTGCTCAGGCAAATCTTGGGTTGGTAATACACCAGGAATTCATTGTCCGTCAGCGCGCGGCGCAGATTGGTTTCCAGCGCATAGCGGTGCTGGGCGCGGACGTTGAGTTCTGTCGTGAAGAACTGGTAATTATTGCGGCCAGATTCCTTGGCATGGTACATGGCTGAATCAGCACAACGCATGAGTGTGGGGCCGTCTTCACCATCATGCGGATAAACCGCAATGCCTATCGAGGTACCCAGGTGATATTCATTGCCGTCAATCACGAAAGGATCGCGCATGCGGGCCAGCACGCGTTCTGCCAGATCCTTGAGTTGCATGGCGTCTTCAAAGGCTTCGGCAACGATGACGAATTCATCACCGCCCAGACGGGCCAGCATATCGGTAGTGCGTATGCAAGAACTCAGGCGTGAAGATACATCGCGCAAGAGCGTGTCACCAGCGGCATGACCAGCGGTGTCATTGACGTTCTTGAACCTGTCCAGGTCAAGGAACAACAAAGCCAGGCGGTGCTGGGTGCGCTTGGCACCAGCCAGTGCCTTGACCAGGCGTTGATTGAGTTGATGGCGATTCGGCAAGCCGGTCAGGGCATCGTAAGATGCCATGAAATGCAACTGCCTTTGCGTCTCGCGCACTTCTGTCGTATCGGTAAATGAAATCAGCACGGCAGAAACCGAGGCACTACTTTTTTTATTGATGGGCAGTACATTCACCAGCAACCACACGATGGAGCCATCACGCAACTCCACACCCATGGATAAATTCAGTATCGCGGTTTTGCTGCGGAACACGACTGAGGCCGGGTCATCGCCCATGCGTATGGATTGCCCCTCGTCACCGAGTATGTTTTTGAAATAACGATGACGCCTGCCTACGGTGGCGATATCTTCTATCTTCAAAATGCGCTGGGCACTGGGGTTGCAGGTCAGGATATGGCCGTCAGGGCCTATCACCATGATACCTTCACTGAGATTGGTGACCACGGAGCGATAGCGTTCTTCGCTTTCCTCCAGGCTTTGTTCCATGTTCTTTTTATCGATGGCCAGGCCGATAAGGTCACAGGCATCCATCATCATGGCCTGCTCATCTTCATTCGGGCTGTGCACCATCTGGTGATACACGTCTACCGTACCGAGCAGGGTGTTGAAGGCGGTAGTAATGGGCAGTGACCAGCAGGAACGCAAGCCATAGCGCAGTGCCGGTTCACGCAAATTCTTCCACAGCGGGCTGACGGCAATATCCTGCACGATTGTGGTGCGGTTGTAATAAATCGCCGCCGAGGCTGAGCCTGAACTGGTATCGACAGGCACATTGCTGAGCAGGGCACAAAAGCCGTCTGGCAGCGAAGGCCCGGCACCAAAACTCAGTTGCTGGGTGCTGGCGTCATACAGCGTGATGGCACACAGGGCACCATTGTCGAGCAACCTTTCCATACGATCACAAACGTCTTCCAGGATGTCGGTCAGCGGTTTGTCGAGCGCGATCATCTCGAGAATTTCTTTCTCGTGATGCAGGGCTTCATGGACGCGGCTGGATTTGTAACGGACTTGATCGATGAGAGGTAATGCGGTGACGGTGGCGCTGGAACGGGAACTGCTGCGGGGAGAGATTTCACGCGCCGTCAGCAAGATGGCGGTTTGTTCATTGAAACTGAATTGCGTAGCCCGGACTTCTATATCAAGCAATTGGCCATCAAGGCGTATGCACTGGCAGGTGTGCTTGCTTTGTGCACCATCCTGCCGCAATTTCTGCAGTATGGTCCTGGCACCTTCATGATGCCGTCCATGCAAGAAGGCTTCAGGCTTCAGGCCAATCAATTGTTGCGGGTCACCGGCATGCATGAGTTCTGCACCTGCAGGATTGGCGTACACCAGGTTGTCGTCGATCAATACATACATCGCGTCCGGATTATGTTCCAGCAAGGCCATATGCCAGTCTTGACTGGCGACAGGCTCGCGTGTGCTAGTGTTTGAAAACGGGACCGGAATTATCACGACGACAATCTATAAAGCGAATAAGTCTGGCTACTTTACATCAAGCAAGTTCTTAGGACAATGATGGTAATTCGCTAGCATATTAAAAACATATGACCCAGGGCTGACGAAAAAATGCCTCAACTGCATCAACCCTGGGAAGCGGTAATTATTGAGCCTGAATGTCGTCAGACTTTTACTTCAAGTCAAACCGGACAAACAGGAATAGTACGTCGCCATTACCCTTGTTTTTGGAAAAACGCGGTACATAGGTTGCCATCAGCTTGGTGCTACGTGTGCCTATGGAGGCAATAGGCAGGATGGCAGGGAAGGGGAAGCCACCAAAATAATCAGTACGGCTGATCAGCACGCCGGTCAGGCCGCCACCAACTTCGACCTTGTCACCCAGTGGCTGCATCCATTGATAGGCATAGCCTGCCATAGGTTGCGGCTTGAAGTGTGAATCAGAAATCATCATGGCATAGACTGATTCTTCATTGTCTTTCTGGTTACGTATGGCTTTGCTAAAGCCCAGGCCCCAGGTATTTTCATTCAACTCTGCAATTCTTTCCTTAGTGTAAGTGCCACGGCCATGGTGGGTGTGGCCAGCCACCATCAAGGACAAGTCGCCGTCATCAAGAATTTTATTGACCTTGGTTTTGGCGCTATCCCACCAGCCCATTTCTTCAGGGGGGGATTCGGTCGTAATTTGTGCCTGGGCAGACATGCTCAGCACGAGACTGGATGCGCACAAGGCGGCACATGAAGAGAAATTTTTAAACTTCAGCATAATGATGGTTACAAATGGATACAAAAAATAGAAGCAAGGAGGAACGGCCAAGTTTATTGGCGAGCGTTCCGGCGGTTGTCCGGACCCTGGCCCGTACTGAAATTGCTGCGCCATGGATTGATGTCCAGCCCCCCGCGACGGGTATACCGTGCATAGACTGACAATTTCTGCGGTTTGCAGTGGCGCATGATATCGACAAAAATGCGTTCCACACATTGCTCGTGGAATTCATTATGGTCACGGAAGCCTATCAAATACTGCAACAGGCCTTCCTGGTTGATTTGCGGGCCTACATAATGGATTTGTACACTGCCCCAGTCTGGCTGACCAGTGACCAGGCAGTTGGACTTCAGCAAATGCGAGATCAGGGTTTCTTCTACCGGCGACTCATCAAAGCTTGCGCTCAGCACTGAAGGATTAGGGGTATAGCTGTCGACTTCAATATCGAGTCTGTCGAGCAGCTGCCCTTGCAGCTCATACATGGCGAGCTTGCCGAACTGGTCTGGCGTCGTCAGCTTGACCTGTACCGCCGCCCCAAAACCGGCAGACAAATCAGCCTGCAACAAGCTGACCAGAGCATCAGTGCCTGCCAGACGGGTCTGGTTGTAAGAGTTCAGGTAAAGCTTGAATGACTTCGATTCTATGATATTCGGTGAATCTGCCGGTACCGTGATGGCGGCAATCGCCACCTGCGGTTTGCCGCGCATGTTCAGCCAGGACACTTCATAGGCATTCCAGATATCCACACCAAAGAAAGGCAGGCTGTTGGTCAGCCCTATCTCTTCCCTTTTTCCGGCGCGGGAGATAGGGAACAGCAGGCTGGCATCGTATTCGGACTTGTAGGTCGCGGGTTTGCCTAATAATGAATGTTCGGGCGTACTTGGTGCGGAATCTGTCATGTTGTCTGTGATAACTTGGGTAGGCTGGATCAGCCCAAAAATAATTGATAAACGGGATTCTTGCTTTCATCCCAATAGCGGTAACCCAGGGTCGCCAAAAATTCGCGGAAAGCCTTCATTTCTTTCTTTGGAACCTGTAAACCAACTAAAGTTCTGCCGTAATCTGCACCATGGTTACGATAGTGGAACAGGCTGATGTTCCAGTTCGGTGCCATGCTGTTCAAGAAACGCCCCAAAGCACCCGGGCGTTCAGGGAATTCAAAGCGGTACAGCAATTCATCCTTGGCCAGGCTGCTCTTGCCGCCAACCAGATGGCGGATATGCAATTTAGCCAACTCATCATGCGTCAGGTCCAGGGTGGCAAAGCCGTGCTTTTCAAAATTCTTGGCAATTTTGCCAGATTCCAGCTTATCGTGTACTTGTATGCCGACAAAAATATGTGCGGCTTTTTCATCACTGATGCGGTAATTGAATTCTGTGACGTTACGCGCGCCTATCAATTCACAGAAACGGCGGAAGCTGCCGCGCTCTTCCGGTATGGTCACGGCAAATACGGCTTCACGCGCTTCACCTACTTCGGCACGCTCGGCCACAAAGCGCAAGCGGTCAAAGTTCATGTTGGCACCGCAGGCGATGGTGACCAGCGTTTCATTCTTCAGCGGCTTCTTGCTGGCCTTGGCGCGTTCTATATAGGCTTTGCAACCAGCTACGGCCAATGCACCAGCAGGCTCCAGTATGCTGCGGGTGTCCTGGAACACGTCCTTGATGGCGGCGCAGACGGCATCTGTGTCAACCGTAATCACTTCATCTACATACAGCTTGGCCAGACGGAAGGTTTCTTCGCCCACCAGCTTGACGGCTGTGCCATCTGAGAACAAGCCAACATCTGTCAGGGTCACGCGTTTGCCAGCCTTCAGGCTGCGCGCCATGGCATCTGAATCAGTCGTCTGCACACCGATGATCTTGATATCCGGGCGCACCGCCTTGACGTAAGCAGCCACGCCAGAGATCAGGCCGCCACCGCCGATGGCGACAAAGATCGCATGAATGGGTTCAGCATGCTGACGCAAGATTTCCATACCAACCGTGCCCTGGCCAGCGATAACGTCCGGGTCATCGAAAGGGTGGACAAAGGTCAGTTTGCGTTTCTTTTCCAGTTCCAGCGCATGGCCGTAAGCATCGGTGTAGGAATCACCGAACAGGACGATTTCAACCAGATCACCACCATGAGTGCGCACGGCATCAATCTTGACAGGCGGCGTGGTGGTCGGCATGACAATAACAGCCTTGCAACCCTTTTTGCTGGCACTCAGGGCCACGCCCTGGGCATGGTTACCTGCCGAGGCACAGATGACGCCGCGCTTGAGTTGCGCTGGCGTGAGATGGGCAATCTTGTTATAAGCACCGCGCAGCTTGAAGCTGAACACGCTTTGCATGTCTTCGCGTTTGAAATAAATTCGGTTATCCATGCGAGCCGACAGGCTGGTAGCGTATTCCAGCGGGGTTTCAAATGCGACGTCATAGACGCGCGCTGTCAGGATCTTCTTCAGATAATCGGTGCTCATGGATGTCTTATTTATAGTTGAATTGCTGATCTAAGCCTGATTTCAGGCTAATTTAGGGCTAACTTATAACTAAATTCGTGCTTACTGATTTCAAATTACCGGCGCCATTATAATGTATGCCTTTTACAGCCATATCAAACCACGATGATAGAAGCCGCAGTCCATTGGTTATTAAGCGTTCTGGCACTGCCTGAAATTGGTTTGAGTTCGGTATTCCTCATCAGCTTTATCTCGGCCACTTTGTTGCCATTAGGCTCAGAACCTGCCGTATTTGCCGTCATCAAGGCCAACCCGGCAATTTTTTGGCAAGTCATCATCGTCGCCACCATAGGCAATACCCTGGGTGGCATGGTCGACTATGGCATGGGGTATGCCGCCAAACAGGCCTTTGACCGTGAGCGTGAAAGCTACTGGTACCGCTGGCTACAGCATTTTGGCCCCAAGACCATGCTGCTGGCCTGGCTGCCCGGCATCGGCGACCCTATCTGTACCCTGGCGGGCTGGTTGCGCATGCCATTCTGGCCCAGTGTGTTTTACATGGCAGTGGGAAAGTGCCTGCGTTATATCGTCATCACCTGGCTGTTATTGAAAGTGCCAGAAGGCGTCTGGTCCAAGATCGCCAACTTCATCTTCTGATCAGACATGGGCAGAGGTAAATACTATGGCTGGTGGCGGCGTGCAGGTGAAGGGCTGGAAGCCGCTTTCTATCAAGAAAACTGGGCAGCGCGCATTGCCTATGCGCTGAAGCTGCAAGGTGGTTTGCACATCGACAGGCGTGATTTTTACCTGCCCCTGCCGGAAGGCTTTCACTGCAAGCTGGCTTTCATTTCAGACTTGCATGCAGGCCCGCTGACGGATGCGCGTTTGCTGGAGCAGGCATTTGCCACCATTGCTGATTTTGCACCGGATGTCATCCTGTTTGGCGGCGACTTCGTCTCGTTGCATGCCAGACATATGCGGCATCTGCGCAAGCCACTGGGTTTGCTCAATCCTGCTACCCCCAAGTTTGCCGTCATGGGTAATCACGACTTGTGGCTGGATGATGTGTATATCAGCAATTGCCTCAAGGATGCAGGTGTCCGGGTCCTGGTCAATCAAAACACACGCTTGCCTGCCCCTTTTGATGCAATTTCGATTTGCTGTTTGGATGAACCAGGTGTCGGCATGCCTGATGCAGAACAGACTTTTGCCGAGGCAAGTGATGTGCGTTTGTTGCTCATGCATTCGCCGCTGGGCCTCAAGCATGTGGCTGGGCATGATTTTCAAATTGCTTTTTGCGGCCATACCCATGGCGGGCAAATCGCCACGCCTGGTGGCAAGCCGCTGGTCTTGCCGCCAGGCTCGGGTGAGCGTCGTTTTGCACGGGGCTTGTTTGCCTTGCCAGACGGGCGTCAACTGTTGACTACCCAGGGCATAGGCATGAGTGATTTGCCTATACGCCTATTCGCACCATCGGAAGTGCATTTATGCCATTTGCATTCTGCGCTTGATGGAGTAGAACACTAATTGCGAGGAATGCGTGTGCAAATGCATTTAGAAAATAATGTATAGACAAGTTTGCTGAAAATTTTTATATCGCATGCAGGGATGTCACAATGTTTGACTATAATGCTTGCCGGAAAGAACGCATAGGCACGAAGCTTCACGACTCAAGTTTTGTATTTTCAAGATGGCTTTTTGATAAAAATACCCGCTCTTGCATGCGGCAAAGCATGCGCAATACTAGGAAATTAAGGAAATTAAATGCAAGATAATAAGCTCACAAATAAACAACCACGCCGTGGATTTTTGCAAGGACTGGTCGCAACAGCTGCAGGCGCAACCCTGGCAGTCCCCGCTCTGGCAAAACCGGCCGCTGCAGCACCAGCAGTGTTTCTGGACAGCGCCAAATGGTCACCACGCAACCGTGACCTGGTTGCCGCCCTGATTGCCAAGCATGGCAATAGCAGCAAGACCTACTCTGCCAAGCGCAAACCTTACGCCGTGTTCGACTGGGACAACACCAGCATCATGAATGACTGCGAAGAAGCCTTGCTGATGTACCAGATCAATCACCTGGCATTCAAGCTGAGCCCGCCAGAATTCTCTGCCACCATACGTCAAAATGTACCGGTTGGTAATTTCACTGCCGACTATAAAAATGCCGCTGGCAAGCAACTGGATCTGGAAAGCGTATGTACTGACCTCGACAGTGACTACGCTTATCTGCATACCAACTACAAAGGCATGGCCGGTAGCCGCAGCCTCGAAGAAATCGTCGAAACTGCACAATTCCAGGATTTCCGCGCCAAGCTCTACTTCCTGTATGAAGCCGTTAATGACACGCATGGCGTGAACGTTGGTTACCCATGGGTGATCTACTTCTTTGCCAACATGACAGTTGCCGAAGTCAGCGCACTGGCAGAAGCATCCAATGACGCCAATCTGGGCATGGGTCTGAGCAAAGTCAAATACAGCAGCCCGGCATCCCTGCCTGGTGTGGCTGGTGTCATCACGACTGCCCACTTCCACGGCATACGCCTGTGTACAGAAGTGGCGACATTGATGAACACTTTCCGTCAAAACGGTTTTGACGTCTATGTCAGCACAGCATCACTGGAAGATGTGGTTGCCGTATTCGCGACCAATCCAAAATATGGCTACCACGTACAACGTGAAAACGTCCTGGGCCTGCGTCTGGAACAAAACGGTGATGTCTACAAAAATGCCTACCGTAAAGACTGGCCTTTGAACTGGGGCCCGGGCAAGACCGTCGTCATCAAACGTGAACTGGTTGCCAAAAAAGGCTACGGCCCGGTATTTGTTGCTGGCGACAGTGATGGTGACTACGACATGCTGCGCGATTTCAAAGAAACAGAAATCGGCCTGGTCGTGAACCGCCTCAAAAAAGGCAAGATCGGTGAATTGTCCAAGGCTGCTGCTGATGCTGCCAAAGAAGCCAATCCACGCTTCCTGCTGCAAGGCCGCCAGGAATCTACGGGTAACTGGTTGCCGGTAGAGACTACCCTGAAATACGGCAAGACTGCGCCTGCATTGCTGGGTTAACTGTATTGAAACTGCGGAAGGTTGCATACTGCTTTCCGCAGATATCCTTGATAACAAGCAGCTTTCCTAATTGCGGAAATCCAGAGTAATTTTAGTCAGTCTCTTACAGTCTCTTATTTTCTTTCAGGCTGTTCTGATCAGCGTCTGGAAAATGCCATCTTGCCTGAAGACCGCACCGCTACATTGTCCCCAATAGCAATCATGTAGGTGACGTTGGCATGCGGTGCTGCGGTTTTGTCCCAATGCACACCATCGCAACTGTAGACGACTGCGTGGTCATCGGCTACAAAAACGCTTGCATAATCAACGGCCATGACTTGCCCGCCACCTGCGACCATCTGGTTGCCATGCACAGGAGTACTACCTCGGCCCCTGTATCCGATTTTCCAGCTAATGCTATCAGTGCTGTAAGCAATCACACCTTTGGTGTCTATCGCTACATACTTGCCGTTGACATATTGCATCCCAGTGATGCTATCGGTAGGAAACCCTTCATCACTGGTGATTCCTTGTGTTTGCCAGGTATTGCCGTCGCTGCTGACACTGAGCTGATTTTTACTTCCAGTGCCGTAAGTAAAGAATTTGCCATTGGCAAAGGCGACCCATGCTAATCCCATTACTTTTGTGTTAGCCAGACTGGCTGCTATATTCCAGTTCCTGCCATCGACACTCCAGATGATATTACCGTTTTCGCCGACTACTACGAACCTGCCATTACCGTAAGTAATATCTACAGGGGCAAAAACTGGTACGGCCTGCGCAGACTTGTTGATGCCATCTGAGATTAATATGTCTTCCCATTTCACGCCATCGCTGGTGACGGAGGCAATCAACTGAGTGAAATTGAGTCCTGCCTTGCCAACTTTTACAAACTTTCCACCACCATAGGCGATGTTTGGACTGTTGGTGGAGGCATTGCTTACCTTGCTCCAATTTTCACCATCTGTGCTTGCCAGGGTATCTCCATAACCCATGCCTAAAAACAAGCCATTGCCATACACAACGATACTGAAATAGGGTACGTTCTTTGCTGCATCAATTTCTGTCCAGGTGGTTCCAAACTTGTTTGTGCAGCCATAGGCCGTCACCGTACCAGTGGTAATACCCGTATTAGTACCAGTACCCGTATTAGTACCCGTATTAGTACCCGTATTAGTACCCGTATTAGTACCCGTGCTCGTGCTAGTTCCGGTACTAGTCCCAGTGTTAACAACGGCGGTATTGTTTATAGGACTGTTACCGCCACTGCCACCACCACAGGCAGATAAAAGAAGAGTCAGAGAGAGAGTTGTTGCGTGCGTTAGTTTCATATTGTTCGTGATCGGTGATTGCTTGACTTAAGCATGGTGACGATTTGTTATTTCAATCGCAGATAGCGGCAGCATTGTAACAAAATATTTCATATGCAAAAATCTGGGATTTGTCTGTTGCGCGGGATTTTTTGTCAGACTTGGCAAATTGCGCTGATGTTTTGAATGATCGCGGGCACTCAAATGTGTGATCAAATAATTCGCATCATCAGGGCTGGAGGCTGGGTTTAATTGATGCTTACCTAGGGGGTATGTGGTCAAAAAGTGTGTCTAAAGCGATGCTGGCACAAGAGCTTATAGAACTGAAAGAGAGAAGCCGTGAGCAAACGTGGCAAGTTACTCGACGTGCTGCACGGTACCGCACAAGGTTTGCATGCCGCTGGAGTAATGGATGCTACTACTATGCGCGAGTTTGATGCTCTATGCCTGCCACCAGTGCAAGAGTACACGGCCGAACAGATCAAACATCTGCGCTTGCGCGTAAAGGCTAGCCAGGCTGTGTTTGCTGCCTACCTCAACACCAGCCCTTCGACAGTGCAAAAGTGGGAGCAGGGTCAAAAACATCCTAACGGCCCTTCACTAAAGCTGCTGAATTTGGTGGACCGCAAGGGATTGGAAGTGTTGGCTTAAATTCCATTTTTTCTATTTTGTCTCAAACGATCACTGTCTGGTCTGCGGGCAGGTGTAAAATACGACAAACGATGTAAATCAAATTCTCCTGCCCAACTTTTGTACAGTTCTAATTGTGATGATTTTGTAATTTATCCACTTTTACGACATTTCTATAGGTTTTTGCCAAATTCCATTCGGAAAATTGCCACAATCACCATTCATTACCGTATAAACTTCAAGGCTGTTGGCGCGTGGTGCATCGCAATAAGTTAGAATGGACTTTTAAAAATCCGTCCAACCACGTCACTGATGAATGCTCCAGCCCAGATACAGGCCTTGCTCGCAGATGCACCCCAAGGCGCAACACCGACCCGCGTGCGGGAAATTCCCTATAACTACACCTCGTTTTCCGACCGCGAAATCGTCATCCGCCTGTTAGGTGAAGATGCATGGCAATTGCTCGATCAATTGCGCGGCAAACGCCAGACCGGGCGATCTGCGCGCATGCTGTATGAAGTGCTGGGTGATATCTGGGTCGTGCAGCGCAATCCCTATCTGCAAGACGATATGCTGGATAATCCCAAGCGCAGGCAGGATTTGATCGACGCGCTGAACCACAGGCTGGCCGAGGTAGAAAAGCGCCGCCTGAGTACCGCCAATGATGAAGATACCGAGCGCAGCAATAGCGTGGAAACCCTGGTGCAGGCTGCCCGCAAGGCGGTGGCAGCGTTTTCCAAGGATTTCCGCGACACCTATGATTTGCGCAAGAAGGCCAGCAAGCTGCTGGCGCGTTTCACCGCAAAAGACAATATCAAGTTCGATGGCCTGAGCCGTGTATCGCATGTGACTGATGCAACCGACTGGCGCGTTGAATACCCCTTCGTCGTGCTGACGCCCGACACTGAAGATGAAATGGCTGGCCTCGTCAAGAGCTGTATAGAATTGGGCCTGACCATTATCCCGCGTGGCGGTGGCACAGGTTATACCGGCGGTGCGATACCGCTGACGCCTTTGTCGGCTGTCATCAATACAGAAAAACTGGAACAACTGGGCGCAGTCGAAATGACGCGCCTGCCTGGCGTTGACCGTGATTATGCGGTTATCTATTCAGGTGCGGGTGTGGTCACCAAGCGCGTGTCGGACGCAGCTGAAAAAGCCGGTTTTGTATTTGCCGTTGACCCAACCTCTGCCGAAGCCTCATGCATAGGCGGTAACGTCGCCATGAATGCAGGTGGCAAGAAGGCGGTATTGTGGGGCACCGCGCTCGACAACCTGGCCTCATGGCGCATGGTTGATCCTAACGGTGACTGGCTGGAAGTAACAAGGCTGGAGCATAACCTCGGCAAAATCCATGATGTGGAATTGGCGAAGTTCAAACTCGAATGGACACACCCTGGCGAGAAGCAGCCGTTCAAGACCGAGCAACTCGATATCAAGGGTCGCGTCTTCCGCAAAGAAGGCCTGGGCAAGGATGTGACCGACAAGTTCCTCGCGGGTTTGCCAGGTGTGCAAAAAGAAGGTTGCGATGGTTTGATTACATCGGCCCGCTGGATCTTGCACAAGATGCCCAAGTTTGCCCGCACCGTCTGCCTGGAATTTTTTGGCCAGGCACGTGATGCGATACCAAGCATAGTAGAAATCAAGGATTACCTCGATAACGAAACCCGCAAGGGCGGCGCTATTTTGGCAGGTCTCGAACATCTGGATGAACGCTATCTGCGTGCTGTCGGCTATACGACCAAATCCAAGCGCGGCGTCTTGCCCAAGATGGCACTGTTCGGTGATATCGTCGGCGATGATGAAAACGCCGTGGCCCAGGCCGCGTCTGAAGTCATACGCATTGCCAATACCCGCGTCGGTGAAGGCTTTGTGGCCGTCAGCCCTGAGGCACGCAAGAAATTCTGGTTGGACCGTGCCAAGACGGCTGCGATTTCCAAACACACCAATGCCTTCAAGATCAATGAAGACGTGGTAATTCCGCTTAACCGCATGGGTGAATACACCGATGGCATAGAGCGCATCAACATAGAATTGTCGATACAAAACAAGCTGGCCTTGCTCGATGCCTTGAAAGCTTTCTTCGCGAAGCGCAATCTGCCGCTGGGCAAGAGTGAAGATGCTGCAGGCGATGATATCCCCGCGTCTGAATTGCTGGAAGACCGCGTCAACGAAGCCAATGTCTTGCTGCAGGCAGCAGAAGCACGCTGGACTTATTTGCTGAATAATCTCGACAAGCCACTGAGCGCAGCCAAGGCAGAATTGCTGGAGCTGGGTCTGGACAAGCTGGAATTCGTCTTCGATGAAAGAATGCAACAGCAGCCGGATGTGACTGTATTTTCCATCGTCCAAGACAGGACAGTGCGCGTATCGTGGAAGACAGAAATCCGTGCACAACTGCGTCAGATTTTCAGTGGTTCTGCCTTCAAGCTGATACTTGATGAATGCGTGGCCGTGCACAAGAAAGTCTTGCGCAGCCGTGTCTTCGTGGCTCTGCACATGCATGCCGGTGACGGCAATGTGCATACCAACTTGCCAGTCAATTCTGACGATTATGAAATGCTGCAAGTGGCGCACCATGCTGTTGCTCGCATCATGGTACTGGCCCGTTCGCTGAATGGTGTTATCTCAGGCGAGCATGGCATAGGCATCACCAAGCTGGAATTCTTGACTGAAGACGAGATCAAGGATTTCCGTTCGTATAAATTACGCATCGATCCAGAAGGCCGTTTCAACAAGGGCAAGCTGCTGAATCTGCCTGACTTTGCTGCCGACTTGCGCAATGCCTACACGCCTTCATTTGGCCTGATGGGGCATGAGTCGCTGATCATGCAGCAAAGCGATATCGGTGCGATCGCCAATAGCGTCAAGGACTGCCTGCGTTGCGGCAAATGCAAACCTGTTTGCGCCACCCATGTGCCACGCGCCAATTTGCTGTATTCGCCACGTAACAAGATTTTGGCCACTTCATTATTGGTAGAAGCCTTCCTGTATGAAGAGCAGACCCGCCGTGGCATCTCCATCAAGCATTGGGAAGAATTTGAAGATGTGGCTGACCACTGTACGGTCTGCCATAAATGCGTGACGCCCTGTCCGGTCGATATCGACTTTGGTGATGTGTCGATGAACATGCGCAATCTCTTGCGCAAGATGGACAAGAAGTCATTCAACCCTGGCACCGCATCAGCCATGTTCTTTTTAAATGCCAAAGACCCGGCCACCATCAAGGCAGCACGTCAGGTGATTTTTGGCTGGGGTGTGGCGGCACAGCGCCTCGGTAATACGGTGTTGAAAAAGCTCGCCAAGAAGCAAACCAAGGCTCCGCCTGCCAGCCTGGGCAAGCCTGTCATACGCGAGCAGGTGATCCACTTCATCAACAAGAAAATGCCGGGCAATCTGCCCAAGAAAACTGCGCGTGCCTTGCTGGATATTGAAGATGACAAGATGGTTCCCATCATCCGCAATCCGCAAACGACGACAGCAGATACTGAAGCCGTGTTTTACTTCCCTGGCTGCGGTTCAGAAAGACTGTTCTCGCAAGTTGGTCTGGCAACCCAGGCAATGCTGTGGAATGTCGGTGTACAAACCGTGCTGCCACCAGGTTACCTGTGCTGCGGTTACCCGCAACGCAGTGCCGGCCAGTTCGACAAGGCCGAGAAGATGATCACCGATAACCGCGTGCTGTTCCATCGCATGGCCAACACCCTGAACTATCTGGATATCAAGACCGTCGTGGTTTCTTGCGGCACCTGTTATGACCAGATACAGGGCTATGAATTCGATAAGATATTCCCCGGCTGCCGCATTATCGACATCCATGAATTCCTGCTGGAAAAAGACGTCAAGCTGGCGGCAGTGAACGGGACGCGTTATATGTATCATGACCCTTGCCATACACCGATGAAATTGCAGGACCCCTTGAAAACGGTGAATGCGCTGATCACCACGGTTGATGCAGTCAAGATAGAAAAGAATGATCGCTGCTGCGGTGAAGCGGGTACGCTGGCCGTATCGCGTCCTGATATCTCTACCCAGATACGCTTCCGCAAGGAAGAAGAAATGAACAAGGGGGCGGACAAACTGCGGGCTGACGGCTTTACCGGCGACGTCAAAATCCTGACATCCTGCCCGGCCTGTTTGCAAGGCTTGACGCGCTACGATGAAGATTCTGGCACGACCGCAGACTATATCGTCGTCGAAATGGCCAAGCATATCCTGGGACCAAACTGGATGCCGGAATATGTCGCCAAAGCCAATAACGGTGGTATAGAAAGGGTGCTGGTGTAATGAGCATTGCGTGTGAATTATGTAATGCCAGTGCTGGCGATATCCTCGTCAGCACAGATCAGTTACGCATCATCCTGGTTGATGATGCCAACTACCCCGGTTTTTGCCGCGTCATCTGGAATGCGCATGTGAAGGAAATGACTGATCTGTCCGAGGCAGACAGGAATACTTTCATGCAGGCAGTCTGGAAGGTCGAAGCGGCTATACGTGCAGTCATGCAGCCGCACAAGATGAATGTCGCCAGCCTGGGTAATATGGTGCCGCATCTGCACTGGCATCTGATCCCGCGCTACACCGATGATGCGCATTTCCCTAACCCGATCTGGGCGGCTGCGCGCAGCGATGCGGTTGAGCAACCTGCACTGGATGCGCGTCGCAACTTGTTGCCGCAATTAAGGCAAACCATTATTTCGAATTTCGCATCATGAGCATAGGTAACCCACAACCAACGTCCCTGAATGCCCGCACCCAATCGCGGGTGCTTGAAGTCGCTTTTGATGATGGCAAGGAGTTTTCCTTGCCGTTTGAATTACTGCGGGTGTCTTCGCCATCTGCCGAAGTGCGTGGCCATGGGCCGGGGCAGGAGACGCTGCAAACCGGCAAGCGCGATGTCGGCATTGTTGGCATAGAACCAGTCGGTAATTATGCGATCAAGCCCATCTTTTCTGACCAGCATACCTCAGGGATTTTTACCTGGGATTATCTGCATTGGCTGGGTGAAAACCAGGCTCAGGTCTGGCAGGAATATCTGGAGAAATTGCAGGCGGCGGGGTTTGCGGGAGAGACGGGGCGGGATGCGCCTATGCCGGTGAAAGGTGGGGGGAGTTGTGGGACTAAGCATTGAGGGCACGTCGATCTCATGTCTCAGATTTAGACCGGCACTACCACCTTTTGATAAACCATACTCATATTAACGTCATTCCTGCGCAGGCAGGAATCTAGTGGCGTTCGTAGTATGCCGTGTAGTTTATTAATCTCAGAATCGTGCGATTTTACGAGTCGATTTTATCGATGATTGCATTCGTTAATTTACGATTGCAGGTTGGTAGAACGTAGGTTGGGCTACGCCTCATCAGCCCAACACTCAGCCTTCGATTAACGCACAGTTAAAAAAATGAAACGATATTTCTGAATTCGCTTTTTAGCTCCCTGTATATGTTATTTAAGATCGCAGGCCGGTGGTAGACCGGCGGCTACATACCTTTTTGTTCGCCAAAAAGGTATGCCAAAAAGGCGACCCAGGCGTCGTCGCCCCTTCGGGGTTCCCGTTTGTGCGGTACAAAAAATGGGAAATGCCCGAAACTCGCTTCCCTTGCAGGGCGCACAATCGCTTGCAAGCGATTGCCGTTACGCAGGCGAAGTGCATGCACTTCGAAGCCCCTGCTACACGTCAAACAGCGGTCCTTCTTAATCCATTTTCTGTACCGCACAAACGGCGTCGACACATGGGAACTGCGGAAAGTCAAAAGCAACATCAGCTTCAAAATCCACATCAACACCAACTTCAAAACCGACGCTAATATGTGTGCTGCTGAGTAGCGTGTGCCCAGCTTGGTCGCCTACTCCAAATCCGCTCTATCAAGATAAATCGTCCCCTTCACACCAGCCCGTTTATCCACCTTACCCTGCAAGACCTGCAAAAACTCCCCATCACTCACAGCCTGCAATCCCGTCTTCTTCACCACCACATCAGCCCTCGCCGTAGCCGCAGGCACACTGATCGCCAGCACATGATCAAAGTCAGGGCGGCTATCAATTTCCTTCAACAGAAAGCGTTGCGAGCCATTACCTATCTGATGATAAACAGCCTGATTGTTGTTACGCATTTGCGGCGATAACTGGCGGAAGATCAGGGTCTTTTCCACGACGACAGCCACATCCTTGTACTCGACCTTGCCACCCTGTTCAAAATGACCAAGTACGATATTGGCCTTGAACTGTTTCAGTGGTGTTTTGCTGTCTGCAGCCAGTCTGGCAATTTCGAATTGTTCTGGTTCCATGCTCCACAAGACCAGTTTTTGTTCCAGCCTGGCTTTGATTGCAGCATCCAGCTTTTGATCAAGACAGCGTATCTGCAAGACGACCTGATAATCATGCGGCGTATGGAACATGGGCAGGTGCGAGACATACATGCCTTCGCTGTTGCCGAATAAAAGCATGCCGTGTACGCCCCAGGTAGGGCCGTGTTTGTTTTCGGCGTGGGCGTTGAAGATGAAGCAAAAGCTGAACAGGAATAAAGATAATAAACGTCTCATTGCTTCACACCTTCACCAGCAATTTACCGCGATGTTCGCCGGTGAATAAAGAATTCAAGGCGCTTGGCAATTGTTCAAAGCCGTCGATGATGGTTTCTTCAAACACCAGCTCACCTGCCTTGACCCAGGGTGAGACGATGGCCAGCATTTCATCCATGCGGTGCAGGTAATCGCGCGCCAGTATGCCTTGTATGGTGGCGCGCTGGTAGAGCATGTGTTGCAACAGGCGCGGGCCCATTTCTGGCACGTCGAGGCCGCCGTTGTACTGGCTGATCTGGCCGCAGACGATAATGCGGGCGCGGCGTTTGATGATGGGGAGGATGGCATCGGTGACCATGCCGCCTACATTATCGAAATACACATCGACACCGCCTGTTAGCTTGAATATTTCCTGGCCCAATGTCTCGTCATTGTTAAACGCTTTGTAATCAATTGCCCAATCTGCTCCGAGCTTGTCTGTCAGCCACGCACATTTTTCTGCGCCACCGGCGATACCCAATACTTTTGCGCCATGGCGTTTGGCGAATTGTACGACCAATGAACCAACTGCACCGGCTGCACCGGATACCACGACTACTTCACCGGCATGTGGTTTGCCTGCCTCGGTCAGGCCAAACCAGGCGGTGCGACCCGGCATGCCGAGTACGCCCAGCGCTGTGGAGACTGGGGCAATGGTCGGGTCGATTTTGGTCAGCGCGCTGACATGCACGCGCGCATGGCTTTGCCAGCCTGTCATGCCAAATACCCAGTCACCAGCTTTGAGGCTGGCGGCATTCGATGCCAGCACCTGGCCGACTACCCCAGCGACCTGCACGGTATTGAGCGGATGCGGTTCCGGGTTATAGGTGGGTTTGGATGACTGGTTGATGCGCATGTAGGGGTCAACGCTGATATAGCTGGCGGCTATCAATACCTCATCACGGTCCAGCGAGGTATCCAGGGGCTGGCTGCGCAATTCATAGTGTTCATCGCTGACTATGCCAGTTGGATGGCGGCTGTATATCCATTGCTGGTGTACGACATTTTCAGTGTTGGTCATGGTGAGTTCAGAGATAGAAGTAGATGAAAGTAGATGAGAAAAGGAGATGCTTACATCTTAGAACTGATAAAATGTCTCGTAAAGCAATATAAATTCACTTTTAATGTCCAAATTGGAAATTTAATTAAAAAACTTAAGTAATATGAATCTGATAGACCTGAAAATCTTTGCCTGTGTAGCAAGGCAACCTTCACTAGGAATGGCAGCGCAGGAATTGCATCTGACACCATCGGCAGTGTCGAAAGCCTTGCGCAGGCTGGAGGGCGATCTGGATACGGTCTTGTTTGATCGTTCTGCGAAGCAACTCAGCCTGAATGCCAGTGGCCAGCGCATGCTGGAATTTGCCCGCAATATGCTGGCCATGGCAGATCAGGCCAAGGCAGATGTCAGTGGTGAGCAAGCCAGCGTCGGTTGTCGCGTTGCCGGGCCAGCTATTTTGCTGTGGCGGCATGCAGAACAGTTCAGGCAAGCTATGGCAAACTATCCTGAAGCAGAAATACACCTGACCAGCATGTATGAAGACGAAGCCCTGGCCGCACTGGAGCGCGGTGAGGTCAATAATGCGCTGGTGACCAGTGAGGTCTTGCATGGGCGCGGCGGCCATTGGTCGGCAAACTGGGTCAGTACGCCTTTGGGGGCATTGCATCTGCAACTACTGGCTGGCTTGCAGCATCCACTGGTAACTGAAAGACCCGATGCCAGTGATGGCAATCAGCCCCTGCAGATCAGTAGCCAGCAGGCGCTGGAATATGATTTTGTCAGCCCTTCGCGCTCATTATTTTGCGGCAAACAGCGTGGCAATTTGTCAGATGGCTGGCGCGATGATCAGTTACCGCGCAAAATACGCTACTGGATAGACGATTTGCAATTATTGCTGTCCATGGTCAAATCGGGGCAGGCACTGGCTTATTTGCCAGATTTTGCCCTGACAGATACAGAATTGCGCAGACTGGAGGTGATTGACTGCGGTTTTCAATGCAGTGAAGAAGTCCATCTGGTCTGGAACGAAAAAAACGCTGCACGATGGCAAACTGAACTGGCCAGTAAGCTGGCGGTACATGCTGGCGCAATTTGATTTTGTCAGGTGGCACTGAGTGAAGCAAAGAAATGAAGCAAATAAGTGAAGCAAAGAATTAGGCAGAGACTGTAGCTGCGAATAGGCTACAATCCGTTACATAGCGAATTTGGCAGGGGCGGGGCAATATGACCGTACAGTGAGGGTGAATTGACGAACCTGCCCTTTTGGTAAAGATAAGGCTAAGAAAATGAGTAATACCACCCATTTTGGTTATGAAACCGTAGAAGAAGACCAGAAAGTCCATAAGGTCGCCGAGGTTTTTCATTCTGTCGCCGCCAAATATGATGTCATGAATGACATGATGTCGGCTGGCTTGCACAGGGTCTGGAAGATCTTCACTGTTGCCCAGGCTGGTGTGCGCCCTGGCTTCAAGGTGCTCGATATTGCTGGTGGTACGGGTGATTTGACCAAGGAATTCACGCGTCAGGCGGGCAAGACCGGTGAAGTCTGGCATACCGATATTAACGAGTCCATGCTCAGGGTAGGGCGTGACCGCCTCTTGAATAAGGGCTTGATCACCCCCACTTTACTATGTGACGCAGAAAAATTACCTTTCCAGGATAATTACTTTGACAGAGTGACCGTGGCGTTTGGTTTGCGCAATATGACGCACAAGGATCAGGCACTGGCAGAAATGCAACGTGTACTGAAGCCGGGTGGCAAATTGCTGGTGCTGGAATTTTCCAAAGTACCGGAAATCCTGCAAAAACCTTATGACCTGTATTCTTTCAAGGTCTTGCCCTGGATGGGGCAAAAGATAGCTGGCGATGCTGACAGTTATAAGTATCTGGCTGAATCCATACGTATGCATCCTGATCAGGAAACCCTGAAAACGATGATGGAAACAGCAGGGCTGGACAGTGTGCAATATTTTAATTTGACGGCAGGTGTGGCCGCTTTACACACCGGTATCAAGTACTGACAACTTAAGTACTGAAGTAAATAAGCTTGAAGTAAACCTTGAAACAAACAGGAGTCGAATGATGAAAAAGTTTCTGATCGCCATGCTGGTCGTAGCAAGTACGATGGCAATGACAGTGTCTGACGCAGAAGCCAAGCGTCTTGGTGGTGGCGGCTCTATAGGTCGTCAGTCTAACAATGTGACGCGCCAGGCTACGCCGCCGTCACCAGCCAATGCGGCCAAACCAGCAGCGGCGCCTGCGCCTGCTGCCGGTGCGCCTGCAGTAGCCCCACCTAAACCAGGTATCCCCTGGAAGGGTATTGCCGGTGGTTTGATCGGTGGTGCCTTGCTGGGTGCAGCCTTGTCGCATTTTGGCCTGGGTGGCGCAGCTGCCAGCATGCTGGGTAGTTTGCTGACCTTTGTCTTGATAGGCTTTGCGATTTTCTTCGTGATCCGCTTGTTCCGTAACAAGAATGGTCAGAGTGCTGGTAGTAGCTTAGGTAACAGTTTTAATCAGCCAGCGTTTGCCGGCGCAGCAACACTTTCGCCTTTAACACCGCAACCTATGGCTTTCCAAAACAATGCCCCGGCTTCTTCAGGCGGCAATGCTGACACCAATGCCAACTGGACTATTCCGGCTGACTTTGATGTGCCAGGCTTCCTGCGTAATGCAAAAAGCTATTTCATCCGCCTGCAAGCGGCATGGGACAAGGCTGACATCAATGATTTGCGTGAATTCACGACAGCAGAAATGTATGCTGAACTGAAACTGCAAATCCAGGAACGTGGTGCATCTTCCAATGTCACCGATGTCGTAACCTTGAATGCAGATATGCTGGGTGTAGAAACCGTGGGTGCTGATTATCTGGCCAGTATCAAGTTCACAGGCATGATCAAGGAAGCTGCCAATGCGCCTGCAGAAGCTTTCAATGAAGTTTGGAATTTGTCCAAGCCAGTCAATGGTCAGGGTGGTTGGGTATTGGCCGGTATCCAACAAATGTAATGACGGACTCACGCAAAACCGCTCCAGCGGCCTTACAGCGCCTAGCCGTACGAAGTACTGTCGTCGTCGCTGTAACATTGCTGGAATAATTTTGCGAGAGTCCTTAAAGTTTGATACGTCGCAGGTATGTCCATTGCGATAAGCTGTTAAACTGGAACCGCCCTGCAATTGCTGGGCGGTTTTTTATTTTGCAGGACTATTTTGGCATGCGTGTTGAGATGCCCAGGTATTTTGCAACAGCCCTGATTTGAACATGATCCCCTCCGCACCTTTTGTAACTTTTATCAATCATCTGCTGGCACAAGAAAGCTGGGCTAAAAACAAGCTCTTGCCGCATGCCGGTAAAATTGCCTGTATAGACTTGCAAACCATGCAGTTGCGCCTCAAAGTTGCGCCAGATGGCTTGCTGGAAAGCGCCGCTGCCGACGAGCTGGCACAAGTCGCCATCTACGTCAAACTCAGCGATTTACCGCTGATCGCACAAAACCGTGATCGTGCCTTTTCCTATGTCAAAATAGAAGGGGATGCAGATTTTGCCAATACCATCTCCAACCTTAGCCAGAACCTGCGCTGGGAAGCGGAAGAAGATTTGAGCAAGCTGTTTGGTGACGTTGCGGCGGTGCGCATGGTGGGCTTTGCCAAAGGCTTGCATAAGACGGCGCTGGAAACCCATCAAAAAATCCAGGAAAACCTGGCTGAATATTTTTTAGAAGAAAACCCCATGCTGGTCAGACCCCAGGCCGTGCAGGGCTTTAGTACCGAAGTCAATAAGACGCGGGATGATGTCGAGCGTCTTATCAAGCGCATCGAAAAACTGGAAAGGATGCGCGGATGATATTGAAGTTTCTCAGGCTGGCGAAAATCATACGTATCGCCATCAAATATGGCATTGATGAAATCGCGATTTCTGGTCTGTCCGTGCCACGCACTGCGCGCCTGATTGATACCGTCATATTCTGGCGTGATATCTCGGCACCACGTGGTGAGCGCCTGCGCAAGGCGCTGGAAGAACTGGGCCCCATCTTCGTCAAGTTCGGCCAGGTATTATCAACCCGGCGAGACCTCATGCCGCCAGACATTGCCGATGAGCTGGCACACCTGCAAGACCGCGTACCCTCATTCGACCCTGATCTGGCGATAGCACAGATCAAGAAATCCCTGGGCTCACATCCTGACCAGTTGTTTGCCAGTTTTGAGCGTGTGCCCGTCGCTTCAGCCTCCATCGCCCAGGTGCATTTCGCCACATTGAAGGATGGCCGCGAAGTTGCCGTCAAGGTGCTGCGTCCTGGCATGAAAGAAGCCATTGATGATGACGTCGCCCTCATGCAGATTGCCGCAGGCTGGCTGGAGGCACTGTGGGCAGATGGCAAGCGTTTGAAGGCCAAGGAAGTAGTGGCCGAGTTTGACAAATATTTGCACGATGAACTTGACCTCATGCGCGAAGCTGCCAATGGCAGCCAGTTGCGCCGCAATTTTGCTGATTCGGATCTGCTGCTGGTGCCAGAGATGTATTGGGATTATTGCTCGTCCTCAGTCATCGTCATGGAACGCATGCAGGGCATACCGATTTCGCAGCTGGATAAATTGCGTGAAGCCGGTGTTGATTTGCAAAAGCTGTCGCGCGATGGCGTGACCATCTTCTTTACCCAGGTGTTTCGCGATGGCTTTTTCCATGCCGACATGCACCCCGGTAATATCCTGGTATCGACCGCGCCAGCGACACTGGGCCGTTATATCGCGCTGGACTTTGGTATCGTCGGTACGCTCAATGATTTCGACAAGGATTATCTGTCGCAAAACTTTCTGGCTTTCTTCCAGCGTGACTACAAGCGCGTGGCAGAGGCGCATATAGAATCCGGCTGGGCACCCAAAGAGACGCGCGTGGATGAACTTGAGGCAGCAGTGCGCGCCTGTTGTGAACCCATCTTTGACCGCCCTTTGAAAGACATTTCTTTTGGCCAGGTCTTGCTGCGTCTGTTCCAGACTTCACGTCGTTTCAATGTGGAAGTGCAACCGCAACTGGTGCTGCTGCAAAAGACTTTGTTGAATATCGAAGGCCTGGGTCGTCAGCTGGACCCTGATCTCGATTTATGGAAAACCGCCAAACCGTATCTGGAACGCTGGATGAGCGAGCAGGTAGGCTGGCGCGGTTTGATAGAAAAACTCAAGGCCGAGGCACCGCGCTATAGTCACATCTTCCCGCAATTGCCACGCCTTGCGCACCAGGCGCTGACACGCGCAGCCGAGCCCCGGCATAGCGATGACATGTTGATGGCGCTGTTGTCAGAGCAAAGACGCACCAACCGCCTGTTACGCACTATCGTGTATTTTGGCGCGGGCTTGTTCTCTGGTATCGTAGTGGCCCAATTGCTGCTGCATTTTCATTTCAAAGTGTGACGGACGTATCAGCATGGCTGATTTCCTGAATCGTGATCCACGCAATCCGCAATTCTGGGATGAACGTTTTGAAAAAAACTTCATTCCCTGGGATAAGGGTAATGTCCCGGCAGACTTGCAAACCTTCATGCAAGCAAGATTGCAGACAACATCGCAAGCCACACAGCAAACACTGAATACCCTCATCCCCGGTTGCGGCAACGGTTATGAAGCAGCATTCCTGGCACAGGCAGGCTGGCCAGTTGTAGCTATCGATTTTTCCCCTGCTGCCGTGCGCAGCGCGCAGGCGGCGATAGGTGAGTGGGGCAAGCATGTCATCGAGGCGGATTTTTTTGCCTACACTCCTGCACAACCGCTGGGCCTGATTTATGAACGCGCCTTCTTTTGCGCCCTGCCTCCTGCGATGCGGGCAGATATTGTCAAACGCTGGGCGGCATTGTTGCCAGCAGATGCTTTGCTGGCCGGTTATTTTTTCTTTGATGATGCGCCAGATGCCTCGCTCAAAGGGCCTCCGTTTACCATACACAGCGCCGCATTTCGTGAATTGATGGTGCCGTATTTTGACTTGCTTGAAGAATGGGCTGTCAGTGATTCCATACCCGTGTTTGCGGGTAAGGAATGGTGGCAGGTTTGGCGGCGATTGTAACTTCGTTACGATGGTTGGGCTCGCGGTGTAGGTTGGGCTACGGTTTACCAGCCCAACACTGGGCGTTTAAAGCACGTATGCGTTTATGATAAGCCCTTCGCCAACGCAACGCCCGATGTTGAAATAACGCGTATGTTTATCATAAGCCCAGTGTTGGGCTGGTGAAGCGTAGCCCAACCTACGAAGTTAATAGGGTCCCGCCCAGTCTACGATCCCCACAGGCACACCCCTTGCTTGCCATTCCCTCACACTGACCACGTCATAAGCCGGTCACCTCCGTGCTTCACTCTCCCTCATGGCTTACGCCTCTTGAAAGGGAACAGGATGAACAAAACAGTCACATTGGCATTACAAGGTGGTGGTTCGCATGGCGCACTGACTTGGGGCGTACTGGATCGCCTGCTTGAAGATGGGCGCGTCAGTATAGAAGCGATCAGCGGTTCCAGTGCAGGTGCCATGAATGCCGTGGCATTGGCGCATGGCTATCTGCAGGGTGGGGCAGATGGTGCCAGGCAGGCGCTGAAAAATTTCTGGGATAGCGTCGCCAGTAATTCTCCGTTTAGCCAGCCTTTGGATGAACATGCGCCGACGGCTGATATTGCCGCGCAATCTGAATTACCTGCTGCCATGAAGCATTTGTTTTCCTGGACGCGTTTTTTTTCACCGAGCCAGCTCAATCCCTTCGACATCAATCCCTTGCGCGATATTTTGGCGGCACAGATAGACTTTGAGCGCTTGCGCCAGCAACCGGGCATAGAACTCTTCATCGCCACTACCCAGGTCAGTACTGGCACGCTAAAATTGTTTCGCAACCGCCAGATGAGCCTGGATGTCTTGCTGGCTTCAGCCTGTCTGCCTATGGTGCACAGGGCAGTCGAGATAGATGGTGAGGCGTATTGGGATGGCGGCCTGACAGCCAACCCACCTTTATTCCCATTGGTGCATAAATGCAATGCGCACGACATTATCGCCATCCTGTTGCATGCCCAGCCCAGGGCACAAGTCCCCTCATCTGCCAGTGAAATCTGGCAGCGCCTGACCGAGATGGGTTTCAGCTCCACCTTCCATACTGAATTGCAGGGTTTGCTGCTGGCCAAGCGCGAAGCTGACCGGGGCTGGTTGACCTGGGGCAGGCTGGAACGCCGCTTGCGCAAATTGAACCTGCATGTGATTGCCGCGCCTGAACTTATGAGCCAGTTGAGTAGTCACAGCAAGATGAATGCGCAGGCAACATTTTTACATAGTCTGCATGCAGAGGGACGTGCCCGGGCGCAAGTATGGCTGGACCAGCATTTTGAGCAACTGGGTCACGCATCCAGTTTCAGGATGGCGCATCTGTTTCGCTAGCAGGTTTTTGTATATCGGTATGGACTAGTGTTACCATCATCAGGTTTTCACTGGCATTCACAGACATATATAAACAGACATGCGCCTCTTCAAGTCCGCTTCCGACCTTACGCATTTAAACGGCATTCCGCTACAGGCAGATGCCGTCCAGACGCTGCTTAGCGCAGCAGACTATCGCACGACTTTGCTGGCAAAAATTGCCGCTGCCAGGCACAGGATTTATTTGTGCAGCCTGTATCTGCAAAATGATGAAGCAGGGGTAGAAATCCTGCAGGCCTTGTATGCCGCCAAAGCCGCCCGTCCTGAACTCGACATCGCCGTCATGGTCGATTGGCATCGGGCACAACGGGGTTTGATTGGTGCCGCAAAAAGCGGTGGCAATGCGGCCTGGTATCAAGAGATCAGCAAAGCCAACGCCTATACCGTGCCCCTGTATGGCATACCAGTGCAGACGCGTGAATTGTTTGGTGTCCTCCATCTGAAAGGCTTTGTTATCGATGATGAAGTCATCTACAGCGGTGCCAGCCTGAACAATGTTTATTTGCACAAGCAGGATAAATACCGCCATGACCGCTACCTGCTGATACACAATAAAGTGCTGGCCAACAGCATGGTGCAATTCATCCGTGAGCACTTGTTATCAGCCGCCGCCGTGCACAGGCTGGACATGCCTCAGATACCCGCAACCCGCAGTATACGCCGCGAAATCAAGCAATTCAGAAGCCGCCTGAAAAGTGCCCGCTATGACTGCAATGTGGTCGAGCAAGAACATGACAGGCATGGCCTGAGCGTGACACCGCTGGTGGGCGTGGGCAAAAACAATCCTTTGAATAAAGTCATCTGCCAGCTGCTGGCTGCGAGCAAGACGCAGATCACTATCTGCACGCCTTATTTTAATTTCCCGCTCGCTGTCACGCGTGAAATCAATCGCGCGCTGAAGCGCGGCGTGCGTATCTGCATCATCGTTGGCGACAAGACTGCCAATGACTTCTTCATCCCGCCAGAGGAGCCTTTCAAAGTCATTGCAGCCCTGCCTTATCTGTACGAGGTTAACTTGCGCCGCTTTGCCAAATCCCATCAGGCAGATATCAGCAGCGGGCAATTGCAATTGCGCCTGTGGAAGGACGACGACAATACCTATCACTTGAAAGGCATGTGGATAGACCAGGATTATGCGCTCATGACAGGCAATAACCTGAACCCGCGTGCCTTCCGCTTGGATCTGGAAAACGCTTTGCTGATCCATGATCCGCAACATGAATTGCAGCAGCAAAGACAGGATGAGTTGGATAGCATCATGGAGAAGACGACGGTCATTTCACATTACCGTGAGCTGGAAAAGAATACGGATTATCCTGATCCTGTGCGCAAGTTGCTGGGACGGCTTAGTGGTACGCGGCTGGACAGGCTGGCGTACAGGGTTTTGTAGAAAAATTTATTTCAAGATACGCGCCGGGTTCTTTTATTCTCTTTGTTCTCCTCTGTGACATCTCTGTGTCTCCGTGTCTCTGTGTTGAGAGGTCTTAGCTGTTTTTATCGAGGAAATATGTTCGGCCAGATACTATAGAAAAAACAAAACAGGAGACCGCATGAACACGGCACTACTACTGCCACTGATAGGCATACCCCTGGTCGTCATCGGCTTTGCCCTGCGTTTCAACCCCTTGCTGGTCGTCACCGTTGCCGGTCTCGGTACAGGCTTCGCCGTCGGCATGGATTTCATGAGCCTGCTGGAAACATTTGGTGAAAAATTCCTGAACAGCAGGCAACTCACCAGTTCATTATTGATCTTGCCCATCATAGGCTTGCTTGAACACTATGGCTTGCGTGAGCGTGCCCAGCAGTGGGTGGCGAGCATACGCAGTGCAACTACGGGCCGTATCCTGATGCTGTATTTTGTTGTACGTGAAGCCAGTGCCGCCATGGGTTTGCTGAGCCTGGGCGGGCAGGCGCAAACTGTGCGACCTTTGCTGTCACCGATGGCAGAAGGTGCCGCCAGTAATTTACATGGCGACTTGCCACCTGCCATACGCGACCGCATTGCTGCCCATGCCGCAGCCTGCGACAATGTCGCACTATTCTTTGGGGAAGATATTTTCATTGCCTTTGGTGCTGTGCTGCTGATGACTGCTTTTCTCAAGGAAAATGGTATCCATGGTGTTGAACCACTGGCGATAGGTATCTGGGGTATCCCAACGGCGCTGTGCGCCTTGCTGATACACCTGTTCCGCCTGTCGCGGCTGGATGCCAGTATTGCCAAAGACATTGCAGCCTGGCAGAAGACCAATCAGCCTAATCAGGCAGACCAGACAAATGCGGTGGTGAACGCATGAACAGCCTGGTCAGCCTTAATCTGGTGCTTTATCTCATCGGCACCATCGTCATGCTGCTGGCTTTCATGACCTTGCGCGATACCAGCAACCCGCGCCGCATCACCACTGCCTTGTTCTGGTTTCTGTTTGGCTTCAGCTTTTTGTTTGGTGACCTCATGCTGGCCACACTGGGAAAGCCGCTGGCTTATCGTATTGTTGGCATTACAGTTTTGTTGATGGCCGTGCTGGCAGGAGCGAATTTACTGGGTATGGGCAAGCACGTGGATCATGACAGGCCAGCGCGTTTGCAAATCGCCAGCAAGCTCGGCAACCGTATCTTTATCCCGGCGCTGACTATCCCCATCGTTACTGTCATGTTGACGGTGGTGGTGAAAGACTTTCAGATTGGTAGCTGGTTTTTGCTGGACCAAAAGAACCTGACCCTGACCGCGCTATGCATAGCCTGTATCTGCGCGCTGGGCATGGCTTGCCTGTACACCCGTGGCACGCCTATGCAAGCCGTACGTGAGTCGCGACGCCTGGTGGACGCTATAGGCTGGGCACTTATCCTGCCGCAAATGCTGGCCATGCTGGGTGGCGTGTTTGTTGCCGCCAAGACCGGGCAAGCTATACAGGATATCGTCAAACTCTTCATCAACCCCGACAGTCGCCTGACCCTGATCATCATGTATTGCACAGGCATGGCCTTGTTCACCATGATCATGGGCAATGCTTTTGCGGCTTTCCCTGTCATGACTGCCGGTATTGCCTTGCCATTCCTGATCAACCAGCATCATGCCAACCCTGCCGCGCTGGTGGCGATAGGCATGTTCTCTGGCTATTGCGGCACCCTGATGACACCGATGGCCGCCAACTTCAATATCGTGCCCGCAGCCTTATTGGAGTTGCAAGATAAGTATCAAGTGATTAAAGTGCAGATACCGACAGCGCTGCTGGTGCTGGCCTGCAATATCCTGTTGATACACTTCTTTGTCTTTCCCTGAGTTGCCCGGAGGCTGGCATGAAACGCATTTTACTGACGGGATTTGATCCCTTTGGCGGCGAGCAAAGCAATCCCTCCTGGGAAGTGGTACGCAGGCTCGATGGCTTGCTCATCGGTGACAATCACCAGATCGTCAGCGCCCGCTTGCCCTGCGAATTTACGAATTCACTGCATATACTGGAAGCTGCGCTAAGGCAACATCATCCCGCTATCGTGATTTGCCTGGGCCAGGCCGGTGGCCGTGCCGACATCAGCCTGGAACGCATTGCCATCAATGTCGATGATGCCCGCATACCCGACAATGTCGGCGTGCAACCTGTGGACGTGCCTGTTATAGAGGGTGGCCCTGCGGCCTATTTCACCAGCCTGCCTATCAAGGCAATAGCCCAGGAATTACACCAGAGTGGCATACCCGCATCGGTATCACAAACCGCTGGCACCTTTGTCTGCAACCATGTGTTTTACGGTCTCATGCATCTGGCAAGCAGGGCAGACAGTGGCATACAAAGAGCAGGCTTCATCCATATCCCCTATTTGCCGGAACAGGCAGTGGCACATACAGGTGCCGCCAGCATGCCGCTGGAGATGTTGAAGACAGCGATCTTGAAAGTGCTGGAAAGTGTATTGAAGACCGACAAGGATTTACGCATTGCCGGCGGGGCGACTCATTGAGCGGATATATAGTTCTTTACTTGCCTGCCCCAAAGCCTGGTTGACCGTGCGGGCCAAAGCAGGCAAAGGCTTTCGTGCCAGGATGAAACAGGAAAGGACACTCATCATCAAGCAAAAGGAAGTCTGCCCAGTGACGCGTGAATATGCCCATACTGGTCATATAGATGCTGTCCTTCGCGAGCACAAAATAAATTCTCCGATCTGCATCCAGCTTGAAATGCTGATTCAGAAATGTAGCGACTTCTGCAGTTTTTGTAGCGATGGCGGGTTTGGAATCATTCAGCCAATCTGGTCCAGGAATGTCCGGCCTTAGCCAATGGTCTGTTGGCAATAACATGGGATGACGCTCGTTAGCCTGTGGCGATACATGTTTTTCCCAAAAAGCCCGGGCGACTTCTTTGCCAAGTACGAGGATCTGCTCTTTGTCACTGGCTGACATCGTGCAATCTTCATCGAAAAAGGGCCAATCTTTTTTTGCGGTGACCTGGCGATAAAGTGCAGAGTTCATATCCTGTAAAACCCTTTTCAGAGATTGCTTGGGTAAAAGCACAAGCCAGAAACGATGACTTCCACACCCTTGCCAATTGCAGCAAACTTGCCATCAATCTCATCCGATGACAGTGCCAAAAATTCTGGACCGGCTCGCAAGTAGATATCAATGATTTGTGTATCACTATCAACCGGGATGATGCTGATTACTTTGCCTTTCAGGACAATGGCAGCATCTATACCTGGCGCTGCATGAATGCTTGATTGTTCATTGCTGAAATCCTCAAGCTCACGCCAACTGAGCACGCGCTCAAAGGACATTTCGGTGCAACGACTTTTGTTGAGCAATGGTTGAAGAGAGGTTCTGCTTCCAAAAACGAGTGCATCAAACTCATGATCGTCGTGGCGCACGCGGGCATGGCAACAGTCTCCCTGCTCCTTGCCAAGATTCAGAATGATGATAGACATTTATTGGATGCTGAGGCGTTCAATTTGCTAAAGTCGGGGACTTGATTCTTCCCGCTTCGCAACTGATGGCGCGTGACTAGCCTTGTGAAATAAAAAGGCAATGTAGCAGATGGATATTATGCTGGCAATGGATGGCGCAAGACTAACCCAACGGCTCGCGATGAGCCGCTAATTGAAATCACATTCGCCTTAACGGAGTTTCGGCGTGTCGGACTGTTTTCCCTGCAAACCTTCTGCTTCCAGATTCTTGTCTGCCTCAGTGTCAACGCAGATCTGGGTATCGTTCACAGATTTATTTTTAGATTTGGCAGTTGCATCAGCCTTGTCTGCAGGCAAGTTTTTATCCAATTTTTTGACCAGTACTTCAGCCGCAGGTGCGTAGGGGCGGAAATAGGAAATCAATTGGGCATCCAGATTGGATACTGCCAAGGGTGCAGCACTGGCGACCAGCATGGTGCCCAGGGCGCAGCTGGCAAGTCCCAGTTTGACCAGCAAGTTCAGTCTCGTTTTCATTTTTTATCCCTTTTTACGTCGGCGCAGCTGTTTCAGAGTGACAGTCTGGCAAGACTATCTGCAAAGAACATGCCAGCGCATAAAGCCAGTATGAATACCAATTTCAGTGCGGCATGTGCTGCAAATTCAGCGGCAGACTGTCCGATATTGCACAGCTGAGCGGACACATCGGACACCCCGGACACTTTGATGTTGATTGATTGGTGTTATTTTGATACATAATTAAATTTCATGAGCAGGCCTTTAGGACCGACTGCCCAGCCGCTTTTGGCATTGGCAAAGGCCACGGTATTGACCGGGGTTTTATCCAGTACTTTCCAGGTCTTGCCAGCGTCATGTGAGATACCTGAACCCGCCAGGCCTGCTGCGACATAGGTTTTTGCGGCACCTGGCACAGTGGCGATGACAGACATAAAACCTTGCGGCAATACCTGGGCTGGCTGCCAGGTCTGGCCGCCGTCTTCCGTCCTCGTGCCATTCAGGCTATTGAGTTGCGGGAGTTTGTAATCACCACCTACTGCCATGCCATTTTTTTCATCCAGAAAAGCGACCGAGAACGCACCTTTGCTGGCGGCTGCGGCAGGCAGGGGCAGGGTGGCAGCCGACCAGCTAATGCCACCATCTGCACTGGCGAAGGCACGTGCCTGGCTGGCACCGCCGGTGACTATCCATGCATGCTGGTTGCCATAAGTAGCAACACAGGTGCCGCTGGCGGCAAATGCGCCTTCATTGGGGAGTGCAGTCAAACCGGGGTGTTTGTTTTCTTGCCAGTTCAGGCCACCGTCTGTCGTCACCAGGGTCTGGAATTGGCCATCGACAGGGTCGCCCAACAATATGCCCTGTTTGGCGTCAGAAAAAGAGATCGCATCCCAAAAACCGGTCTTGGCTTCATTGGTTTTCAGCAATTGCCAACTGGCACCGCCGTCCCGGGTTTCATACAGGCGCGAGAGGGCACCAGGCCCGGCGCTCATGATAATCGCATGCCTGGCATCAAAGGCGTGGATGTCACGGAAGTCCAGGCCTTCCGCGCCTGCCACCTCTATGACTTGCCAGTGTTCACCATCGACAGTACGCAACACCGTGGCCTTGGCACCGCTGGCCCAGGCAATCTTGGGGCTGACGACAGACAGGCCACGCAATTCGACTTCAGTACCACTGGTCTGTGCTACCCATGCATCGGCAGCACAGGCAACATTAGCGACATTGAATATACTGAACAGGATTATGCAGCTAACACGAGCAAGTTTCATGAGGATATGAACCAAGAATAATCGTGATGCTATTGTAATCCTTGCATTCCTTATTTATTCGTTAGCAGACGTAAAAAATTTGCGTTCATGGTGTTCAGGGTTTCTTGCAACAAAGACCGCAAGCCTGACGGGACATTAGCTGAGCTTAGCTCGGCCTGTTGCTCCAGTTGTCGCATTTGCCGGATGGTCGCCAGTGCAGCCGCACTGATACCGTCGTCCGCTTGCAGGGCGGCACGTTCACCCTTGAGTGCCGTCATCTCGCGCAATTGCCCAACTTCAATTTGTGCCTGGCGCAAAGTGAAGTTGCTGCCGATCTCGAACTTGAGCAAATGTTCATCGGCATTCAGCCGTGCATCGACATCGGTATGGCTGGTGAACTTGACGATGATGGCGACCAGCTCTATCGTCAAAAACCACAGCAGCCACCAGATGAATTGCAAACGCCTGTGCATGTCGTTTTTCAACATATCCCAGGTTGCCGCAAAGTCGGCTGCAAAACCTGCATGGGATGCTGCCTGTATATGTTCAGTCTGGGTTTTTTCCAGTACTTGCGCATCGGCCCTGGCTTTGCTGGCGATGGCATTGGCCTCATGGCGTTCTTCTGCGACTTGTGCTTTCTCTGCCAGTTTTTCTTTGCGCCAGGCGATCAGGGTCATGTTGATGTCTTGCTCTTGTCGCAGGCACTTGGCTTTGGCAGCGTTGATGCGGTTTTGTGCAGCGCTGATCTTTTGTTCGAGCAAGACAACCTGCTCAGGCAAAGCGACAGTCAGGGCTTTGCGCCAGTTGGCGATTTGTCCGTTGGCGCGTCGCTCCTCGGTTTTTGCCTGCTCACGCATGGTCAGTAATTGCTGGCGCATCTCGCCGATTTGCGGTGGTTCGCTGTGCAGTTTATCTTCTGCTTTTTGCAGCTTGTCATCCAGCGCTGCGACATCCTGTTGAAGCGTGGGCAAACCAGTTGCCAGTTGCGCACTTTGCAGGTTTTGTATCAGGCGTGTGCGCTCCAGTTCGCCGGTTTTTACCGTGATTTCGGCACGGTTGCTGTCAACAAAAAAGGGATAGACCATGGTAATCGCAGACAGCAAGGCCAGCAGGCTGCGCCAGAACAGGCCCATGCTCTTGGCCCGCCATTTGGCATCTGATTGTATCGACATGATCATCTGCCGCTCCAGGCACCACTGGAATACCGCCCACAGGCAACCAGCGATGATGGCACCTGTGTTGCTGACATTCACCATGCTGGCCAGCATATGCGCCATGCCATAACCGGCAAACAGGGCAAAGAAAATCACCAGCGCACCTATGCCAAAATACTTGTGGCGGCCACGTGCATACAGGTAATTGCCATTGCTGTCCTGCGCATCCAGCACCTTGAGGCTGACTGCTGCAGACAGGGCCAGCAGGGACTTGCTGGCGTGTATCAATGTGTGCACCAATGCCTGCAAAAAAATCTGATGATTGAAGTAACGCATACTTTACATATTCCTGAACAAGACCATGAAGGGCTGGCTGACGCTCAGCGTTTCTGGCCGCGTCTTGAGTTTGACCAGGCCCTTGCCACTGTCGTCGCGGCTGATGGAGGCAATCGCACGCAGGTTGACTATGGTGGAGCGGTGTATCTGTTTGAACATGCTGTTGTCCAGCACCTGCAGTAAATCGCGTATGGGTTTGCGCAGCAGTGATTCACCCTCTGCCGTCATGACCACGGTGTATTTGCTGTCAGCCTGGAAGTAGGCAATATCATCGACCATGATGAGCCGGGTTTCATTGCCCACGCTGGCGGTGATCCACACCAGCGGCGCAGGTTTGGGCATGTCCGCCGGGCCGCCGCTGAGCTGGCGTACCAGTGTGCTGATGGCTTGCAAATCAGCCGTGCCAGTCAGCGCACGCATTTGCAGACGTTTGACGGTGGCCAGCAATCTGTCCTGGGTAATTGGTTTCAACAAATAATCGACCGCACCTTTTTCAAAGGCATCAATCGCATACTGGTTATAGGCTGTGACGAACACGATCTGACTTTGCGGGCTGACCTCGGTCATGGCGGCGGCCACTTCCAGTCCGCTCAAACCCGGCATGCGTATATCAAGAAACACCACATCTGGCTGATGCATGGCAATGGCTTCCAGCGCGCTGCCGCCATCATCACAGGCAGCGGCAATCTCCAGGTCCGGCCAGGCCAGGCTCAGTTGCTGCAACAAGGCTTCGCGCAGCAGACTCTCATCTTCGGCAACGACACACTTAGGCATGTTGTTCTCCTTTGCTTATGACGACGGGCACCGTGATAGTCGCAGCCACCCCGCTGGGGAAATTACCCACCAGCACAAAACTCGCCGCATTGCCATGCGCCAGGCGCAGGCGTTCACGCACATTCTTCAAGCCTATGCCGGTACCGCCAATTTCTGCTCCCAGGCCATTACCGTCATCAGCCACAGTAACGGCGACATTGCCCTCGTGCTGCCTGGCGATGATCCATATCGTGCCGCCGCCAGTCTTGGGTTCCAGGCCATGCTTGATGGCGTTTTCCACCAGGGTTTGTAACATCATCATGGGGAAGGGCAGGGCTTTCAATTCTGCTGGTACCTGGATTTGTATATTCAGGCGTGTGCCCATGCGTATCTTCATGATGTCGAGATAGGCGATGGAGCGTTCCAGTTCTTCACCTATGGTCGAGGCAGTATCTTCAGTGCGTGGTAAGGAATGGCGCAAGTAAGTGATCAGGTTGCCCAGCATCTGGTCAGCCGCTGCGGGGTCAGCGCGCGTCAATAATTGCGCGCTGGCCAGGGTGTTGTACAGGAAGTGCGGCTCTACCTGGGCATGCAGCAAGTTGAGTTTTGCTACCGTCAATTCTTTTTCCGTCACAGACTGTGCCGCACTGGCTTTTTCCTTGCGCCTGCGTTCTGCAATGCGGCGGGTAATGGCGCGGGTGATGGCTTCGGCATTTTCCAGATTGGTTCCATTATCGACGAGGAAGAAATCCGTCCATGCCGGGCGTTCAGGTTCACAAATCAGGGTCAGGCTGCCTATGCCATCGCCGGGCGTGATGGTAGCGAGAATCTGGTTGCGCTTGGTCGTCAAAAAATCCAGTACTTTCAACTCATCAATGAAGTTAGCCTGGTAAGGGTCTATGCGCTTGATCTTGGCGCGTATCTGCAGGCTGTCCCTGGCGCTCTCGGTATCTTCTGCACCCGGTAATTCGCGGATGGCGGCATCGACGAGTTCAAAAGCTTCACTGGCTTCCAGCGGGATTTCGATTTGGCGGCGCTGGCGGTTGGCCAGCGTACTGGTATCGACCTTGCTGGCAATCAGGCGTACCCGGCGCACATGCGAAAAGCTGACTCCCATGACCAGCACGACGAGGCTGAGAGGGATGAGGATAAACTCACCCGGCATGCGGTTTCTGAAAATGCCATTCACAATGAATATCGTCGTGAACATGATCAGTGCACTCCAGCCAAAACTGGCACGTAAGATAAACCAGATAGTCGTGAACATTGTTATTTCCTTCTTATTTGCGATTGCTGCCAAGAATAATTGCCTGCGCGGCTTTCGTCTCGCATTTTCCGACGAAAGCAAAAAAAATCTGATGAATACAGGAAACAAGGGATCAAAGCCTGTCTTGTCATGAGCCGGTTTTGCGTGAGCCCTATAAAAAAATAACTTGCATCTTTACTGTGTGGCGCATAGTATTATGCTGTGTGCGACACAGTATTGGCAAAAAAAAGGAATAAGAGACATGTCAGAAGACAGGCTGGACAAAATGCGTCTGGAATTGCGGCGCGGTGCGCTGGTGCTGGCCGTGCTGGGTTCATTGAGAAAGGCGCAGTATGGTTATTCCCTGCGTAAAGCCTTGCTCGATCATGGGCTGGATATAGATGAGGGCACTTTATATCCTCTGGTCAGGCGACTGGCTGACCAGGGTTTGCTGGACAGTGAATGGCAGCAGGGTGAGGGCCGCGAGAGACGTTATTACATCCTGTCGCCGGCAGGGGTGGAATTACTGGAAAAACTCACTCAGGAATGGCAGGCCTTGAATGGCACGCTGACGACTATTTTGGAGACTGGACGATGACTCTGCTGCAAAAATACATACATGCGGTGAAACAGGAATTGCCGCTGGCGCAAAGAGACGACATAGGGCGTGAATTGCAGTCCAACATCCTGGATCAGTTGGATGCCATCCGCGAGCAAACAGGCAGGGAGGCGACGGAGGACGATGTCGCAGTTGCACTGGAAAAACTCGGTCATCCGGCACGGGTTGCAGCGCGTTATATGCCCGTCGCACCCTTGGTCAGTAGTGAGTTGATGCCAGCCTATAAGCTGGTCATGAGTTATGTTCTCGGTTTTGTGCTCCTCATGCAAACGCTGAAAAGTGCAACAGTATTTTTGCAGGCAGAGCATTACAAGATATGGCAGGCATTGATGCAGTTGCTGGCAGGCTTTGTGGAGCAAGCGACTTTGGACTTTACGATAACGACACTGCTGTTTTACTTTTTTTCCCGAAGCGGAATGTTGCCAAACTGGGTCAGCAACAAGAAATGGCGGGCGCAAGATTTACCCGAACAAGAATATGACTGGCAAAAAATACGCGGCAGTGACATCATCACTGATTTATCTGGCTGTGCTTTTATCCTGCTGCTGATCGGGCATAAACTCTGGATGTCAGAAGCCAGTCTGCAGCAATTGCGCGTGGATTTTTCGCCAGCTATCGCACACTATCTGCCATGGATGGCTTTGCTGCTGGTTTGCTCTGTCGTATTTGGTATCTGGTGCGCAAGCCAGCCAGTCTGGAGTAAGTTGAAATTGCAATTGAATATGCTGCAAAATGCCTTGTATGCAGGACTGTTCCTCATATTCAGTCAACTTGATGCGCTGATACAAAATACAGCTACGTCAACTATACTGGACCTGCAAAGACTGGACCGCGGCATACGTCTGGCTTGTTTTGCCTATGCTGCATATTTGTTATATGAATGCGTCAGGGATGGTCGTCGTTTTTTACAGTTGAGTAGCGCTGCAACTGATTCGAAGTTGCCCGGCTAAGTTATTTAATTGACTTGCATGGTGACCTGCCTCGATTTTTAATATTTTTTAGAAAGTCAGATATGGATATTGATCCAATTGAAACCGTAGAGCAATTAACAGAACAGCAGGAAGAAGCCAGGCAAGACAAGGCCACTCGTCAGTTGAATATCTGGGTTGCCATTACCGTGGCTTTGCTGGCGACCTTCATGGGCATCTGCAAGGTCAAGGATGACAATATCGTCCAGGCCATGCAGCAATCACAAGCCAACAAGATAGATCACTGGGCGTTTTACCAGGCCAGGAATATGCGGGAAGAACTCGCCAAATCAACGGAATTGCAATTGCGCCTGGCCTCCAAAAATGTGCCTGCCGACCAGAAGGCAGAGTATCAGGCAGCCATAGACAGTTATGCGAAGTTGGGCAAAGAGCAGCACGAAAAAAAAGAAGAGCTGAAAAAGCAGGCTGAGCAAGACCAGATCGATTATGACAATGCGAATTACAAGGATGACCAGTTCGACTTGTCAGATGCCTTGCTGGCGATCGCTATTTCCTTGCTGGCAGTGACGGCCCTGACCCGGCAGCGCTGGCTGTATTTTGTGACCCTGGTACCTACCAGCTTTGGTGTACTCATGGGCCTGGCAGGCTTGATGGGCTGGCATATTCATCCAACGGCGCTGGTAGCTTTGTTGTCCTGAGGGAACAAGTGAGTGAAAAAACATGATAGCAATGAAGACATGAATCCCGTGTATGGATAATTAAATTTATGCTATCTTATTTGACGATTGCCGGGTTGGACGCAGATTTTTTTGCGTGAAATATCCAGCATATTCGTCGTCAAATTCGCCGTCAAACCTGACTTGAGCACAAAGGCTTTATATGGATATCAAACTGAATTTCATCAACAATTCGAATGACACGAATAATTCCAGTGTCGTGATTTTTCAAAAAAATGTTGCGACCAATTTTGATGAGACTGCAGTGGCGTGGAAGGTCATAGAAAATTGCGGCGTTGGTGATACTCACCCTTTCACCTATCCATTGAGTTCTCATGTGAGTGCCAGTGATTCATGGGGCAATTACACACCCAAGCTTGCTGCGCAAAATGGGAATTTGTTCCATGTGGCATTGAGCAGTTCTGGTACACAATTATCGCTGGCTGGCGATGCGAGCAATCAGGCGCAGATACATGTAGCGAACGAATTGCCCAAAGGAGCTGTCAATGCGTCGATCTACAAGGATGGCACTTTGCTGGCGACTCACACATCCGTCGCACCAGGACAAAAAGCCGCGTTCGAATTCAAGCCTACCATCTGGATAGGTGTTGCCTCCCAGGTGGTTCAGGGTCAGGTCATGAACTCTGCGATCATCTCCAATGTCAATACCGAACTGTCTTTGCTTGGAATAGCCGAGGCCGATATCGTCATGACAGGCGGTGGCCCGGGGGCCAATTCCATACCCTTTGTTTTTCATCTTGAAAATATAGTCTTTGCCTGATGTCACGCAGACTGCCTGCCACGCTAATGCTGCGATTTGCACGAAAATCACATTCACACCAAAGGACTTGATATGGATGTTCAATTGAACTTCATCAATAATTCGAATGACGAAACTAATTCAGACATCGTCATTTTCCAAAAAAATGTTGCAACAGATTTTGATGAATTGTCCGTTGCATGGATGGTCATCAAATACAGCGGTGTGGGAGACAACCACCCCTTTACTTTTCCCATGAGCATGACTGTCGGAGCGACTGATTCCTATGGCAACCATACGCCGCAGTTGGCCGCGAAGAATGGCGAGCTACTTTGCATGCAACTGACGACTTCCGGTGACAGGCTGATTCCTTATGGCAGTGGTACCAGTCCAAGGGAAGTACAAGTCCTTAATAATTTGCCGAAAGGTGCTATCAATGCATCCATTTATAAAAGCGGAAAATTGCTGGCGACTAAAACTTCCATCGCTCCGCAGCGAAAAGCAGTCTTCGAATTCGAGCCAACAATCTGGATAGGCGTAGCTTCTCAGATCGTACAAGGTCAGGTCATGAACTCGGCCATTATGTACGACATCAACACCGAATTGTCACTGCTAGGTATTGCGAGCGCAGATATCGTCATGACAGGCGGAGGTCCAGGCCGCAATCCCCCGCCTTTTTCTTTTAAACTGGAAAATATCGTCACGGCCTGAGGCCATGCTCAGGGTTTGCCAGGCGGGTCAAGCCGTATCACCGCCATCGGTGGTGGTTCATTCGGCAGCCACTTCTGATGGATGCGGGTGAAGTGACCTTCTTTCTTTAGCCAGCGCAAGGCATCTTCCCAGACCTTGATGGTGCTTGCTGGAGTGGATGTGGAAAAAGCCAGGTACAGTTCCAGGCTGTCGAGGACTTTGACTTTTTCTACATCATCCGCAGAGTGGCCTATTTCTTTCAGCACCGATGACACCACCAGGCTGCCTTCCACCCATAAATCAAAACGTTTGGCCAGCAACATATTGGCGATGATTTGTGGTGTCGGTGCCTGCTCTATATTTTGAAAACCCTTCTTGCGTGCAGTGTCTGCAAAGATGCTGGAACGGTAGGCGCCGACCTTGAGTTTTTGTATCTCGTCACCCATGCTGTGCAGGCGCGCGGCATTGCCTTTACGCGTATATAAAGACGTCGTCGAGATGGCGATCGGGCCTAGCAAGACCATGAGTTTTTCGCGCTCTTCTGATCTGCCGACGGTGAACAACAAGGTATTGGGTTCTTCCAGCAAGGCCTTGTAGCCGCGTGCCCAGGGTACGACTTGTATGGGCTGGCTGCTGCCTATATGTGCCTGCATGGCTTGCACGACTTCGACTGCCATGCCTTCTGCTTTATTCCCGCTGCCAAAGCTGATGGGCGGCCAGTCTTCGGTAAAAATTTGCAGTTCCTGCGCTTGTGCCTGCATTATGAAATTGGGCAAAGCCAATATGCAAACCAGCAAGGTTTTAAGCAGTGCAGAATAGCTGTTGAACGAAGAGAAATTTTCCGGGCGCATCTTGAACCATTATCTTATTGTACAAAGTGCAAGAAGCATTTGCGGACTGTAATGATAGGGTATTGAGACTGTATTTAAGAGACTGTATTGTGAGTGCAATGCAAGCGAATTGTATTACCGGAATTTACAACAATTGCCGCCCTGATGATAGCGGTATGCGAAAACTGTGTTGGTTAAACCGCATGCCGACACAGTTTTCTACAAATGGGATTTGATTTTCAAAGACGCATTAGTTTTTTTCTGTGCCTGGTTTTGCTGTCATCCTCAACTCCAGTGCCTTTTGAAAGTCCATGAGCGTTCCGCTACGACCATGCACGCCGACCAGTTGTTGCACTTGAAGCTGATGTTGTTTGATTAAGCTATCCAGTTCCAGGCCGACATCAAACACTGGCGGGATGGGGCCAATTTCTGGCAGATAAAACAGGTCGCCCTGAAACAGAGCCTGACTGCTTTTGTCATAAGCCACCAGCATGTCTGATGCATGGCTGCTTGCCATGGGATAAATCCGGATACTGCGGCCACCCAGATCCAGATCTCGTGGGGTGCTGACTTCCAGCACCTTGCTGGCAACTTCCAAGCCCAGTTGCCGTTCCACCGCCAGTTTGCCATCCTTGCCTGTCAAAATCTGTACGCCTTCATTCATGTACGATGGCGTACCGGCGATATGGTCGCGATGGGTATGTGACAGTACGATATAGGCAAGCTTGCGGCCAGGTGCGGTCTGCTCTATCAATGCCCTGACCTTGGCGGCTTCGGCAGTACTGATGGGCGCATCATAGATTGCCACACTATGTGTACCGACTGAAAAACCTGTGTGATAGCCGGATTCGCTACCATCGACCCGGTAAGTGCCGGGGGCTATCATGATGGCGCGGAATGACCCCTTGCCTTGCTTTTCTACATAGCCTGCTGGTAAGTCAAAAGTGTGGGCATCAAGATGCTCAGGCACTTGAGCCGTGATACTCCATTGCAGTATCAGCTTGTCGCCATTTTTGACTGTGATCTGCCTGGGCTGTTTAAAATTTTGTACTATGCTGTAGTCTGCATATTCATAAGTGGAGCTTGCGGTTTTAGCGCTCAAAGCTTGGCCGCTACTGCGCTCAATGATCATGCTGGCAGGCCGTCCAGCCGCATCATTGAAATTTATTTGCTCGTATTTTTCATCCTCTGCGACGGGCAGCTTTGCAGACATGCGCATGCTGGCATGGTCTAGTAACAATGCCGGGCTCAGGAAGAGCAAGTCGGCGTATTCCTTGTCTGCCGCGCTTGCATTGTCCCTGTCTATCTCAATACCCTGTCGCCATTGCAGCAAGTCGACCTCCGCCACACCATCTTTGTTACCGGTAGTCAGGAATTGAAACCTGATATTACCTGGCCAGAGCGATTCACTGATGTTGCGGAATTGCCCATCGTTTTGCAGTATCAATTGCTGTTTGAGTTTGATTTCTTGTACGGCATTCTTTGGCGTTGCAGCCTGGTGGGACGCATAGCGTACGCCCTGCATATCTAGGACGACAGCAAAGGCAGGGGAAATTGTCTGGGCAACAGCACTGTTGGCAGAAAATAAAATGCAGATGCCGGTGAGGGGTGGTAACAGCGGCAACAGCCGTAATAGTCGTAACGTAGGTGATGTAAGCATCGTAGCCTCTGATTATGTGTGAACGAAGTGAACTTGCATGCCAGCGAATGGCATACAAGTTTGGGCAAAAGACTGGAGGACTGGTTCAATAAAACCAAACCTCTGCAGCATGCTTTCGTCACATCTTGATAGCAGGACTAACAGGAGATTCTGGAGTATTTAATTGGGGAGACGATCTGAGAAAAATAATAGTCAGGCAAGAGCATCAGCTTGGCAGTACGCAGGATAAAGTAGAAAAGAGCAGAAAAGAAAAAGCCAGCCTTTCGTCCAGTGTGACCGGACAGGCTGGCTTTTTAAACTTAAGGATTTAGGAATTAACGTTCGCTCAAACCACGTATTTTTGCATTGCGTGGATCATCTTTTTCCTTCGCTGGTTCAGCTCTTGGAGCAGGCGCTGGTGCAGGGGCAGGTGTTGGCATTGCCCGTGGTGCAGGTGCTGGCATCGGTGCTGGGGCTGGCGTATGCACTATCGCTGGCGCCGGAGCCTGTCTCTGTTCCATTCTCTGCTCCATGCGTGGTGCCTGCTGAGGTGCTGGCTGTATCATGGGTGCCTGTACTGGCGCTCTTTCTACTTGCCTTTCCGCTGGCCTTTCCACGGGCGCGACTTGCACAGGCCTTTCTCTTGCACGTTCAACCGCTCTTTCATTGCCACGGTCTATGCGTTCTGGCTGGCGTTCAACGCGGTTCTCCTGTTGCGGATTATTGTTGAAGCCGTTGCCATAGCGGGACGACCTGTCGTTGCTTTCAGACCTGACTTCAGGCCTGACCTGGTTCACGGTATTAGGTGAATTCATGATGGCATTATTGACAGGCGTATTGGCATTTGGCGTACGCACAGGCGGCGTATTGCTGATGACATTGACCGGTGGCGCGACATTATTGTTGGGCTGGACATTTACTGTTGCTGGAACCGCAGGTGTGGCAGGTGCAATATTGACTTGTGGCCTCTGGTTGTAATTGCTGCCGCCCTGGTTAATGCCTTGATTACTATTATCGCGCGTTCCATTGCCGTATTGGCGTGGCGCATTGCCCTGTATTTCAGGGCTGCGGTTCATATTACCCATGCCCTGGCTGGCTGGATTGTTTGCCGGGGCAATACTATTGCTGTTGGCAGGCGGTGTGTTGACCGCATTTGAAATAATGCCTGACACGGTATTCGCCGGAGCAGCCGGTGTCACCAGACTATTTTGACCGCGTGGGCTGCCATTCACTTCTGCCAGGCGGTTCACTGGCCTGGCTTCATTCGGGTTCAGATTGGTGATCGTGCCTGCAGTGCGTGCCGCTGGCATGTCCAGATTTCTTTGCCTGAATTGTTCGCCGTTACGCAAGTTACCCTGGCGTGCTTCACCAAAGCGATTATTATTGACTGGTGTGATATTCGGTGCCTCAGTGACTACCACCGGGGCCTGGCGGTTTTGTACTGCTGCGACAGGATTCCTGGAGACCGGCAGCACATGTTCGCCACGTACAAATGTATTGGTTGGCACGATGGTGACGGCATTGCGCACGTTCTGGTTCACAAAGCGGGCATTGGTGATGCTGCTGTTCACCACCATGTTTTGATTCAGGCGCTGTATGTACTGATTATTGTGGGAGTAGCCAGGCCTGTAAACTTCGCCAGGACCCAGCGGGAACCAGGCGACAGAAGGATGGGAGCCTGGTTTGGAGCCATAATAATTATTGACGTAAGTGTTGCCGCCGACAAAGGCCACCAAAGCTGGCGCATATACCGGGCGCACATGATGTTGTCGTGGGCCCGGTACCCAGGCCCAGCGTGTGCCTACATATGCCCAGCGGCCATAGTGGTAAGGCGCAAATCCCCAGGGCGCGCGGTCAACCCAGGTCCAGCCCCACGGCGCAACCCAGACCCAGCTGCCATCGCGGTAAGGTGCCCAGGTAGCGCTGACCTGGCGCGGGTACCAGACTGCACCATAGTCGGCAGAGGTTTCCCATGCGCCATATTGGTCAAGCTGTTCATAGCCTATGACTTCACGCGAGACATAGCGCACGGTTTCCAGATTTTCTTCAGCACGGTCACGGTCAGCAGCCCACATGTCAAAAGTATCGGGCGGCGGTACGTAGCCTATCATGGTGTGTTGCAGGTTACTGCCAGAGAAACGTGATTGTTCGCCCTGCCTGATGGTGACGGTGTCGCGTTCGCCACGGGCTATGGCTGTACCACGCCGCACCAGCACGGTGGTGGTGTTGTCATCGTTGACATTGATCCTGTATTCGCCAGGTTCTTGCAATGAGAACACAAGGTTAGGTGTGCGTATGTCAAAGTTTTCTTTATTGCTGAGCTCACGCACACGTATCACCATGCTGCCCTGGTTCAGGTCAATTTGCGTGTTGTCGTCATCCAGCAGGCTGAAGCTCATGCGTGTATTTTCTGCCATGCGCAAGGCATTCGGCCCCACGTGCAATTCCGCCTTGCCGGCATAAGGGACTTGCAGACTGTCGCCAGTAGAGATGGGGCGATTTTGCACCAGCGAACTCCAGTTATTGCTACCGGCATCCGCAAAACTGACATTGCCATAGGAGTAACTGACCCTGGCAACACGCCCTGGCGGCTCATCCTGAGCATGGGCCGCGCCTATGTAAAACAGGCTGGCCACGGCCAAAGCGGCAATTTTCAATAAGGGTTTGCTACGCGATTGAGTATGTGCTGACATGAATTTCTTCCGGCGCGGGTAATGTTGAATGAGCAAATCTGCTCCATATATCCCTTAACGCACGAGCAGGCGTTTTGGATGTCAGGCATTTCACATTATTTGAAATTTCTGCTGTGCATTGCACAAGTTATTGATTTTGTTCGACTAAATTCCCATATTAGTCATCATGCCCAGCCATTGCTGACCCAGCGCAATCAATTCCGCATTAAATTCTGGCTGCAAAGAAAAATGTCCCCAGTCAATTTCTGCATATGCTTTTTGACCTGACAGGCGCTGGTAACAATCCCGTGTCAGTTGCGGGTTGACCATCTTGTCACGCTTCTGGTTGATGACCAGTACTGGTATCTGCTTATTTTCTTCCAGCGGTATCGCGAAAGCAGTATCGAGCATGCTGGCAAAGTAGCGTGCCGTGACGCTGCGCAGGGTCAGTGGGTCGGCTTGCCATTTTGCATAAAAACCCGTTGCCAGGTCGCGTTCGTCCATCATGTTTTCAAAACGCGCCAGTGGGCGGTAGGGCAGGCGCATGCGTGGTGCCAGTTTAGCCAGCAGGCCACTCGTCGCTCTGCATATTTTGGCCAGGCCGGGGATTTTTGCCAGGATCGCAAAGCGGGTAAATGCCAGGCCAGTGACGGGGTCGCCAAAGTCAAACAGGTTCAGGCAGACTGCGGCAACCGGCGGCTTTCCCTGCGTCGCCATTGCAACTGCTGCAGCATAAGCCAGGCCACCGCCTATGCTGCCACCGCACAGATAAAGTGAACCACCGAATTCTTGCCTGGCCCAGGCTGCCACATCGACGATGTTTTGCACTGCCTCAGCCACCGTAAAGTCCCCCATGGCACCGCCAGAACGGCCCTGTCCTTTCTGGTCGGGCACGATGACCGTATAGCCCTGTTCATAAAAAGCGAGCGCCAGGCCAACAAACAAGCCACCATAGCCACCGCCACCGTGATTCAGTATCAGCACTGGGGCGGCTTTGTCCTGTTGCTGGTACAGGTCTATGTGCAACTCCACCCCTGTGGATTGCAAGTGACGGGTTTGCACCGCAGCCAGCACGCGTGCCAGCAGAGCAGGGTCGTGGTAGCAGTGCCAGTAAGTCTGGTGTGAGCGGGCTTGATTGATTTTCATGAGATTGAAGATTTGGATGAGCGAGAGTCTTTGGAGGTGATCTATAATATGAACAATCATTCATATTGTCTATTCGCATTCGGAGGCTGCTTACTGTCATGAGTAAATCACGTGGTCAGCCTCTCACCCGGCCTAACACCCAGCCTTTAAAACAGCCCTCTCAGCAACGCTCGAAGGTCACGGTGCAAGCAATTCTGGAAGCAGCTATTCATATTTTCGATGAGTTTGGCTATGCCGCAGGCACGACTTCACGTATCGCCAGCCGGGCCGGGGTATCGATAGGTTCGCTCTATCAATACTTCCCCAACAAGGATTCAATATTGATGGCTCTGGCAGAACAGCATATGGCCGAGGGTCTGGCACTCAGCGTGCGCCTGCTGGAAACCCTGCGCACGAGCACACAAGCGCTTGAACCTGTATTGGATGACATCGTTGGCCACATGATTGCCCTGCATGAGAACAATCCTGGCTTGCACAGATTGTTATATGAAGAAGGCTTGCTGCCTGCGCAGTTGCGGCAGACCGCCAGGCAGGCTGAGCAGTTTTTGATAGAGGAGGTGGCGCGCTGCCTGAGCATGCGACCTGACGTTGCCGCTGTTGCAGACCGCCAGATGCAGGCTTATTTTGTCGTGCATGCGATAGAGCATTTCACCCACAGGCTGGTGATAGACCGGGCACCAGTGGAGTTTCAATTGCGAGGGAAGAAGGAGCTGGTGAGTATGTTGCAGAGGTATTTGCAGGCATAAAGCTGTAGGTTGGGCCGGGCCTCGCTAGGCTACGTTTCATCAGCCCAACACTGGGCCTCTGCAAACGTATACGTTATTTAAACGCCGAGTGTTGGGCTGGTAAAGCGTAGCCCAACCTACAAAACTACAAATGTGTACCTACATCATCACATTAATGATCGCATTACCTATACCCAGGATAGCAGCACCGGAGATCAACCCTGCACTGATAGCCTCACAGCCTTCTACCCAGAAAGTATGGCCTTTCGTGCCTTTTTCTGTATTCCGCTTGCCCATATACCAGAATATCAAGGCACCCAGCCACATGGCGAAGCAGGATTCTGGTGGCAAGACCACACCCAGCCCGATGGACACTGAAGACAGTGGCAAGCGGCCACGGGTGATGACGTTGGTTACCTCGATGAACACTGCGCACAGGCCAGCTACCGCCATGGCGATGATGGCAGAGGTTGGCAAGCCACTCACGCCCTTGGCAATGATCTCGGCAACGCCCTTCCATTGCAAGGCAGACGGGAAGGCGAATTGCTCGCTGACTATAGTCGCCGTGCTGCGCAGGCCATTTGCATCTGGCGGCAGGAACAACAGGAAGAACAGCGGCACGCAAGCCAGTGCGCCAGAGACAATACCAATGATATGGCCGATGACCTGATGGCGCGGCTTGCCACCCAGCATATAACCAGGCTTGATATCAGACAGCAGTGACGACGCATTGAAAGCAATGTCTGCAGTCATACCGGCTGGCAGCAGGTTATTGGCCGGATTACTGCGGTCTATCGCGCCCATGCTGAATTGCGTGATCTTGGCCAGCGCACCGATAGGTGCCCAGGATGTCAGCGCCATCGCGTTGATACAGATGATGGTCAGCACAAAAATCAGCGGAAAGGCAATCAGCGCCATGATGTAAGGCACGCCAAACAGAGTATTCACCAGCCAGGCAGCCAATGCACACAAGATCGGTACGCCTACATAAGAAATCCACAGCGGTACTTCTATATCCTTCAAAGGATCGGGGCCAGTGTCTTTTTCTTTCTTGCCGCCGCCCGTCATGGATTTAAAGGCCGCCTTGAACAGCTCAGGTTTGGCCAGCAAGCCCACCATGGAACCCACCACCATCATCGTCACGGCCCACCACAAACCCCATTGGTTGACGATTTCGGTACGGGAAATGGCGACTACCGTGCCATTTGGCAAAGTGCGCGCAGCGATATCGCCGTTTTGTATCATCCATGGAGCCAGGATGACGAAGTTGATGAAGGCACCCAGCATGACGCTGCTGGCAACCCGTATGCCCATGAGGCCGCCGACGCCGAACATCGCAACGTCCAGGTTCAGCCGCAGGCCCAGTTGGCGTATGTCCGTGCCCATGATCTTGGGTATCCACCACTGGAACTTCATGGCTGCCGTGTAGTAATAAGTATCCAGGCGCTCAGGCAGGTTCCAGGCTTCTGTCATGCCTGCCCATTTGTCCATGCGCAAAATCTTGAACTGTATCAGGCGCATCCAGCCATCGCTGACGATGATCTGGTACAAACCGGCAAACAAACTGGTATAACCGAGCAGCTTGGCCTTGTAGATGCCACCACCTGCACCGTCGGTGTAGAGCGAATCAAGTACCACGCCACAGGCGCGGCCTTCAGGGAAGGGCAATTGGTCTTCATTGACAAAACGGCGCTTCAACGGGAAGGCGACCAGCACACCTATCAAGGCCACTACCGTGACCCAGATCAGCATCTGCCACCAGGGGATGATCTTGCCGGTGATCAGCATATACGCAGCCAGGCTGGAAATCATGGGGTTGACCATGTAGCCAGCAGCAGTGGCGACCGATTGCGTGAGGTTGTTTTCCAGAATGCTGTAGTCGGCAGTCACGCCCATGCTATGCAAGATCTTGAAAATCGCAAACGACAAAATCACTGAAGTCAGGCCTACACCAATACCTATGCCTGTCTTGGCACCGATATACAGCGCGGTGGCGGCCAATATGCCACCCAGCAAGAAACCTGTCAGGGCAGAGCGCAGGGTGAGCTGCGCCATGTCCTTGCGGTAGATATTATCAAACCACCACTGATCCTTCTGTCGTCGTGTCCAGGTGCGTATCTGTTCATCATCCAGCTGTTGCAGAGCCATGTATCCTCCATTTTTATTGAGGACTTACGCAAAACCACCCCGACTGCACAGCAAAGACTGGCAATAACAATTTTGCGTAAGCCCTGATTGTGATCTGCTGCCTTGTGGGCCGCATATCTATCCTCAGTGTCACGCCATGGCTCAATTTTTGTAAGGATGAGCTCAGGCGGTAGCGCAATATAGTGTTAGCTGAAGATCATGTCAATTTTTGTGCACTGCGCTGATGACATCAGCCTGAACTTGAACAAGCCACAGGAGTCCAACCGCAGTAAAATGCTGGCAACAAAGTTTGTAATAAATACATGCGGAGAACATTTCATGGAACTCAATCAGGTGGCAGAAGCCTATGTCAAACTCGTCCTGGCAGTTGGTCAGCATGATCCCGGCTATGTCGATGCCTATTACGGCCCGGCAGAATGGCAGGCAGCATCGCAAAAACTGCCCCTGGCAGACTTGCTGCAGCAGGCAGATGAACTGACAGCACAGGCACAAGCCTTGCCACCTGCAGAGGCAGGGCAAGAGCTGCGTCAGGATTTTTTGCGCCTGCATGTCGCCGCAGTGCGCACTTACATTGCCCATTTGGCAGGCAATAAACTGTCTTTCGATGATGAGTCAGTGGCATTGTACGATGCCCGCTCACCCGATTTAAGTCCGGCAGACTTTGACCCCATCCTGGCAGAACTGAGCGAGCTCCTGCCCGGCGCAGGTGATTTGAATACGCGCCTCTCTGCGTACGCCAAGCAATTTGAAATCCCGCAAGACAAGCTTGATGTAGTGTTCAAGGCCGCCATCAATGAATCCCGCGCTCGTACCCGGAAATACATCAGCCTGCCGGAAGAAGAAAATTTTGAGATTGAATATGTCAAAGACCAGGTCTGGAGTGCCTACAACTGGTACAAGGGCAATAGCTATAGCCTGATACAGGTGAATACCGACTTCCCCATGTTCATCAGCCGCGCCATCGACCTGGCCAGCCATGAGGGTTACCCCGGCCACCACGTCTTCAACCTGCTCATAGAAAAACACCTGGTCAATGAAAATGCCTGGGTAGAATACAGCGTCTATCCCCTGTATTCACCGATGTCCTTCCTGGCCGAGGGTAGTGCCAACTACGGCATAGAAGTCGCCTTCCCTCATGCAGAGCGCCTGGCCTTTGAAAAAGAAATCCTGTTCCCGCTGGCAGGCATAGACCCGGCCAAAGTTGAACATTACTATCAAGTACAGGCTGTCCTGCAAAAGCTGACTTACGCTGGCAACATGGTCGCCAAGCTGTATCTTGATGGCGATATAGACACTGAAGCCGCCGTCGCCATGCTGATGAAATACGCCTTGTCTGACGAAGCCAGATCACGGCAACGCCTGCGCTTCATGGAAAAGCACAGGTCTTACGTCATCAACTACAACCTTGGTCAGGATATGACCAAGGCTTATGTAGAAAAACTTGCCAGGCCGGGCGATGAACAAAGCCGCTGGCAAGTGTTTGCCGAGTTGTTGTCCAGGCCCCGCACAGCGTCGATGATGAAGGTTTAAGTCTCTGACAGCGTAGTTATCTTGCTTATCTGACGGGCCTTATCGACATCCGGACTGCGATAAGCTTTTTCCGGTATCGTGGCCAGGGTCGATGCATGCACCTGCTGATTGTCGAGACCATAGAATTTCTGGAAGCTCATGATCAGCGGCTGCCATTTGTCCGGGTCTATGCGGTCAGGATTGCCATCTTGCAGCAAGGATGCATCCACATGCAGGCGCTGCACTCTCAGTTCGAATGTCAGTATGCCGCCTTTCAGCATGGCTTCATCTTCCGCAATGCCATGCATGGCGGCGACTGTGCATTCCTGCTGCACCAGGCATTCCTGTACCCGCGCCGCTTTCACGGTTTCTGATGTTTGCGGCGTCAGGCCCGCCAGTTCAAATTTATTTCTCTCCAGCCGGTAACCACGCGCTGCCTTCCACGGCGACATCGCATCCGAGCCTGTCGTCAGCGCCAGTTTGTTGACTGCGGCCACTTCATTGACAGATGCGAGGTTGAGTACGCACTGGCCGTTTCTTTTCAGGTTGCGGGCAGTTTGTGAGCTTGAGCCCACGCCGATGACGGCACGCCAGCCCAGCCAGAAAATGGATGAGATAGGAGCCAGATTAAAACTGCCATCTTCATTGACTGTGCTGACCAGGATGACAGGGGTGCCGAAATAGAGTATGGCGGATTCGCTGCTGATGTGCATGGTGTCCTCGCATGTTGATTTTTTGATGGAGGAAGTATGCGGGGTGTTTTTCGTTTGGGCTGGCTGGAAACGGACGGGGGATTTTGGTAGGCGTGATTTAAAGGTTTGCAGATTTGAAGACATTAACCAAGCTGACTATTCTTCAATAAACTGCAATACCAAAGACGTCATTCCAGCATGGGGTTAGCTGGAATCCAGCGGCGTTCGTAGCATGTCGTGAAGTGCATTAGCATCTGAATCATGGTGCTTTGAATGTCTTCATTTTCAAATACCTTCGCACGTAATTTAAGATTGCCGGCCGGTGGTAGACCGGCAGCTACCCACCTTTTTGTCTCGCCAAAAAAGGTGGGCCAAAAAGGCGACCCAGGCATAGCCGCCCCTACGGGGTTCCCGTTTGTGCAGTACAAAAAATGGGAAGATCCGAAACTCGCTACGCTCAGACAGCGGCTCTTCTTGATCCATTTTCTGTACAGCACAAAAGGCGGCTACACATGGGAACTTCGAACGTCAAAAAAACGGCAACCCCGGAGTCAAACCCAACAGCAACGTCAACACGACCAGTAACGGTCTTGCTATCAGTTCACATCATTCACTTACCATCCACCGGCATCAAAGCCCGCAAAGGTATAGGCACCGACATGATGATGGACGTGCGCGTCTCACCATAATGATTGATATTCCCGACAAAGCTTTCCAGATGCCGCAAGTCCCTGGTGGCAACGCGCAACAAAAAAGAATCCTGCCCTGTCACATGCAGGCATTCCAGCACTTCTGGTAAAGATTTAAGATGAGCGATGAGGCTGGCTTTTTGTGGTTGGGGGACGGTGATGCCAATAACGGCCTGCACTTGCAGGCCAATGGCTTCGGCATTTACTTCCGCACGGTATCCCTTGATGACGCCAGCTTCTTCCAGGCGTTTGACCCTCTCTGACGTGGCGGGCAGGGACAAACCGGTTTCGTCGGCGAGTGCCTTCAAGGAGATGCGGGCGTCGCGTTGCAGGGCTGCCAGGATTTTCCAGGCTTTGGTGTCGATATCCATGATATTTAAGTCCAGATGCAAATACACGAGAATAGTGAAGGCAATGTAGCAGTTTTACCTGAATTTTTCCATGTTAATCCCGGTCTTAAATCTTCATACTGGAGTTATCTTCTTTTTGATTTGGGTGTAAGCATGGAATGGGACTTATTTTTCAAAGCCATGTTAATTGGTTTGTCGATTGCCGCACCAGTCGGCCCTATAGGTCTGCTATGCATACAACGTACTCTTGCCCACGGCATGCGTACTGGCTTTGTCAGTGGCATGGGGGCAGCCTGTGCTGATGCGGTGTATGGTGCAATAGGGGCATTCGGTATGGTGGCCATTACTGATTATTTTGTATCGCTGAGTACACCGCTGGCGATAGCGGGTGCCGTGTTCCTGGCATGGATGGGTGGCAAGCTGCTGTTGAGCAAAGCGCAAGTTGTGGATCAGCATGTGGCAAACAAGCAGCCAGTGATCAAAACATTTTTATCCATATTCATGCTGACCATCACCAACCCCATGACCATAGTCTCTTTCATTGCGGTGTTCGCCAGCATCGCTGGCCCGGTTGCGGTGCACCCATCTGCCGCTGCTTTCATGGTCACAGGCGTGTTTTTAGGATCGGCCTTGTGGTGGCTGATCTTGAGTGGTGGAGTGGCATTGATACGCAAGAAAATCAGCGTCTCTGTAATGACACTGATTAATCGTGCAGGAGCTTGTTTGTTGCTGGGTTTTGCGAGCTGGCAAATTTGGGGTTTGCGTGCCGGAGTATGACATGTTTTTGGCGGCCAAGTTTCAGTTCAAACTGGTGTCTGCCTAAATGAAAATGGCTGCTCAAACTCTTGCACGGGAATTTTTTCTACAGATACTATGTTTCAAATGTCCTTGGCGAGTTTTGCCTGTTTACTTGCTTCGACATCAAAAATGAAGCGTAATTCTTTGCCTGAATGACCCATGGCATCAAGTTTTTCTTTGCTGAGCCAGGACGAAATTGCGTCAAATTGCAAGGACGTAGGATTTCCATAGATAACACGTCTGGACCAATGTGCCAAGAATGAACGCAGGCTTTGCTGAATAGCTGACCGCACCTCTTGGTCTGCCAGTTCGCTCAATGAAACAATATGTAAACCATGCCACGGTGTGGTGTGCGTGGCATATTCAATTATCTGCCTAAAAAAATCCAGTTCAGTTTTCCTGTTTTTTGCAACTTGTTCCAAGGCAGAAAACTGAAGCAAGTCTCCCGTAGTTATGCATATTTTCATGCATTGCTTGACCACGATTATTGATGGATCATAAATACAATCGTGTACATACTCAGGCAGTTTTTCTGGATCTATTTTACAAAGTGTGAGCAAGGCAGATTTGCGTATCCCCGCATGTTCATCACGTAAAAGACCCAGACAAACATCCAGCATTTCACTAGATTTTTGCAGGCGTATACCTTCTATAGCGAACAATTTCTTGCGTATGGACCTTGTATTGGCCAGCATGTGCTGATATTCAGCAGTCAGTTTTTTTGTTTGTGCACCAGCCCACTCGCGTGCCAGATTACGTATGGTATAGCTATTATCCCATAGCGCCAGAAAAAACAATTCATCTGCGGGGCGTAGTTGACGCTGTTTAAGTGCTAGCAAGATTGCACGCCGTAATTGCATGACCTTAATCTTTGGCCAGCGCGCATACAACTCTAAAACTTCGGAATCCGTCAGATTTATTACATCGGCACTTACAAATTGTCCCAGCAAGGTATCCATGCTGTCGATTGCCCGTATGATTTTTTCCATCGGGTTCCATTGAAATACATTCAGTGCCAATTGCCAGCACAGAGCGCGAATTTTGTGATCCCGTGAACTGATTCCCTCCAGAATGACTGCATGACATTGTGGTGCCGCCAATCGTACCAATACCTGCCCCATCACTTGCTGAGCATTGCTTCTGCTTTGCTTTTGTAGTGCATAGATATCCGGCAAGGCTGCAATAATGTCTTCTGCAGGCAAAATGTGTATCCAGTCGCGTACGGTGCTTTCTGCAAGTTCGCGTACCGCCGTAGCATAGTCATTTAGCCTGGCAATAATGATCCTGAAGGCAGAAAGTCGTTCATGCACGATCAGTACACGCAAGCAGAATTCACGCACAAAACCATTTCTGTGACGCAGATGATGCTCGGCAGTCAGAACAGAAAGGCTTGATATTTTTTCGTCGTTAACAGATACACCAGTGCGCCAGTCGAGAAAAATTTCATAAAATTCCGGGTCTTCCAGAGAGTAATAATCTGTGCCTGCGGCGATGCTTGATCGAAGCGTGGGCGTCAATACTAAAGGACTCTTCGATGTGAAGAGCTGGCTGATACGATTTAATATAGTCATGCGAATATACAAATTACTTGAAAGATAGCTGGATTAATTCAGTGTCGATTTCATGAGACATCAACGCAAGCCATTCACCATCGCATCCTTGGGATAACTGATCGTATAGTCGGCCTGGAGTTTTAATTTTTTTCCAGCTTCGAGCGGCAATTGCCAGGCGATGATGCCGGGTTGTTTGTTCCAACTGCTTTGTGTTGCCTCAGGCGTAAACTTCGTCTCGACCTTGATGTCTTCATGGCGTGCCACTGGTGAGGCTTCCAGCACTTGCAGTGTGACCGTGGTTTTGTGATTGTTTTCTATGACATAGGAATTGGTGAATTTTTTCACTATGCGGCTGTTGATGAAACCCTTGCTGGCATCATCGCGCTGTTCTGGTTCGACTTCTACCCTGACCATATTGTCGCGGCCAAAGAAGAGTTCCAGTTTTTCCTGGCTAGCAAAAGCCAGCTGGCTCTGGCCGATAAAATCATTGTCACGGTATAACTGCAGGTTGCCGCTCGGCCATGAACCGGCAGGGCGGGCGGCATTGGCCAGCAGGTAAGCCTGGGCTTCCTGCTTAGGTTGCACGCGCACCAATACCTGTGCATCAATGATCTGGCTGCCCAACACAAAACCGGTTTTCTGGCCATCACTATTCAGGCTGATTTTGCCCGGCACTTGGAATTCTGCCGCATATTCGCTTTGGAATACGCTGACATCAAAATTGGGCATCTCTGCGACATTGTTGTAACCAGGGGCGGCGGCCATCCTGGCTGAAATTGGAGGCGCTGGTTGTACCATCATCGCGGGGTATACCTGTTGCGTCTCTTTCGGCAAAGGTGGGATGATGGTCAATGTCCACGGTGATGGTTGATATAACTGGCTGGATTGGTTAGGCTGTGAGGTCGATAGCTTCAGGCTGATACCATTCCAGTCTTCACCACTATTCTGGGCAACCTGGGCATGACGCTCCAGCCTGACCTGTGATTTGGCTGTGTCCAGATAGGCGCGATAAACCGGCGTCCAGCCAGCCTGGCTCAAACGATAAGACAATTTCACCTCACCCTCACTTTGTGCTGCCAGACGGATTTGCACACTGCGTACTTGCGGGTTAGCCTGGAATTGGCGGCTTTGTTCCGCCAGCAGGGGCGTCAGTTGCTGGTCCAGTTCATTCAGGCGCTTTTGTGCAGTCAGGCGACGTTGCAAGGCATCCTGCCCGGTGCGGCGCAATTGTTCCGCGGTAGTGACAAGCGTTGCATTGTTGTTCTGCCTTTCATTGGCAAAGCCCTTCAAATAGCCAATGACCAGGTCTTGCGCATCACTATCTGCGCTGACGCTGGCTTTTTGTTCCTGCAGTTCGCGTATGCGCAAATCCAGGCTGGTGTTGGCACATTCTGGCGCGCGTGCCCTGTCCAGGGTTTGCACGCTTACGTCACCGACCTGTATGCCTGCGTCCGCCTGTACTTTCAAGGAATCCACATCAAAACGTGCAGACAGGCAATTGATCTTTAACTCCCTGGCACCAGCGGCAACCCTGGCCAACCTTTCAACGCTGGCACCACCGGGATAGACCAGGACATTGCTGATCTTTGAATTCGCGGAGGGTTGTGCCAGTGCAAGTTGGGGTAACAAGACGGCAAGGATGATCATTTTCTTTTGCATGGATATTCCAGATGAGATGATTTGCGCTGCTTGATGGTCTTGCAAGTATCGCATTAATTATGCGATTGGCAAAATTAGCTGATTGTGGCTTAGCCCGTTACAACGTAGAGTAGCGCCACGATCAAGGCAATCGAATAAAGTAAAACAAGGAAAGTATCGACATGAATAAACCGTATTCCCTCGCCTGCGAAAGAAACAGCGCGCCCATCCTGCAAGTCATCACACCCGCATTGGCTGACTGTAAAAGCCTGCTGGAAATTGGTAGCGGCACAGGCCAGCATGCCGTGACGTTTGCACGGCAGCTACCGCATCTGCAATGGCAAACCAGTGACAGGCCAGAATATCACCCCGGCATACTGGCCTGGTTGGAGGAGGCAGCATTGCCAAATGTGCTGCCACCGCTGGAATTGAATATAGGAAAAAGCTCCTGGCCAGAAAGGCAGTTTGATGCCGTCTTCACGGCCAACACCTGCCACATCATGGCCTGGGAAGAAGTGGAATTGATGTTTGCCGGTGTGGCGTCCTTGCTTGCGAACGACGGGCGTTTTTGCATCTATGGCCCCTTCAATTACGCAGGTCAGTTCACCAGCGCCAGCAACCAGCAGTTTGATGCCTCACTCAAGCATCAAGCTGCGCACATGGGGATACGCGACATAGAAAAGGTCGTTGAACTGGCAGCGCAACACGGGATGCGACTGTCGGATGATGTTGCGATGCCAGCCAATAATCGTTTACTGGTGTTGGTCAAATAAGCGAAGATTTTCATAAATATCGCGTGCTGAAATTACAGTAGGGTGCGCCGTGCGCACCATCTTCGCGAATCAAACTCTGCTGAATTGGTGCGCACGGCGCACCCTACTACGTGGTAACGATTATTCGGATGTATTCAAATGCGCCGTGATCACGGTATGGGCAATCAAATCCAGTGCCGGTCTGGCCTTGCCTTGTTTGTCCGTCCAGACCTTAGGTGTCAGCGCCCCCGACAGTGACAGGCTGTCACCGTCACCCAAACCCAGCAAGGTATTGCGTGTCGCATCATTAAAGGCAATCACATTGCAGATGATGAATTCACCGTCATCCGTTGCGGCGCGCACCTTGCAGGTGACATAGACAGAACCGTTTTGTCCTGAGCGTTCTTCAACCTGGCCGTAAATGCGTCCGGCGATGAGTGCGTCTATCATAATTTTCTTAAAATTAAATGTTGGGTAATTACTTGACTTGTAGTTTTGAATAATCGCTATTCGAAATCTATTTGTCGCTTAAATGCCCAAATATCTACTGTAGAGTTTAAAAGGTGGTTGCTAAAAAGATGATGGTGACTAGAAAAGAGACTGCTGAATACTATTAGTTTCTTTTTCTGCCTCTGCAATTAATTCATCCCAAGGCCAATTTACGGTCACATATTTTCTGTAAAAAAGAAGTTGCCGATCAACGTTTAATACTTTTTCATCATCACTAACATAGGTCACCACTAAACCTCTACCATCTTTATCAACTTGTAGGCCATCGATTTTTCCCAAAATTGTTTTTAGGTTTTGTTTTTGTATTCTTGGTTGGCGCTTATGAGTGATTTCAAATATTTCGTCAACTTTGATACCCTTTAAATGTTTTGTGTCGTCTGCATTAATAATTGCAGCCATGGCGTGCGCGTAAATTCCAGTGGAGTCATTTCGCGTCCGTATCCCTGATGCAACTCGTTCTGCAAATTTCTGATATACGCCATTTAACTGATCTGCAACAGCCATAGCTGCTGTTTCATAGAACGATTCATTACTAATTTCTAATTCTTGTTCTTGTTTAACTTCTATTTTCGCTTCATCAATAGTTTTTAGTATGAGTCTTTGTAGTAATCCAGCATTTCCAAAGCAGTCAATTATTACTTTATTTTGAATATCTCGTGCAATTTTAAGATTCAGTGCTTTTGACCCATTTTCAATGATCTTACGTAAATCATCTGGCATCCATTCGATGGTTACTTCTTCAATTCGACCGCTCAAGTCGGAATTAAGATGAACCAGCATATTCGCCTCTCCCCATACGCCGACGACGACAACAAAGCAGCCATAGTCCCATAAGGTCTTTAACTCAAAAGACAAAAACTCCCGTTGTTCAGCTGAAAGATAGTGAATATCTTCAATGACAAGCCGTCTTCCAGATTCGGAAATTAAACCAGCGATAAATTTCAGATCAGTAATGTTTCTTCCGAATTGTGCCGTTTTTGTCGTTGTTTCAGTGCCGCTATCAAGTCCTAGTTTTGCAGATACTTTGCCAATTAGGTCACTCCCGATCGCAACTTGACTTTCGATACGTCCCTTAAAACTATGTTTGTTTGACTCTTCAACAGTTAATTTAATGCCTAAATCAGAGAGGGCGTTCGTATAAATATCAATGTTAGTAAAACCAAGTCGGCATTGAACTGTTAGGGAGTTCTTTACCGCTCTTTGTCTGAGCCACGATTTCCCGCATTTTGAAGGGCCTCTAATAGCAATATGATTTCTTCTTCCAAGTAATTTAGCTAGTTCACTGTCTAAAGCTCCTCTATCTACATATGAATCGAGAAGAACATCAGGTGACATGCCGAAAACTTCATCAACTCTTTTAAGTGACATATACGATCCCTCTTTATCAGAAGCTTTAAATTTGTCAGTAATGTTATATTATAAAATTTACAATCCATCAACAATAATTGAAGTTTTGAAAGGAGAGTGTGTGTTTTTGAAAAGTTTTAAAATAGAAACCTTATTCACGTAATACCCACCAAACTACTCCCCCCAGACACTCGCTGCACGACCACCCTGGTCGCAATTCTCTCCGTCATTTCCTGCACATGCGAAATCACACCCACTTTGCGGCCTTGTGCTTGCAGGCTGTCGAGGGCATCCATGGCGATGCGCAGGGTGTCTGCATCGAGGCTGCCGAAGCCTTCGTCGATGAACAGGGATTCAACCTTGATGCGGTTGCTCGACAGCGATGCCAGGCCCAGCGCCAGGGCCAGCGATACCAGGAAGGATTCACCACCAGACAGTGAATGCACAGAGCGTTGCTCATCGCCCATGTCCTGGTCTATGACCATCAGTGCCAACGTGTCTGTCACACGTTGCAGGCGGTAGCGGCGTGAGAGCTGGTACAGGTGCTGGTTGGCATAGGCGAGCAAGACGTCCAGCGTGATTTGCTGGGCATAGTTACGGAATTTCTTGCCGTCTGCTGCGCCTATCAATTCATTCATCTGTGCCCATAGGCGGGTCTGGCTTTCTTGTTCCTGCATCGTGGCAATCAGGCTCTTGGCTTGCTGGTGGCGTGCTTCGTCCTGCGCCATCGTGAGTTGATGGCGGCTGTATTCTTGCTGTGCGTGTTGGCGTTTCTCACTGACATTGTTGAGCAGGGATTGTAGATGCTCGCTCTCGTTTATTTCAGTTGCTGCAGTCTCTCGCTCTTGTTCATCTTGCTCTTGTTCAGTCTCATTCTGCATGGGTTCTGCTTCAGCAAAACTAAGTGGAGCGGGACGTTGTAGCAAATGCTGCTGCCTTTGCTCGCTGCGTTCACGCAATATGGTTGTCGCTTGCTGGACTGCATTATTGATGGCTTGCACGGCCTGGCGTTCTGCATTGATCCACGTATGTGGATGTGTCAGCAATTCACGCAAGTGTGTTTCGTCCAGGTTTTCCATAATGGCTTGCTGCTGAGTTATCCACTCCTGCAATTTTTCAGTTGCGACGTGCAGTTCATGGCTTTGCTGGGCGATGCGCTTATTGATTTGTTCTTGTGCTTCATGCAGGCGTGCCAGTTGCTGGCGTATCTCATCATGCGCTTGCAGTTGGGTTTGCAGTGCAGTTTTTGCCTGATTGATGGTCAGTGTGAATTGCGCTTCTACCTCACTGACAGCGCGCCCCTGGAATAATTCCTGTCGTTTGGCTTGTTGTTGTTTTAATGCAGTATCTGCATTCAGATAACGTTTGTTGTCGCCGGAAAATTGCTCTTCCAATTGTTGGGACTGTGTTTGCAGTTTGTCGATTTCCAGCTGTAGCTTTGCCAGTTGTTCAGTACTCTGGCTGGAGGCGATTTGCTGGCTCTGCCATTGCTGTACGTGGATTGCGCACTGGTTCTGGAACTCCACAGGCGATGCATGCCAGTTGTCTTGCCAATTGTTGCCATCATCTGATTGCGCGGTAAATGCGGGCGCTAACTGGGCCAGGGCGTCATCCAGTTTTTGACTGGCATCCTGCTCTTTTTCTGTTGCCTGTGTCAGGGCCGTAGTGAATTTTTCAAGGGCATGGACAAGCGCAGTATGGCTGTCTTTATGTTCTTGCAGTGTACGGCGTACTTTTTCTGCATTGGAAAATGCCTCGTCCCTGGCCTTTGTTGCCTGCTGATAGGCTTGCTCGGTCTTGTGCAATTTTTGCAGTTGTTCTTGCAAGCCAGTTTGTTGCTGGCTTAACCAGGTGCTGGTTTGTTCATTATCAATTTTCGCTGTCCGCAATTCAGTGGCGATGCTGTGCGCTTGCCATGTACTTGCCAAGACTTGTTCCTGTTGCTGCAATACCGTCAGTTCTTGCTGTAATTGTTTTTGCTGCTGTTGATATTGCTTGTGTTCAGCCGTTGCGGTTGCCAGTAACTGGCGCTGGTCTTGCTCGACTTGCTGACATTGTTTGAGTTCATTTTCCAGTTGCACCAGCAAGGCATGCAATTGTGGGTTGCCGGTTTTGTAGGGATGTTCAGTCGCCCCGCAGACCGGGCAGGCTTGCTCATCTTGCAGGGCATCACGCAGGCTTTCTACATTGGCGTTGCAGGCTGCCTGGGTCAATTGCAGGCCTTTATTTGCCTGCTCTTTTGCAGCAATCAGGCTGGGTAATTGAGTATTGACCTGGGCAATGGTTTTATCAGTAGCAAGCATGTTCAAATGACTGGCTTGCTGTTGGGTATCCAAAGCCTGCTTGCGTTGTGCCTGCTCATGCATTTGCTTGTGCAAGTCTGCGGCACTGCTTAATAGTTCACGCCTTTGATCAAGCGCCAGTCTTTGCGTTTGCAAAGCAGGCAAGTCAAACTTTGCCAGCTTGTCTGCTGCTTGTTCGCGTAATTTTTCTGTAACTATCCAGCTTTGTTCGCTTGCCTGGAGTTGCAGTGCACGTTCTGCCAGCAATTGTTCTTGTTTGTTTTTTTGCTTTTGTAGATCCAATATGTTTTGCTGCTGATAGCTGGCATCTTTTTTTGCTGTTGCTGCCTGCTTCAGTAATAATTCCCATGCTGTCCAGTTGTCGGCCAGGCCTTGCAAGCCCGCGTGCCGGGTCAGCCATATTTGCAGGTCTTGCTGTTTCTTGTGCAGTTGTGCCAGGTCAGCCTGTTTGCTCTTAAGTTGTTGCCGCGCAGTTGTCAGCGCCTGTTCTACCTGCACTTGTGTTTGTTGTGCCGCCAGCCAGTTACTGCGCAAGATGTTCAGGCTACTGTCGAGGGCTTTGGCTGCATCCAGCAAAGGCGCTGCCTCTTGCAGCGCATGTTCTGCTTGCTGCAATACTTGCTGTGCTTGTGTCAGGGCCAGATGTTTTTCTTGTGCGCTAAGTGTGCTTGTCTGTATGTTGTTATGCGCTGTAGCGATTTCTGCCTGCCCCAGGTTGATAGCCTGTTGCAGGCGTTCGAGTTCTGTCAGCAATGGGCGGGCAGTTTGTATGCTTTCTACTTGTTGCAGATAAGCGGCTCTTGTTGCTGCGGCTGTCTTTTCCTGTTCATGAATTTGCAATTGCTGCTGTGCTTGCTGTTCGCCCTGTAGCAACTTGCCGTCATCGGCATGCCAGCGCAAATGTGTTTGTAGCTCTGCGAGTTGGGCGTCCAGTTGTTCCAACTGGGTTTTACTGAGGCTCAGGTCTGTATCCAGTTGCGTGCGTTCTTCTGCGCTCAGAGGTTTGTTGTCTGCCAGGCGAACATGAAAGCGTTCCAGTGCTTCACGTTCCAGCTTGGCGCGGGTAAAGGCGCGTTGTGAAATCTGGCCGTAGATATCGCTGCCGGTCAGGGTTTCCAGCAATTCGCCACGGTCATTGTCGTCGGCTTTTAAAAAACTGGAAAACTCGTTTTGTGCCAGCAAAACGGCGCGGGTGAATTGTTCAAATTTAAGGCCAAGGCGTTTGATGATTTCTTCCTTGACCTCGGTTTTCTTGCCGCCTATGGGCTGCAGTTGCGGTAACTGATGCAGCGACATGGTGGTCGGCTGCAAGATGCCAGTGGCTTTATTGCGAGAGCGGCGCACGCTCCAGCGTGAGCGATAAGCATTGCCATCGGTGCCGACGAAATCCACTTCGGCATAGCCTTCTCCAGTACCGCGCCTGAGCAGGTTACCGGTATCCTGCTGGGTCACCGCATCTGCACCATCCGGTAATTTTGTCGTGCCTGCCTTGATCAGTCTTGGCGTGTTTTCATACAAGGCCATGCACAGCGCATCCAGCAAGGTACTTTTGCCAGCACCGGTGGGGCCGCTGATGGCAAACAAGCCAGCAGACTGCAAGGGCTCTTGCGTGAAGTCGACAGCAAACTCACCTGCCAGCGACGCCAGGTTTTTACCGCGTATGGCGAGTATCTTCATTGCACATCCTCGCCGTGCAGGAGTTCGCCAAAAGCCTGCAGCATGTCGCCCGGTGCATCTTGCTGGTATTTGCCTTGATACAGGCGGCGGAAGATATCTTCTGGCTGCAAGCGGTCCAGGGTATCCTGCGTTGCCTGTTCATCGCTATTATCATCCTGTGCCTTGCCTGGGTAATGCGTATCTATCTTCAGCAAGCGCAGGGGCTTGCCTGCGATATAGCTTTCTACGCGCGCACGCAGGCCGGGCTCTGGTACATCCAGCTTGACCCTGACTTCAAGATAGGGATCATAGTGCCTGCCTTTGCTCGCATCATTAATACTGGCCAGATCAAGACCATCGAGCGCATCCAGAACTGTGGGAAGAGCTGCGGCCTGTTTGGGGATGCGCAAGAGTTGAACAGTCCTTGGTACATGCAGTGGTGTTACCTGAGTGAGCTTTTCGCCCTCAATATCCACACACAAGACCTGATGCTGGTAATCGACTTCAGAAAAAGACAGGGGCAGGGGGCTGCCGCAATAGCGCAGGTGTTCTTGTTTGCCAACTCTTTGCGCCAGGTGCAAATGGCCCAGTGCTGCATAAGTAATTTCATTGCCAAACATGCTGGCAGACAAAGCCTCGGTGCCGCCGATAACGATGCGGCGCTCAGAGTCTTCTGATATTTCACCACCTACCATATGGCAATGCCCCATGGCGATTATGGCCTGGCCAGGCTGGCGCAGGCCGAGTGCATGCTCTGCCACATCCCTGTATAGCTGGGCGATGCCTGCCATATAGGGATCACTGGCATTTTCTACTCGTGGCACGTCGCCAGGACGCAGAAAAGGCACCGCCAGGCACCAGGCGACAATTTCATCATTTTGCCGCAAGGGCAAGACCATGGCGGCTACATCTATGCTGCCATCTACCAGACGAGGCACCATGCCTGTGACGCTGATGTCCATGCCATCCAAGAGCGGGCCGGGTGCTTCCAGCCTGCCGGGGGAGTCGTGGTTGCCTGCAATGATGACGATATCCAGTTGGGGTAAACGCGTCTTGGCTTGCCGCAAGAAGCGGTAAAACTGCTTTTGTGAAGTCGCTGAAGGATTGGCATTGTCGAACACATCGCCCGCGATCAATAGAGCATCTGCCTGTTGCTGTTCCAGCGTAGCGATGAGCCAGTCAAGAAAATGCTGATGTTCGAGGCCACGCTCGGCGCTATGCAGGGTTTGGCCAAGGTGCCAGTCGGAAGTGTGGATAAAGCGCAAGAGTTTTCCTTAGCCTATGCAAATACAAGTGTTCAGAGTCTGCTGACACAGGCAAGTGTAACCGTTTTTATATCGCGATGAAACTTCAAGAAGGGCTGAGTTGCTGACAGCCTAATCAGACTTTTGTCCGGACCAGTTCCTGCGTAATTTGCGCATCTTTAAAATACCGCTGCCCAGGTTCCTGCGCCAGGTATTGTTCTTGACGCACTGGTGTTCAACATAGCCTGTGACGGTTGGCCCCCAGCGGGTTTTGGAAACATCTTCGCCTACTGATAAATTGATGCGCTTGAAATTTTGGGTATAAGACCATTGCATGATTTCTGCCAGCAGGGTGGTCATGACGCTGTAACTGGCAAACTTCAAGTCGTAGCCTGAATAGTAGAGATACAGTTCTTCACCCATGGCAAAGCCCAGTCGCATGGCAACGACACGGCCATCCAGCTCCAGACTGAACAGGCGCATGCGTTGACCAAAATCATTCTCCAGCAGTGCTGTCATGAAGGCGCGGTGTTTGGCGTCGGCAAAGTAGTCGGGATGATCTACCGTATTGGTGGCACCGGCGCGGGCAGCGTGCAGGGCATAGAATTCATTGAGCCTTGGCTTGATCTCGGTAGCACCTTGCCAGACCTGCAGGCGCAATTGCAAATTGTCGCGCGCCAGTGAGTTATAGCAGCGACGCAGTGATTCCTTGATATTGCGTTTCAATCCAGATTTAAAACATGACCAGCTTTCACCCAGATGCAGGATGTAATTGGGTATGTCCCTGGTTTCGAGCGAATGAACCGCTGTATTGCAGGCTAAAAAATGTGCCGCGTGTTGTTTGGTATGGATAACCTGGAACTCGGTCAGGCCAAAGGTTTCCTGGCGCGACAGGTCTTCCCATTGCTGTAGTATGGTCTCCGTGTAGTCAGGCAGGGTCAGCGGTATGCGTATCTCGGTCAGATTGGGGTCGGCACCGAAAGGTCGGACATAACGGTATATGAATAGTTTATGCATGCCGACATGGGTATTCGTCAGTGGCATGACCGCAACCAGTTGTCCTTGTTCATGCTGGGTGCAGATGGCCAGTTCGTCTTTGTGGTACCAGGATGAATCCGAAAAAATTTGCCACCAGGCGCGGTTCCAGTCATAAGTCTGGAAAGGCAGGAGTTGCGGCACTTGTGTTTCCAGCAGACGCCACGAAGCCGCCAGGGCTTCAAACTCTGCTTCAGTGGTCACAACAAGTTTTGTTAAATTCGACATCTATGGATAAATCTACTGGTGCACATTCGTAATGTTAAAAATTAAATGATGGACATGCCATGCATGCCGTATCGAATGCTGCGAAAGCCAAGCTGGCTTTTATGCCATGTTAAGGCGGCAATTGCAAGCTTGCATCAACCTATTTACTTGTATTAGAGCATTAATACAGGCAAGTCATGGCATTTTTTGCAAGGAGAACTTATATTGGTATCCGTTTGTCTTAGCTAATATCCAATGTCACTTCAATGTCACTTTTATCTTCAGCCACGGTAATGATCCATGTCAAAACTTAGTAAATCGATTTTCAGCTTATTGCCAGTATTAGCACTTGGCCTCAGTCATTTACCCATGCAGGCAGCTGAATCGGTAGCCGGACCAGCATCTGCACCAGCGCAGGCCATGATAGATGTCAGCAAGCTTGCCAGTGAAGAAATGGCTGGCCGTGCGACTGACAGCAAGGGCAGTGCGCTGGCGCGTGATTACATTATCAGCCGCTTGCAGCAACTGGGTCTGATGCCTTGCAAGGATGATTTTGTGCACGAGTTTGAATTCCAGAGCCGCCAGGGCGCTACGCGCAAAGGTAAAAATATCATCGCCTGTCGCCCTGGCAGCATGAGCGAGCATGCGAGCGCGCCTGTGCTGGCGATCAGCGCGCATTATGATCATCTGGGAGAAAAGGCGGGCAAAATTTACTACGGTGCTGATGACAATGCTTCTGGAGTGGCTGCCGTGCTGGCCATAGCTGCTGCCATGAAAGAGAATCCAACGCAACATGATGTCATGTATATCCTGTTTGATGCAGAAGAAATGGGGCTCAGTGGTTCCCGCGCTTTTGCGGCCAAGCCAGTAATGGATATGGCGCGCATAGGCATGAATATGAATTTCGACATGATCGCCCGGGGCGACAAGGGCGAGCTGTATGCCAGTGGTACCTACCATACACCTGCTCTCAGGGATTTGCTGGCTGGCCTGGATGGTACGCAAGGTGTCAAGCTCAAATTCGGCCATGACAGGCCAGAACAGGGTCAGGATGACTGGACTAAACAGTCAGATCATTTACCTTTCTTTATGGCGGGGGTGCCGCATATCTATTTTGGTGTCGAAGACCATGTCGACTATCACCAGCCTACAGATACGGCAGACAAGATCAACCCTCAGTTTTATCTGGGTGCGGTGGATTTGTTGACCAAGGCCAGTTATATGCTTGATCAGGCAATGCTGACGACTAACTTCAGGAACAAGAGTAAAGACGGGCAGGCAGCTGTATCGACAGAAGGTAGCAAGGGTGGGAAGGGGAGTAAATAAAGGAGCAAAACTTGGGGGTAATTACATTCCAGCCTGCGCAGAGGCAGGCTGGAGATGATGAAGCTACTTAGTTACGCTACTTAGTTAAGTAACTTAGTCACATAGCTTAGTCACGCAGACTCATGACGATACGCAGTACATACCAAAACATCAGGGCGACTGAAGCAAACAATTCCAGTGCTGCACCGACATAACGGTCTTCAGGGTAGTGATGGATGACGTTGGAAGCGTCATACAGGATGGCAGCGCCAGCAAAGGCCACCATGCCTACGCAAAAGAACAAGCCAAGCTGGAAGCCAAAAATCATCCCGCAGGCGATCAGGATCAGCGCCACCAGGCCGCCCCATTTCAAGACACTGCCAAGGAAAGAAAAGTCTTTGCGTGACACATAAGCAATGCCGACCAGGCCTACGGTGGCCAGGATGGTGACCAGGCCAGCATTGGCGATGGCACCAGGTGCGACTTTATTGGCAATCGACAAAATCGGGATAAAGATAATTGCTTCTGCCAGCACATACGCACCCAGTGCAGCATATTGCAGAGGCAGGCTTTCTACCGTGTGTGCTGCACGTGACGCCAGCCAGCCTATCAGCATGAATGCGCCAAGGATGAGAAACCATGGCAGATGGCGCATGGCTTGTGCCATGACATCGGCGATGCCGGATTTGAATAAAATGACTTCAACGGCAGTGAACGCCAAAATTGCGCCACCGAGGTGATTAAAAGTCTTGCTGATAAAACGCTCACGCGCTGGTCCGTAACCTTGTTGGGTGCTTGCCAGTTCCATGGATGTTCCTATCGTAGATGTGTTGCATAAGCTTGAAGCAGCTTTGCAACTTAGATTATGAGTAGTTTGTTAATAAACCTGCAAAGTTTGCAAGTCGTGAAAGATTCTATCTGAATAAACTGGAATGAAGGCATCCATGTTTCAAAGTGTTTCAAATAATTGCTTATATGATAAGTATTTGATTTCCTTTGGAGTTGCTTTTGGGTTACTTTTTGGGTTGCTTATGGGAGCAAGATTTCCCCGTTTGTTCAGACCATAACTTGATTTATCGGTACATTTTGATACATAAAGCGATTTAGCGTGTTTTTTGCACAAATAAGCGCTATACATCGCATAAAATTGGCTGTTCCCTGGTCAAACTTCGTGTAACTTACGTCTATAATGCCCGCAGCAAAAAAGCGGGTTTTTTATTGACATCTTTGTACGTTTCTCCCATGAATACACTCATCTGGTTCGTCATCCTGTATTGGGTCATCTCTGTTGGCATAGGTTTGTATGCCGCCCGTTATGTCAATAACTCCAAGGACTATGCAGTCGCGGGTCGTTCCCTGCCCATGTATGTGGTTACCGCAACCGTATTCGCCACCTGGTTTGGCTCGGAAACGGTGCTCGGTATTTCATCTACCTTCGTCAAGGATGGATTGAAAGGCGTAGTGGCTGACCCATTTGGCTCTTCTCTGTGCCTGATCTTTGTTGGTCTGTTCTTTGCGCGGCCTTTGTACCGCATGAACTTGCTGACTATCGGTGATTATTACCGCAATAAATTTGGCCGTACTGCCGAAGTATTGGTGACCCTGTGTATCGTGGTCTCGTACCTTGGTTGGGTGGCTGCGCAAATCAAGGCGCTGGGGTTGGTGTTTAGTGTGGTGTCCGGTGGTTATATTTCCAACGATGCTGGCATGATCATCGGTGCTGGCAGCGTGCTGATCTATACACTGATGGGCGGCATGTGGTCGGTAGCGATTACTGACTTTTTGCAAATGATCATTATCGTCGTCGGTATGTTGTATATAGGCTGGGAAGTGTCGGGCATGGTGGGCGGTGCCAAAGTGGTCATTGAACATGCTGCAAATGCAGGCAAGCTGGAATTCTGGCCCAAGCCTACGGCCAAGGAGTCACTCTGGTTCTTTGCTGCCTGGATTACCATGATGCTGGGGTCGATACCGCAGCAAGACGTATTCCAGCGCGTAGCTTCATCCAAGAATGAAAAAATTGCCGGTAATGCTTCGGTGCTGGGCGGCGTATTGTATTTCTGCTTCGCCTTTATCCCCATGTTCCTGGCTTATTCAGCGACGCTGATTGACCCCAAGATGGTCGAAGGCCTGATCGACAAAGACCCGCAACTGATTTTGCCTACCCTGATCATGACCAAGGTGCCTATGCTGGCGCAGGTGATGTTCTTTGGTGCCTTGCTGTCGGCGATCAAGAGTTGTGCCAGCGCAACTTTATTGGCACCGTCAGTGACTTTCTCGGAAAACATCCTCAAGCCATTCTTTCCTAAGCAAAGTGACAAGCAATTCCTGTTCATGATGCGCGTGGTAGTGCTGGTATTTACAGCAATTATTACTGTTTTTGCCATGAATACTGAATCCAGCATTTATAAAATGGTGGAGAATGCCTATAAAGTGACTCTGGTTGCTGCTTTTGTACCGCTGTCTTTTGGCCTGTACTGGAAGCCTGCTACCACCCAGGGTGGCCTGGCATCCATCATTCTTGGCATCGTCAGCTGGGTCAGTATGGAAGTGTTTGCCCCTGAGGGCTTGTGGCCGCCACAACTGGTGGGCGTACTCATGAGTGTGACAGGCATGATAGCCGGGTCTTTGCTGCCGCAATTTGTCCACAAGAAGCTGGCAGTTTGATACCGGCTTTGGTTCCGGCATGACGCAATGCGCAAATTCTGATCAAAAACCTTTATAATTCAGGGTTTTATCAGTTTTTTTAGGGCTACGCCATGCCGATTTATGCTTACCGCTGTGAAGAATGCGGCTTTGCCAAGGATGTTTTGCAAAAGATGTCTGAAGAGCCGCTCAGTGTTTGTCCGACTTGCGGCAAGTCTTCTTTCCGCAAACAAGTGACTGCTGCCGGCTTCCAGCTCAAGGGCTCGGGCTGGTATGTGACTGACTTCCGTGGTGGTTCAGGCGGTGCTGCTGCCCCGGCGGCTGAAGGTGGCTCTGCTGCATCAACAACGGCAACAGGGACAACAACATCGGCTGCCGACTCCAGTACAACTGCCGCATCTGCCCCAGCGGCGGCTCCGGCAAGCGACTCAGGCAAAGCTGCCTGAGCTGTTCTTGATTGCCCTTGATAGCCCTTAATCCATTATTATTGTCGTTTCACTCAGAAAACTTGCGATTACCATGCGTAAATACTTTATTACTGGCTTGCTGATTTTAGTACCCCTGGCAATCACGCTGTGGGTGCTGCATGCCATTATCAGTACCATGGACCAGTCCCTGTTACTGTTGCCAGTTGAATGGCGTCCAGAAAAACTGGTGGGTTTCAAGGTGCTGGGCATAGGGACGATTTTGACCTTGCTGATCGTCTTTGTGACTGGTTTGCTGGCACAGAACTTTATTGGTAATTACGTCATCAAAGCCTGGGAAAGTCTGTTGCAGCGCATTCCTATCGTCAGCTCCATTTATTCCAGCGTAAAGCAGGTATCGGATACGCTGTTTTCATCGTCCGGCAATGCCTTCCGCAAAGCCGTGCTGATTGAATATCCACGCCGTGATTGCTGGACCATAGGTTTTCTGACTGGTGTACCGGGTGGTGATGTCGTCAATCATCTCAAGGGTGATTTTGTCAGCGTGTATGTACCGACAACGCCGAATCCGACTTCCGGCTTTTTCCTGATGTTACCCAGGGATCAAGCCATAGAACTGGACATGAGTGTCGATGCCGCACTCAAGTATATTGTTTCCATGGGCGTGGTGGCTCCCGAGCATCTCCCCACCAAATAAATGATGTGGTTATCCACTGCATCAAATCATTTTTAATTTTGAATACAGACAGGTAAGAAATATGTCCATGCGTACCCAATACTGCGGCCTCACTACTGAGGAATTACTCGGCCAAACCGTCAGCCTGTGTGGCTGGGTGCATCGTCGTCGCGATCACGGCGGCGTGATCTTTATTGATTTGCGCGACCGCGAAGGTCTGGTGCAGGTTGTTTGCGATCCTGATCGCGTTGATGTATTTAAAGCTGCTGAATCCGTTCGTAATGAATTCTGCCTGCGCATTACTGGCCTGGTACGCAGCCGTCCAGATGGTACTGGCAACAGCAACCTGAAATCCGGCAAGATCGAAGTGCTGGCGCATGAAGTGGAAGTATTGAATCCTTCCGTCACGCCTCCATTCCAGCTGGATGATGACAACCTGTCTGAAACTACACGCCTGACTCACCGTGTGCTGGATTTGCGCCGTCCGCAAATGCAAAACAACCTGCGCCTGCGTTACAAGGTAACGATGGAAGTGCGCAAGTTCCTTGACGCGAACGGCTTTATCGACATTGAAACACCGATGCTGACCAAGTCCACGCCTGAAGGTGCACGTGACTATCTGGTGCCTTCCCGCGTCAACGCTGGTAACTTCTTTGCGCTGCCACAATCCCCACAATTGTTCAAACAATTGCTGATGGTGGCTAACTTTGACCGTTACTACCAGATCACCAAATGCTTCCGCGATGAAGATTTGCGTGCTGACCGCCAGCCAGAATTCACCCAGATCGATTGCGAAACTTCTTTCATGAATGAGCAAGAGATTCGCGACATGTTTGAAGGCATGATACGTCTGGTCTTCAAAAACACGCTGGACATCGACCTGCCAAATCCTTTCCCTGTCATGGACTTTGCGGAAGCCATGGGCTTGTATGGTTCCGACAAGCCAGACATGCGCGTCAAACTGCAATTCACAGATTTGACTGACGTGATGAAGGATGTTGATTTCAAAGTATTCTCCGGTGCAGCTAACATGGTCAATGGCCGCGTAGTTGGCTTGCGTGTACCTGGCGGCTCCAACATGCCACGTTCCGAGATTGATGCTTACACCCAATTTGTTGCCATCTATGGCGCCAAGGGTCTGGCTTACATCAAGGTCAATGACAAGGCACAAGGCCGTGATGGCTTGCAGTCTCCTATCGTCAAGAACATTCATGACGCAGCTTTGACACAAATCCTGGAACTGACGGGCGCGCAAGATGGCGATCTGATTTTCTTCGGCGCTGACAGGGCTAAAGTGGTGAACGACGCCATCGGCGCATTGCGCGTGAAAATCGGCCACAGTGAATTCGGCAAAGCCAATGGCTTGTTTGAAGACGTATGGAAACCATTGTGGGTAGTTGACTTCCCTATGTTTGAACATGATGAAGAAAACGATCGCTGGACAGCGACGCATCATCCATTCACGGCACCAAAAGATGGCCATGAAGACTTGATGGAAACAGATCCAGGCAAATGTATCGCCAAGGCTTACGACATGGTCCTCAATGGTTGGGAACTGGGCGGCGGCTCTGTCCGTATCCACCGTGCTGAGGTACAAAGCAAAGTGTTCCGCGCATTGAAGATCGATGATGCAGAAGCACAATTGAAGTTCGGCTTCTTGCTGGATGCATTGCAATACGGCGCACCTCCACATGGTGGCCTGGCTTTTGGACTGGACCGTATCGTCACCATGATGACAGGTGCAGAATCCATCCGTGACGTCATCGCTTTCCCGAAAACCCAGCGTGCCCAATGTCTGTTGACACAAGCACCGTCTGAAGTTGATGAAAAACAATTGCGTGAACTGCATATCCGTTTGCGTGCAGCAGAACCAAAACTCGCGTAATTCTTCATCCGCAAGGACGTATTAATGAAACTGACAACAATGAAAAGAGTATGCAAGTGAATAACAAGACAGCCTTATTTTTATTGTTGAGCAGCAGTTTGTTTCTCGCCGCTTGCGGAGAAAAGAAAACCGAGCTTGGTGAAGGTTCTTCTGAAGTGACAGGCGCTGCCGGCCCTGCTGGTGCCAAGGGTGCCAGCAAGACCCTGGTCAAGTGTGATGCGCCTGTGGCGACCTTGTCTCTGGTCGAGAACCCGAACGGCTACACCATGAGCAGCCAGTACAATCTGCCGTCTTCACCTGTGCCTTTGATACGTTTGCTGGCACAGCAAAGTGGTTGCTTCCGCGTGGTGGACCGTTCATCTGGTTTGAAGGCCGTGATACAGGAACAGGAACTCAAGGACCAGGGCATTATCCGTAAAAATTCTACGGTGTCCAAGGGCAAAGGCTATGAAGCGCAATACACGATTACCCCCAGCCTGACTTTTTCTGAAAGCAAGGCCGGTGGCGGCATTGGTGCCATCATGGGCATGATCCCTTTCCTGAAAAATTTCACAGGATACGCAGAGAAGGTCAGCTTCAAGGAAGCACAAGTGGTTTTATTATTGACTGATAATGAAACCACCGAGCAACTGGCAGCCGCAACCGGTTCTGCCAAGACCACAGATCTGGGCATGGGTGGTCTCAGCTTTGGTGCCGCTGGCGGTGGCTTTGGTGCAGGCTGGAGCAATACTAATGAAGCCAAGGTCATTGTTGCTGCCTTCCTGGATGCCCACAATAAGCTGGTGCCGCAAGTCAGGCAATTGCAGGAAAAAGAAATGCCGCCTGCTGTGCCGGTGAAGAAGTAAGTCTTCATTTGCGTTGTTATTTGTTGGACCCGAAAGGCCTGCTCTGCAGGCCTTTTTTTATATTTGCTGCGTTGCATAAAAGATGCAGACTGCACAGCTTTGCTTGCTGACAGTCGTCTATCTCAGATTAGTTTGTTCTATATCTATGGCAACGCAGCAAGTATCCCTCAATGTCAACTCTTGTTGCAAGAATGAACCTGCGCCAAAAAACTGCTATAAAGAAACAAATTGCTAGTGCCGGGCTACTTTCCGTATGTGTAAGTGTTCACTTTTTGAGGGGGAATGATGATGCATCAGTTTAAAAAAATATTGCCGCTGGGTTTTATAATTGCTGCATGCGCGGCACCGGTTCTTGCCGCAGGCGAACATGGTTCAGAGGCTGAAGCGCAGGACATGGTCAAAAAAGCCGTTGCCCTCGTCAAGTCAGCTGGCGCAGAAAAAGCCTACAAAGTGTTCACTGATCATCCTGATGGCGCATTCAAGGAAAAAGACTTATATGTCTTTGTGTATGACTTTGAAGGAAATTGTCTGGCGCAGGGTGCGAATGCAAAAATGGTAGGTAAAAACCTGATGACCATGAAGGATGTAGATGGTAACGCCTTCATCAAGGGCATGATAGACTTGGTGAAGACCTCGTCCAAAGGCTGGTATGGCCCTTATAAGTTCAATAATCCTGCGACGCAGAGTTATGACCTGAAACGTTCATATTGCGAGCGCGGCGCTGGTGACAGCATGGTTTGCGTGGGTACTTACTTCGAGAAGAAATAAATATCACTGACCAGGCAGGCGAAAATATTTCAAGGCAGCGTTGGTCCGTATTAAGGTACCTGTTAAGGTACATTGGTCTACGTTGCTCTGGTTTTAGCGGCATTCTATTGAGCATCTTGCTCAGGGAGTGCCGTTTTACTTTGCGGTATCAAATATGGATGAGCCAAAGGCGTTAGAATGGTGGTTTTGAAAACACCGGATCATCATTTCGGCCTGGCATGTCAACGCATAAAATCCCTGAATCTGTCCTGGTAGTTATTTACACCGCTGCACTTGATGTTCTATTGCTGGAACGCGCTGACAAGGCGGGATTCTGGCAATCTGTCACAGGGTCGAAAGATACCGTGGACGAGGCCTGGCAGACCACCGCCATCCGTGAAGTGGCTGAAGAAACCGGTATTGATGCCCTGCAATTCGACTTGCAAGATTGGGGGCTGACCAATATATATGAAATCTACCCGGTGTGGCGTCATCGCTATGCGCCGGGTGTGACGCAAAATACCGAGCATGTGTTTGGCCTGCGTGTCAGCCCCGATGTAACAATCAGGCTGGCACCGCGTGAACATCTGCAATACCTGTGGTTGCCATGGCAGGATGCCGCAGACAAGTGCTTCTCCGCATCAAATGCTGAAGCCATACTGCAACTGCCAAAGCTGATCGAGGTTTAACAAGCTAAAGGGAACCACCATGAAGCTTCGCATTGCCACCTACAATATCCACAAGGGCGTCAGTGCATTTGGCCGCAAGGCCCGCATCCACGGTATCAAGGAAGCGATAGATTTGCTCGATGCTGACCTGGTATTTTTACAGGAAGTACAGGGGCAACATGACCTGCATGCAGAAAATCACACACTCTGGCCGCAAGAGAGTCAACATGATTTCCTGGCAGGACAATCCCATCAGGCAGTGTATGGCATGAATGCCGTGTATGAGCATGGCCACCATGGCAACGCCTTGCTGAGCCGCTTTCCAATCGCCTCTTTCACCAATCATGATGTATCAGACCATGCTTATGAGCAGCGTGGCATCTTGCATGCCATCGTGCAGATCGACAAAATCCAGGTGCATTGTTTTGTGATTCATCTTGGTTTGTTTGCTGGCAGCAGGCGTCGACAAATACAGGCACTGATAAAAACCATCAAACAAGATTTACCTGCCGATGCGCCACTGATAATTGCCGGTGACTTCAATGACTGGAGCCAGCGCCTGAGCCAGACCCTTTACCAGGAACTGGCTGTCATCGAAGCCTTTGATGTTGAGGCGCAGCCTGCGGCATCACGCTTTTCGCTGAAGGGCATGCGCAAGATATTGAGTAAAAACTCCGGCGGCCATGCCCGCACCTTCCCCGCTGGCTTGCCCTGGTTATGCCTGGACCGTGTGTATCTGCGTGGCTTCAAGGTGGAAGAGGCGCATGTCATGAAAGGCGCACCCTGGACTACATTGTCCGATCATGTACCTATCACCGTCAGCCTTGAATTACTGGACACAACAAAAAGCTCATGAGTAAACTGCATTTCATTGAAGGCAATGATGTAGAGCTTTTGCACAGCGGTGCCCAGTTTTTCCCCGCCTTGATTGCATCCATCGACCAGGCACAGCATGAAGTGTATCTGGAGTCCTATATCTTTGCGGCGGACCAGACTGCGCAGTCTGTGCAGGCTGCACTGGTGCAGGCAGCAGCGCGTGGTGTGCAGGTCAGGGTGGTCATAGACTGGATAGGCAGTGACAGAAGCCATGCGATTGATTTGACAAGGCGTTTTAATGAGCAGGGCGTAGTTTGCCGCTGCTTTAACCCATGGTTCAAGCGCGGCCTGGCCCGTACCCATAGAAAAATCTGTGTGGTTGACAGGCAAGTCGCCATCGTCGGTGGCTTGAATATCATTGACGACTGTATTGCTGACGATGGTTCTGGCCTGGCTTTGCCTTTTCCTCGCTGGGACTTTGCTGTTACCGTCACTGGCCCCCTCGTTGCTAATATCCACCTGGAAGTCGAATCACAATGGCGCAAGCTGGGCAAGCTGGGTTTGCGTACCCGCTTTGCGTTGATGAAGCATTTGCATGCCGATGCCAAGGTCGCAGGTAAGCAAGTCACTTCGGCGGCGCTGGTGGTACGCGACAACTTGCGTAACCGCGCCACCATACAACGCGCCTACCTGCAGGCGCTGGGCATGGCAAGATCACGCGCCATTTTGGTCACGCCTTACTTTGCCCCCGGCAGAAAATTCCGCCGTGCCCTCGTGTCTGCTGCCACTCGCGGTGTAGATGTGGTGCTCTTGCTAGGTGTTGGCCAGTTCGCCTTGCAGGATGCAGTCTCACAGTCTTTTTACCCCAAATTACTGACAGCGGGCGTGCGCATAGTCGAATATGGCAAGACGCAATTGCATGCCAAAGTCGCCGTTATCGATGAAGACTGGGCCACTGTTGGCTCCAGTAACTTTGACGGACTCAGCCTGTTCGTCAACCACGAAGCCAATGTTGTCATCCGCGACAAGACATTTACAGCAAGCCTGGCGCATGAGCTGGAATTAGGCATAGCTGATGGTACAGAAATCTTTGCAGAAGATGTACAAAAGAAGGCCTGGTACAAACGCGCCTGGCATGGCACGGCTTATCTGATTTACCGTGGCCTCATGCGCGTCGTCACCTTTGGGCATTACGGATGAAATTGCACGGTGTGGATTTCACCTCGGCACCATCACGCCGCAAAGGCATCACGATCGCCAGCGGCCAGATGCAAGCTGGTGTGCTGTACCTGGAGTCCCTGCAAACACTCAGCGATTTTGCTGCTTTTGACAACTGGCTCATGCAACCTGGCCCCTGGCTGGCGGGTTTCGACTTGCCATTTTCCTTGCCACGCGAACTGGTGGAACATCTGCACTGGCCAGCCAATTGGCCAGATTTGATGCGCCATCTGCAAACACAAACGCGCGCAGAACTACGCCTGCAATTCAAGGCATTTTGTGATGCCCGTGCCGTTGGTAATAAATTTGCCCACAGAGCAACCGACATCCCCGCTGGCTCTTCACCGTCGATGAAATGGGTGAATCCCCCGGTGGCCTATATGCTGCACGCAGGTGCCCCACGCTTGCTGGATGCCCGTGTCAGCATCCCTGGCATGGTTGAAGGCGACCCGCAACGCATCGCCCTCGAAGCTTATCCCGGCATGGTGGCACGCAGCATCACCAAAGCTTCGTATAAAAGCGATGACAAGAGCAAGCAAACTCCAGAGCGCAGGCAGGCCCGCGAGCACATCCTGCAGGCGCTGAAAGCCGGCGCTACACCATGGAAAATCAAACTCCATGCAGGTAATTTTGGCGATGCATTATTGAGCGATGGTAGCGCCGATTTGCTGGATGCCGTGCTATGCATGGTTTTGGCCGCCTGGGCTCATGACAGACGCGGTCAGAATTTTGGTTTGCCGGAATTTGATCCGCTTGAAGGCTGGATAGTGGGTTCTTGAAATTTTCGGTTTTATCTTGAGCTCCAGCTTTGGATAGCAGATTTTCATTGCCAATTTTTGGCTCGTAGTGCTGTCCCGCTTTTAGCTCTGAATTTAATTGTCTGGCGCGCAGAATTCACTCCTGATCATATGCAGGATGTTAAACTATGGGGTTTTTTATTTTGCACTAAGAACTTTTTTCTTAGACATTTCGCCAGGGATAATCAGGCCAGATCAGATGAGTTCAAGAGGTAAAATTGCAATTGTGCAACATCAGGCAGCCATCATTATTCATACCAGTTTTTAGGATACCGTCTCATGCTGCTTACATCATCTCTGCGTACTGCCATTGCCATGGCAGCAGATGTCGCCGCAGCAGCGTTTCAGGTGTTGCCTAAAAGTGATTGGCCACCGACGCTTTATGAATTGCATGAAAGTGGCAGGCGCTGGGAAGAAAAACTGGATAGCGGTGCAGATGATTTCGAGCAAAGAAAACAGGTGTGGTTGCAAACCAATATGGCGGGCACTGTCGTCAAGCTGATGGCTGAGAGCCGCGCAACGTTCATGCCCGATTCTGCCTGCGCTCTTACCCTGTTGATCGAATTTTCGGTTGTGCCCGAGGTTTTGCATGGTCTGGTACTGGCCCTGCCATATTCACGCTCAGAACAAGGCCCGGGTCTGCTTGCCGGCATGGTGCAAGTGTATCGCTATCCCGAGGCAATCTTCCCCATGCTTGATGAAATATTGCCTGAGTTTACCGCTTTGTTGTCCAGTCGTTGTGATACCCATTGGCGCAAACCTATGGAATATGATCGCAAGCTCAAGCCTTCGCAAGCCAGTTATGAGTCAGAGTCGCCAGTCATTGCGGCACGCTGCCCTTCATTTTTATCCTTGCCTGAGCCGGGCTGGAATAGTAATGAAATAGGCTCACGCTACCTCGATGCACTGATTGCACGCTACCCGTTTGATGATGGCATTTGCTTTCAAAGAGCCTTGTATCAGCTAAAGCTGGATTTTTCCTTGCCCAGCCTGTTAAGGGTAGATTATCTGCTGGGCGAATTGCAAAACAGCCTGAGCATGACTGAAGATGAGTTCACAGCCCGCACTGCGAATATGAATTTTTTGTATTGTGTTGCGTTTTATTGCAGCAAGGTCATCGCCAAAGCAGCCGGCTGCCATGTTGACTGGTACAGCACTGCGCAATTCGGGCAGCGTTTTCCTGAGAAAAAAAGCATCACTGCCAGCCCGGCCAGGTCTTTGGTTGCGGTCTTCAATGCAACAGGTGGCGAGATGGGGATGCCTTTTTTCCCTTTACAGGCTATATTACGACGACTGTTTGCTAAAGAAACCTCGCAACAACTGCGTTCTGCCTTCAAGCAATGGGGAAAGGCTGCCTTTACGCAGCGGGCTGCCAGCATCAATGATGAAATGCCCGCCGTACAGCAATTGATAGACAACTGGCCCATGCATCAGCGTGAGTACCTGACGACCAAGAGAATTGACTGGTTCAAGGACAAGTATTTCAATCTGTGGTTTCAGACTTACTTCTCCCTTTATCGAGGAGGAAGGGTAGTCTGGGCTTGCATAGTACAGGCACATAATCAAGCCTATACAGATGAGAATGTAGATCGCTTCGCGCAAATCGTTTTTGATCCCCAGGGTTTGCTGACACCGCCTCAGCTTGAAGTTATCGCCAAAAAACTGAACTCCTACAAAGGATGCAGGCCGTTTGATGCGCGCCTGGGTTTCATGGCGGACTTCATGACAGACGAAATACCGATGACGCTAGGCGCAGAGCTGCCCTATAGAATATCGAGTGACGATGTGTGTACTTCCGCAATTTTGTTGATACGCAAGCATTTGCCGGTTAATCGCCTGCTCTCCAATTATTTGCCGGTGTTGATACATGATGCATTTCCAGGTGTCGCCTTGTTCTTACCAAGTAAATTCTGGACACCTGCGATTGCCCGTCAATGTGCGGCCTATGGCTGGCCGGTCCACTAGTGGTACTAAACAATTTTAGTCGGAATTTATAATAAAGGCTTTTGAAATGATAGTCGGTATAGATCTGGGTACAACCAATAGCTTGATCGCTGTCTGGAAAGATGGTCAGGCGCAATTGATTGCCAACGCGCTGGGTCATGTGCTGACACCTTCCTGTGTCAGTATCAACGACAACGGCGAAGTGCTGGTAGGCTTGCCTGCACGTGACCGCTTGCTGACCAATCCTGACCGTTCTGCTGCTCTTTTCAAACGCTACATGGGTACGGAAAAGAGCATGCGGCTTGCGGGTAAAAACTACCGGCCAGAAGAGTTATCTGCGCTGGTGCTGAAGTCACTGGTTGCCGATGCCGAGGCTTTTCTTGGTGAAAAAGTGACTGAAGCCGTCATTACCGTACCAGCCTATTTTAACGACACCCAGCGCAAGGCCACCCGCATTGCCGGTGAATTGGCAGGCCTGAAGGTAGAACGTTTGTTGAACGAACCAACGGCTGCCGCACTGGCCTATGGTCTGCACCTGGCGCCTAAAGAATCACAATTCCTGGTGTTTGATCTTGGTGGCGGCACCTTTGATGTGTCCATTCTGGAATTGTTTGCAGGCATCATGGAAGTCCGTGCAACTGCAGGTGACAATTTCCTTGGTGGTGAAGATTTTACCGGGGTGCTGGTCAAGGGCTTCATTGAACATGCCGGCAAGACTGCCGGTATTATTGAGACCGATTTGAGCGCCGCCCAGCGTACCCATTTGCGCACAGAAGCAGAGCGGGTCAAGCGCGCCCTGTCAGGTGGGGATCATGCCACCTTTTCTTACCGTCACAATGAATCTGAGCTGCTCTGGGAGGTCAGTCTCACTGCTTATGAGAAACTGTGCGCAGACTTGCTGCAACGCCTGAGCCAGCCTATAGAGCGCGCACTGCGTGATTCCAATATCAGGCCGAATGAGCTTGACCGCGTTGTAATGGTAGGCGGCTCTACCCGCATGACTATCGTCCATCGTCTGTTGACCCGTTTGTTTGGCCGCTTCCCCAGCCGTGATATCAATCCGGATGAGGCCATCGTCATCGGCGCTGCCGTCCAGGCTGGCCTAAAAGCCAGGGACGAGGCACTTAATGAAGTTGTCATGACGGATGTCTGCCCTTATTCGCTCGGTATCGCAGTATCAGAAGAGTACGGTGACGGCGAGTATCGCACTGGTTTGTTCAGTCCTCTGATTGAACGTAACACGGTAGTACCAGTCAGCCGCTCCAAGGAATTTCAACCCATCAGTGACAAGCAGGAACAGATCGATATCAGGGTCTACCAGGGGGAAAGTCGCGAAACCAAAGACAATATTGCGCTGGGAGCCTTCACTCTTCCCCTGCCTTTTACGCCGAATACGGACCGCAGTGTAGACATTCGTTTCACCTATGACATCAATGGCTTGCTGGAAGTGGAAGCTACCATTAAAGCCACAGGGGCAAAGCAAAACCTGGTCATAGAACAAAATCCCGGCGCGATGTCGGCAGAGCAACTTGAACGCAGCCTGGTGGCGATGCGTGCATTGAAAATACATCCGCGTGATCAACTTGAAAATCAGGCCATGCTGGAACGCCTGAAACGGCTGTATGAACAAAATCTTGGTAACCGCCGTGAATGGGTTGCTGCACGCCTCAGCCAGTATGAGCAAATACTGGCACGACAAAACCCAAGAGAAATTGCCAAGGCCAATGAGGCGTTCACGGAAGTGCTGACCCGATTCGAGGGCGCGCCCTTGTTATGAAACCCTTCGTCCACCTTGGTATTGCCGCCACAGATGACAAGCGGCAAATCAAACTTGCCTATGCCGCGCGTCTGAAGCAGGTCAACCCTGAAGATGATCCTGAAGGTTTCAAGGCCTTGCGGCAGGCCTATGAATTGGCGCTTTCCACAGCAAGCGATACTGACAAGGCGCCGGGCCCCAATTTCACTGAAGAGCAGCCAGACCTGCCTGAGCTGGACATGGCAGCGATACTCCAGCCAGACACCAGGCCGGAGGAAGACCCATCCCTGCCCAGTACGACGGACCTGGATGCACAAATTTTATCCTGGGGTGGTCAAACTCAGTCCCAAACCCAAACGGTACCGCCAGGGCCGCGCCCTGTGCCTCAAGCTGTTGAACAAACTCAGCAAAAGACAGAGGTACCTGGCGGTTTTCCTGGACATGTGCTGGACCAGCCTTTGGACTGGTCCGTCAATCTGGATTTAAATCTGGAATCTGACAATACCCTGGAACAGCAACTGAGACAAAAATGGAAACCGGGCCCACGTCCTCAAATTGCTTATTTCTCGAACAAGGCAAATCTTAAAAATATTGCGCAGTCAGATTCTGAAATGCCCGGGCAAGGCAGCAGCAATGCTGCCACTGGTAATCACCCACCTGATGCAGCAACTGCGGCCCTGCAAGTTTGTAACATATTGCTGAGGACTGATGTCCGTCAGCAAGAAGCAAAGCTCAGGCAATTACTGGAGCAGCCAGCCTGGGGAAATCTGGATTTCAAGGTCAGGCTGGAACAGGCTTTTGTGCAGGTAATCAATGAATCCTTCGACGAGCGCTACCCACTGGTCAAATTTTTGACTGCGTATTACGACTGGAAAAACTTATTGCCCAAGCGCCGCCAGCATTCGGCAGCAGTCATCAACCTGGTCAGGCGTGCTAACGCGCGCGAGTGGCGTCGTGACATGGAGAGCCTGCCCTATGGCACACCGACAGCTGCCGCTTTTCAATTATTGATGGCTATTCCAAACGAAGAAAAGTTCAAGGCCTTTGCAGAAATTCATGAACAGCTCCTGGCTATGCACAAGTTGTTACAGAAGTTAGGTTCAGACAAGAAAGATGCCTTGCAATATGAAGTTAATCGTGAATCGGTCAGTTGGTGGCAGAACTATGTAGATATGCGTCTTACCTTGCAGCCGGACCAGAATTCAAAAAAGCCACCGCAAAAGAAAGTCGCAAAAAAAACGCCCCAAAAAGCAGAGGAAAAATGGACCCCGGCGCGGCTGCAGAAATATGCACTCAGGTCCGTAGTTGGCATGTATTTACTGACCTGCATCATGACCGGGCTCTTTTCCGACACCTTGGACAAGCTGCTTGATTTTCTTGGCCTTTGAGCCTGGCTTGATTATATGAGCCGGGAAGGGGGATGGCTGTGCTTGAATAAACTTCTATTCCCTCTTTGTTAATGCCAAACTATAAGAAGCCAGACTGTAAGCAAGGCCTGCGATAAAGCCCAGCTTGGGGTCAAAAACAGCCAAAGCAAGCACACCACAGATACAGCCAGTTGCATGATACAAGGAATCCTCTCCGCGTATTTTTGCCTGCAGCGCAGATGCCATCGCTGCTACAGCCAGTATGATAGCGCTGTAAAAACACCAGTCCAGAAAATGTCCTGGATTGATGTCAAAGACAGATGCTGTAAAAGCTTCTTCGGCAAAATTTCCCTGTTTATATAAAAAGTTAAACACACTGGAGAAATTAAAACTCAGGGGCGGCAGTGAATTCAAATAACTTGCCGAACAAATGATGAGCAGGGCTAAAATTCCTTTGGATAGTGAAAATAAACCCCAAGCGCTGGGCTGCCTGCTCATCCATGCGAGACTAACGGGGTAGTTGTTACTATCTGCTGGCGAGAACAGGTTTTTCAGGCTCACAAACATGCCCAGGCTGGTGAGCAGTATGAATACCAGATATACGAGGTTTTGCGTTGAATGCCGAGCATCCTGAAACCAGGGCTGCGCATACAGCACGCCCAGTGTCAGTGCCGCGATTGCGGCAACTATAAATCCTGCGTATTTGCTTTTTTGTGGCTTGCGCACCAGCCCCGCCAAGATATGCAGCAAGGGTGTACACAATGCATAAGAACCTGACAGCAATAGCAGCATGAACAAGAACTTCATGCCAAATGCAGCCAGACTCAGTCCCCGGCCATAAAGATTTGTCGCCACAGCCGCAAGCAACCAGGTAAGTGGCGCAAACATGGGTGCCAGCACATACGCCTGAAAGGGGATGTGCTGTGCATTGCTGTCGTTGTGATCAGTCGGCATCGGTTCTTAGCAATTGCAATAGAGACTTATTATATATGTCCACTTGCTACAATTTGTAGTGCACAAGGCATACACTGATGTCTTGAGTGTTGTTTTGTGGAGTATGGCTCTTAGTGAGGCTTCTAATTTAGATACATATTCACTTGAGCTCGGCATAGGCAGCAGAACTACGGCTTACCAGAACTCGATGTGCTTGAATGTAACAGCCGAAGCTCAGTTTGTTTATTCGCTTGAGCAGTTCTCATCAGAGATTTCCAGTCGTTCTAATTTTACAAGTTCAATTTCCTTGCAAAGAAAAACCGTTGAATGACCAAAGAAATCATTTAGCCTGACTTCATAGTAATTCCGGCTACCAATTTTCTGTTTCTCGATAGACATTGTAGGGAAAAATATTTTTTCCAGCTGTGCTGCTTGTTGAATTGCATCTGTGAGTGCAAAACTCGCTGCCCATCGTGAAACCAATGTCCGTTCAAATTTTTCCTCGTCTAGGTAATTGCGCACGAAGTGTTCGAACAGTATAGAAAATTCTGCTATGTACTTTGCAGAATAATGAGGGATAGTTCGTCGTATTGAGAATTCTGTAAAACTGCAATCGCTTAGTTTGGGATCATAGTTCAGTATTTCTTGCAAAAGTTCTCCACCATGAATGAACGTAACGCCCTCTATGGCATTTGGTAATGGCAATACCTGAATGGCTTCTTTATCTATCAAGTTGCCCGTTTCAAGTATCTCTATCACTTTCTCCATTTCCTTGGTTTTGTCATGATAGAAGTTTCCTCCCACTATAAAAAACACCCTGGACCCATGTTGTCGAAAGAGCTGGATATCTTCGAGTATGCGCTCCTGTACCTCAATTGGAGCATTCGAGAAAAAACTTGTTTCACCTGTTTTTGCAATACCTTCTTCACATACTGATATCAAAAGGGGTAATACAGGCTCCCCTTTTTTCCACAAATCTAGCCAGTAGTTCATCTGCTCTTGATAGGATTCTTGAGTCATTTTTTTCCTGATAAATTTGATGATGCAAGATCAAGTACTTTGGCTGCTTATAAGATGCCACAAGAATTCACTATATGTGTCCCCCTGCGGCAATTCATAGTCTGTCTTCAAGATTTTTCTTGTACTGACAACTTCTTTATTTTCTTTTGGATTAAAACCGACTTTCTGTTCTTCGACCATGTACAGGCCAGTACCGCGTTTTTGCCATAGAGGCAGGGTCTTGAAATTGATATCCCTGCTGTGCAGTAAAGCTTCTTTCTCCGCCAGTGACTTGCCTTCTATGCAGCTGGTGGTTTCATTTTGTGACTTGCCCTCTTTTCTGAGCTGCCAGTAGCAATGTGCGTTCAAGGCATTTCTATTGGCATCTTCATTGCGCCAGCGAAAATAATCGACGACCAGGTTTTGAGTCGGCAACTGGCAAATACGGCAATCAAAAGCGGCAACCTGGCCCAGCATCAAGCTGAATTTGGCTGAGGCTTCACCCGCCAGCAGGGAATTGTATTTTCTTAATTTGCGGCCAAAGGCATTGATATGCAAGTCAAACAATAAGGAAATCTCATCGCTCTGGTTATAGGCATAGATGACCTTGAAGCCGCAATTCATCAGATGCTTGCAGGTTTCCACCATCAGGTCGCGGAACCTGATGTCAAACGGTGCTTCAAATGTGCAGGTTTCTTTGGTCAGGCGGGTAAAGCCGCGGCCATCGATGCGGGCAATCATATACGTTCCGGTGGGGACGTAATCATCATGCGCTGTTTCATAGCCGCGCATGATTTTTTCCAGTTCATCAAACTTCATTTTTTCCAATCAGTGACAGTCAATTTGCCATCTATAAAATCGACGTAATAGAGTTGATCAAAGCCTTCATCGTAGCTGGGTAGTTCCAGTTTTTTATGCGTGGCGAAGATGCCGATGGGAGGAACAACTTCCTTGCGCTGTTGATTCCAGGCGAGCGAGCGCTCCAGGTCAGTCTTGAAATAATAGGCAGTCAGACGATAATGCCTGGCCTTGATTTTTTCTATGTAGTGTTGGCGCACAGCTTTCGTAACATTGGTGTTGTCTATGAGCAGTGGCATACTGGATTCAAAGCACAACTCCAGCAGTTTCGTTTCCCTTGATTTGGTCTTGAGCAGGTCATTGCTGATGCGCAGATGGGAGTTGAAGAAATGCTCTTTGTAAAAAGAGGATTTCCCGCTGGCTTGTAGTCCGATAAAAATGATAGCTTCCATAGTCGCCATTATAACCAGCGTCTGAGCTTCATTTCGCCGTTTGTATATTTTCCCTCATTGGTATTTCATGAGGAACTAATGCGCAACAGCACGGCGAAACTCCCCAGGGGGCATGCCATGGACACGTTTGAACGCACGTTTAAACGCCTCGTCGGATTCATAACCTATCATGTCGGCAATCTCACCCAGGGACTTATCGTTTTGCCGCAACAGGCAACTGGCTTTGAACATGCGCCATCTGGTCAGGTATTCCAGCGGCGTTTCACCGACCTTTTCTTTAAAGCGCAGGGCAAAGGCAGAGCGTGACATCAGGGCTATTTGTGCCAATGCTTCCACTGTCCAGGCCTGCGCCATATTCTGATGCATGGCGCGCAGGGCTGCACCGAGTTTTTTATCTGCCAATGCTGCAAACCAGCCCAGCTCGTCAGCGCCTGCATGAGCAATGTGGGCGCGTATGGCCTGTACAAAGATGATGTCTGCCAGGCGGCTTACTACCAGGCTGGAACCCAGATCAGTGCTGGTGGCCTCCAGCGCCAGGATTTGCAGGCTGGCTTGTAAAGCCTCATTGCGCTGGCTGTCTGTACGCACATGCAATACACCAGGTATCAGGCTGGTCAACGACAGGGCAGAACTCTGGTCGTAAGAAAACCAGCCGCAGATGATGGTGGCACGTTCACCCTGACCCGAGCCCAATTCCACCAGACCACCTATCTTGTCGCGCACTGCCTGGGTGCAGCTCACCCTGGCGCTGTCCAGGCTACTGCACAGGACATAAGGTAAACCGCCAGCCATGACATAGCAATCACCTGTCTGCATGATGATGGGCTCGGACATATCTTCCATCTGGAACAGGCAACTGCCTTTGACGACCAGGCCAAACCTGGCACTTTTGCCGCCTGCCAGGCTCAGGCCCCAGGGCGCTATGGTTTCCAGCTTGGCATAAATGGCGCTTTGCACGCGCATGGCGGCAAATACGTCGTCTAGTGGATCCATCTCACCCCCGGTTTGTACGAATGTGCAAAACAGCTTCCATGAATTGGACGATCTGCTACTAAGCATGGACTGCCTGCGTAGTTTGCGCAGTTAAGGCTCACTAGAATATCACTTATCGCGATGTCACAAATTTCCTTATCAAACTATGTATTGGAGAGAGTTATGCAAGCCTATCATCTGGGCAGCGTTGGCAATATGGACGGTCTGGTATTGCGCGACACGCCTACCCCCGAGCCTGGCGACTATGAGGTATTGGTTCGCGTCCATGCGAGGTCTTTGAATTTCCGCGATACCCTGATCATGCAGGGGCGTTACCCGCTTCCCGCTGTATCCGGCGTCGTGCCACTCAGTGATGGCGCTGGCGAAGTTGTTGCGGTGGGGAGCAAGGTGAAGCGGTTTGCCATTGGCGACAAGGTTGCCGGCAGCTATTTTCCGCAATGGCAATCGGGCCGCCTGACGATGGAGCAGGCCGCCGAACAATATGGCTGCACCCGTGATGGCATGCTGGCAGAGTATGTGCTGGCCAATGAGCAAGGTCTGGTCCGGACACCGCAACACCTGTCTTATGCAGAAGCCGCCTGCCTGCCCTGCGCCGCGTTGACTGCCTGGTCAGCACTGAATGGGTCACGTCGCATTATTCCCGGTGAAACCGTACTCACCATAGGAGCAGGTGGAGTAGCCCTGTTCGCAACACAGTTTGCCAGAATGGCCGGTGCCCGCGTGATCGCCATTACCTCCAGTGCAGGCAAAGCTGCTGTGCTGAAAGAACATGGCGCGCACGAGGTTGTCAACTATGTGGAACATCCCGATTGGGACAAGCAAGTCCGGGCACTGACTGCCGGACGCGGCATGGACCATATCGTTGAAACCGGCAGTATTGCTACTTTACCCAAGTCCATCAATTCCGCAGCGCTTGATTGCCAATTGACCCTGATCGCTGCGCTGGCTTCTTCTGCCGAGGCGGGTGATGCTCTCGATCCACGTATTTTTGCCGGGCTGCTCAATATCCGCCGTGTTTTTGTCGGTAGTCGCAATGATTTTGAAGAAATGAATCGCGCCTTGGAGCTGCATCAATTGCGACCCAGGATAGACAAGGTGTTTGCATGGGAAGAGGCCAGGCTCGCCTATCAGCACTTTGAGTCACGCCAGCATATAGGTAAAGTCGTCATCGTCGGTTAGCAAGCAGACGCTTTGCATCTCAACATGAAAACCAAGGAAAAATATGAACACCGAATTCAATATCAACGCACTGACAGAAGATTATATCGCTGTCTGGAATGAACCGGATGAGGAGCAACGCAAAGCCCGTATCCGCCGCCTGTGGGCAAAAAATGGCTGGCATTTCACGCCATCAATGGCTGTGCAAGGCTATGAAGAATTGGATGCGCGGGTTAGCATCGCCTATCATAAATGGGTGCAACAGGCGGGCTATCGTTTCCATCATTGTGGTGCAGTACAAAACCATCATCGTGGTGTGTACTTTCAGTGGGAAATGCAGGACGCCGATGGCAGGACGGTTTCTGTCGGTTTCGATTTTTTGCAGCTGGATGAAGCTGGTGCCATCATTTCCGATCACCAGTTCCTGGGCAAGAATCCAGCTTGAGGTGAGCGTATTCTGAATCGCGCCTGCTGAAATGATGCCGCCTAATTGATGCTGGTCGTCGAGCGTATACCTTCCGTAATGAACTTCAGCAAATGTGGTGCGGCCAGGTCAGCCTGGCGGGCAGGGCACAGACCATCAGACAAGCGCTCTATCCTTGTGTCCACCACATGATGCAGCAATGCCCCAAGGGCGAACTGATAACTCCAGTAGACGCTGTCTGCGGTGGCATGGGGTAGGGCATCGTGCAGTGCTGCGATGAATTCGCGTGCCATGGGGTCGTAAAATTCACGGGTGATGCGATCGCTGGCTTCGTGCTGGTCAATCACGCCACGCATGACCATGCGTGAAAAGTTAGCGCCTTCGGCTTTTTCATTGAGTTTCAATACCGGCATCACAAAGGCAGCGATGATGGCATCCAGTGCTACACCCGGTGCACTATGTGTGCGTGCGTGGCGCAAGCCATTCAGGCGTTCGGCTATGTAGCCGCTGTGATGTTCATAGATGGCGTGATACAACTCATTTTTTGCGCCAAAGTAATAACCTATCAGAGCGATGGGTACGCCAGCTTCGTGGGCGATGTCGCGTATGGACACGCCTTCGTAGCTTTGCGCTGCAAAGCATTTCTCTGCGGCAATGAGGATTGCGCGCTTTTTTCCACTTAGTTCTTCAACAGAGCTCATGAGCTGATCCGACCAAATTGGCAAGCATGCGAAAGTATATAAATTAATGCAAAACTTTGCCGAATTGTACGGTCGTTCAGTTTATTGTCTATGCGCACTGCAACATAGTCCAATTTCGTGACGCGCTTTGTTGTATGCACAAACATTGGGCGAAAATGCCTAGGATTTGACTGACAGCCGCCATAAATTGCATCAAAATAGAATGGACGTATTTTTTAGGGCCATACTGGATAGTAATTGGTCCGTACACTTGGTAAAGAAAAGCGACATCCTTCATGAGTGACACCACCCGTATCGATAAATGGCTATGGGCAGCCAGATTCTTTAAAACCCGCAGCCTGGCAACCAATGCCATAGAATTGGGCCGCGCCTTGCAAAACGAGCAGCGCGTCAAGCCTGCGCATAATGTCAAAGTCGGCGACCTGATCGAGGTGCAGCAGGCTGAACAGGTGTGGCAAGTCAGGATATTGCGCATACTGGAAACCCGTGGCTCGGCCACCATCGCCCAGACCATGTATGAAGAAACTGCAGAGAGCGCAGCAAAACGCGCCAAAGTGGCAGAAGACAGGAAGTATTTCCGTGAACCAACAGCGAAGCTGACAACCAGACCAACCAAGCGTGACAGAAGACAGCTGGACCAGACCCATAATCAGGAATAAGCCAGGAATGAGCCAAGACTAAGCAGAAAACAAAAAAACGAAAAGACAGGAGGCAGAGCAATCAGGACTTACGCAAAATTGTCCCAGCGAGGCGCTGTAACGCAGCTGGGGTAATTTTGCGTAAGTCCTGATATAGATACTCTCCTCTAAAGACGCAATCTGGTTTGACTTTTAAGGCGCTGTGCATAATAGTACGAGCGTTCGATAAATTCATTTGTTTGCATCACTTTTTGGCATCGCTACTGTAGACATGAATCTTTTCAACACAATCAATGTAATATGAATATGACATCAAAATTCATGCGCAAGGGAGAACTGACCCGCGCCGCCATTCTGGACGTAGCCCTGGACGCTGCCAGCCGTGATGGCATTGAGGGGCTGACCATAGGTTTGCTGGCCGACAAGATGAACATGAGCAAGTCTGGCGTGTTTGCCCATTTCGGTTCGCGTGAAGATTTACAGATCGAAGTGCTTAAGCTGTACCACCATCATTTCGAGCAAGAGGTGTTTTATCCAAGCATGAAAGAAGAACGTGGTCTGCCGCGTTTGCAGTCCATGTTTGCCTTATGGGTCAAGCGCGTCACGGTAGAGATTGCGTCTGGCTGTATCTATATCAGCGGTGCGGCCGAATACGATGACCGGGCAGGACCTATCAGGGATGAACTGGTTGGTATGGTCCACGCGTGGCAGGGTGCTTTGCACCGCGCTGCAGCACAGGCGATACAACTGGGCCATTTGCGTGATGATGTCGAACCTGAACAGATTGTGTATGAGATGTATGGCCTGATATTAGCCTTGCACCATGATGCGCGTTTCTTGCGCAAGCCGGGCAGCGTAGGCCGTGCCGAGATTGGATTTGAACGAATGATCGAGTATTACGCGCCGGTGCATATCACTGCCTGATTTTGACAGGCTTTGACAGGCTTTTACAGACACCGCCGCAAAAAATTTAGCATCCACATTTACCGTTTTAACTTTGCCGTCAGGAGAAAATCATGGGTCAATATATCGCTCCATTGCGTGATATGCAGTTCGTGTTGCATGAGCTGTTGAATGTAGAAGAAGAATTGAAACAGCTGCCCAAGCACGCTGATGTTGATGGCGACATCATCAACCAGATTTTGGAAGAAGGCGGCAAGTTCACTGCCAATGTATTGTTCCCACTGAACCACTCCGGTGACCGCGAAGGCTGCCACCACGACAAGACCAACCATACTGTCACGACACCAAAAGGCTTTAAAGAAGCCTACAAACAATATGTGGAAGCTGGCTGGCCTGCATTGTCATGCGACCCTGAATTCGGCGGCCAGGGCTTGCCACTGGTAGTCAACAATTCTTTCTATGAAATGTTGAATTCATCGAACCAGGCCTGGTCCATGTACCCAGGTTTGTCCCATGGTGCCTATGAATGTATCCATGAGCATGGCACACCAGAACAAAAATCCCTGTACCTGCCCAAGCTGATTTCTGGCGACTGGACTGGCACCATGTGCCTGACCGAGCCACATTGCGGTACTGATCTGGGCATGCTGCGTTCCAAAGCAGAACCTCAGGCTGACGGCAGCTACAAAATCACAGGCGCAAAGATTTTCATCTCCGCCGGTGAACATGATATGGCTGAGAATATCATTCATCTGGTACTGGCACGTTTGCCAGGTGCACCAGAAGGATCGAAAGGTATTTCCCTCTTCATCGTTCCTAAATTCCTGTCGAATGCAGATGGCAGTATCGGTGAACGCAATCCTATTTTCTGCGGCGCGATCGAAGAAAAAATGGGCATCCATGGCAATTCCACTTGCCAGATGAACCTGGACGGCGCAACTGGCTGGCTCATCGGTGGCCCTAACAAGGGTTTGAATGCGATGTTCGTGTTCATGAATGCTGCACGCCTGGGCGTGGGCATGCAAGGTCTAGGTTTGACAGAAGTCGCCTACCAAAATGCCCTGGTCTACGCTAAAGACCGTATCCAGATGCGCAGCCTGTCTGGCCCCAAGGCACCGGACAAGCCGGCTGACCCTATCATCGTTCACGCTGACGTACGCCGCATGTTGTTCACAGCAAAAGCCTATGCTGAAGGTGCGCGTGCATTCTGTTCTTACGTTGCCCTGCAACTGGATAAAGAATTCAATCACCCTGATGAACAAGTCCGCAAAGATTGTGCTGACGAAGTCGCCTTGCTGACACCAGTCATCAAAGCCTTCATTACCGACAATGCATGGACTGCAACTTCTGAATGCCTGCAAGTCTACGGTGGCCATGGCTTCATCGCTGAATGGGGTATGGAGCAGTATGTACGTGATGCCCGCATCAACATGATCTACGAAGGCACGAACACGATCCAGTCCCTGGATTTGCTGGGTCGTAAAATCCTGATGGACAACGGTGCAAAACTGCGCAAGTTTGGTGCCAAGGTACAGGCTTTTGTTGAAGCCAATGGCACTAACGAAGCACTGGCAGAATTCATCACGCCACTGGCTGATCTGGGCGACAAAGTCACCAAGCTGACGATGGAAATCGGCATGAAAGCCTTCCAGAACCCGGACGAAGTTGGCGCTGCTGCCGTACCTTACCTGCGCGTAGTTGGTCATCTGGTCTACAGCTATTTCTTTGCACAAATGGCAAAGATCGCTCTTGAAAAACAAGATTCCGGTGACAAATTCTATGTCTCCAAACTGGCAACAGCACGTTTCTACTTTGCCCGCCTGTACCCGGAAACAGCGATGCTGATTCGCCAGGCACGTTCTGGATCTGCCAACCTGTTGTCACTCGAAGCTGACTTGTTCTAATCAAACATTCGCGCCATCCCATGTGGATGGGCTGGCGCGAAACTCTTGAGGTTAAAAATGACCAATTTCATCGTTAAAAAAGTCGCCGTTCTGGGCGCTGGCGTAATGGGTGCGCAAATTGCTGCCCACTGCATCAATGCAAAAGTGCCTGTCGTCCTGTTTGATCTGCCAGCCAAGGAAGGCCCGAAAAACGGCATCGTCCTGCGCGCTATCGAGAACCTGAAAAAGCTCAATCCTGCGCCACTGGGCAACAAGGATGACGCAGCCCTGATCGAAGTCGCTAACTACGAAGACAACCTCGATGTGCTGGCCGGTTGCGACCTGATCATTGAAGCCATTGCAGAACGCATGGACTGGAAACATGATCTGTACAAAAAAGTATCCCCGCATATTGCACCAAATGCGATTTTCGCCTCCAACACTTCCGGCCTGTCCATCACTGCCTTGTCCGACGGTTTTGATGCAGAACTGAAAGCCCGTTTTTGTGGCGTGCACTTTTTCAACCCACCACGCTATATGCACCTGGTGGAATTGATACCTACCGTTGCGACTCGTCCAGAAATCATCGACCAGCTCGAAGGCTTCCTGACAACGACACTGGGTAAAGGCGTAGTCCGCGCTAAAGATACGCCTAACTTCATCGCCAACCGCGTCGGTATCTTCGGCATGCTGGCAACGATTTATGAAGCAGAAAAATTTGGCCTGACTGTCGATGTCGTCGATGACCTGACAGGCAAAAAACTGGGCCGTGCTTCTTCCGGCACTTTCCGTACAGCTGACGTGGTTGGTCTCGATACCATGGGCCATGTCATCAAGACCATGCAAGACAATCTGTCTGATGATCCTTTCTTCGCTGCCTACAAAACACCTGAAGTGCTGGCCAAACTGGTCGCTGCAGGTGCCCTGGGTCAAAAATCCGGTGCCGGTTTCTACAAAAAAGTCGGCAAGGACATCCAGCGTCTGGACTTCGCTACCGCACAATATGTGACTGGCGGTGCCAAGGCTGACGACGTTGTCGCCCGCATGCTCAAAGAAAAAGACCCGGTCAAGAAAATGAAGACCCTGCGTGAATCGACCAATGTACAGGCACAGTTCCTGTGGGCGATTTTCCGTGATGCCTTCCATTACATCGCTGTGCATGGCGCAACGATTGCTGACAATGCACGCGACATCGACTTCGCGATGCGCTGGGGCTTTGGCTGGAATGTGGGTCCGTTCGAAACATGGCAGGCATCTGGCTGGCAAGAAGTCGCTGGCTGGGTCAAAGAAGATATCGATGCAGGTAAGGCATTGTGCAATGCACCGCTGCCAGCCTGGGTATTTGATGGCCAGGTTGCAGAAAATGCGGGCGTCCACACAGTCGAAGGCTCCTGGTCACCAGCAAGTGGCAAATTCGTGCCACGTTCCACATTGGCTGTATATGACCGTCAGGCATTCCGTGCGCCGGTACTGGGCACAGGCGCGGCAACTGGCGCAACTGCTGGTACGACTTTCTTTGAAGATGATTCCGTCCGTATCTGGCATCAGAATGACGACGTTCTGGTTCTGTCATTGAAAACCAAGATGCACGTGATTGGCCCAGGCGTCATCGAAGGCATGGAAAAAGCCATTGCTGAAGCCGAGAAAAACTTCAAGGGTCTGGTGATCTGGAGTGCAGATGCAGCTGACGGCGGTGCCTTCTCTGCTGGCGCTGACTTGCAAGCCATGCTGCCTTTGTTCATGTCCGGTGGTGTGAAAGCCATTGAGCCAGCAATCTCCCGCTTGCAAAATGCGCATCAGGCCTTGAAGTATGCAAACATCCCTGTAGTGGCTGCCGTTTCTGGCCTGGCACTGGGTGGTGGTTGCGAATTGATGATGCACACAGCCAAGCGCGTGGCATCCATCGAGTCTTACATCGGCCTGGTTGAAGTGGGTGTAGGCCTGGTACCTGGCGGTGGTGGTTTGAAAGAAGCAGCAGTACGTGCAGCGGCAGATGCGAAAGGCACTGATTTGCTGCAATTCCTGAAAAACTACTTCACCAATGCAGCGACAGCCGCCGTCTCCAAATCTGCGCTGGAAGCACAGAAGATGGGCTATTTGTCTGCGGATGACGTCATCGTTTTCAACCCTTACGAATTGCTGCACGTTGCGAAAGTTGAAGCACGCGCCATGTTTGATGCCGGTTACCGCGCACCTATGCGCAAACTGGTACCAGTTACTGGCCGTCATGGCATCGCCACGATCGCTGCACAACTGATCAATATGCGTGATGGCGGTTTCATTTCTGCACATGATTTCAAACTGGGCAAAATGATTGCTGAAGTGGTCAGCGGTGGTGACATCGATAATGGCAGCCTGGTCAGCGAACAATGGTTGCTCGACATGGAGCGCAAAGCGTTTATGGAATTGCTGAATCATCCAAAAACACAAGAGCGCATTATGGGCATGATGCAAACTGGCAAGCCAGTCCGTAACTAATCGAGGTACATTAACATGACTAAACAACTCCAAGACGCCTACATCGTCTCTGCTACCCGTACCCCGATCGGCAAATCTGGTCGTGGCATGTTCCGTAACACCCGCCCTGATGACTTGCTGGTGCGTGTACTGCAATCTGCTTTTGCGCAAGTACCTAATCTTGACCCTAAGCTGGCTGAAGATGCGATCATTGGTTGCTCTTTCCCTGAAGGCCCGCAAGGCCTGAACCTGGCGCGCATGGGCATCTTGCTGGCAGGTTTGCCTAACAGCATCGGTGGCGTCACCATCAACCGTTATTGCGCATCCGGTATTACTGCCGTTGCGATGGCGGCAGACCGCATCCGCGTTGGTCAGGCTGACGTGATGATCGCTGGTGGTGTCGAATCCATGTCCATGGTGCCTATGATGGGTAATAATCCATCGATGAACATGGATATCCTGAAAGACGAAAATGTCGGCATGGCCTACGGCATGGGTCTGACAGCAGAAAAAGTGGCCCAGCAATGGAAAGTATCACGTGAAGCGCAAGATGCATTTGCCCTGCAATCGCACCAACGTGCCATTGCTGCGCAAAACGCTGGCTACTTTGATGCTGAGACAACTTCTGTCGATATCATCGACCGCGTGCCTAACCTGGCAACCGGCGAAATCGAACTGAAAACCCGCACCGTCAGCCGTGACGAAGGCGCACGTCCAGATACCTCCATCGAAGGCCTGGCAAAACTGAAACCTGTATTCGCCGCCAAAGGCAGCGTTACTGCAGGTAACAGTTCGCAAACTTCTGACGGTGCTGGCGCGCTGATCCTCGTCAGCGAAAAAATCCTGAGAGAATTCAACCTGACACCACTGGCACGTTTCGCTTCCTTCGCAGTACGTGGCGTACCACCAGAAATCATGGGTATCGGTCCTAAAGAAGCTATCCCGGCAGCATGCCGTGCCGCTGGCATCACGCAAGACCAGATCGACTGGTTTGAATTGAATGAAGCCTTTGCAGCACAATCCCTGGCCGTAGTACAAGACCTGGGCCTGGACCCATCCAAGGTCAACCCTATGGGCGGCGCGATTGCCCTGGGCCACCCACTGGGTGCAACTGGCGCGATCCGTTCTGCAACGACTATCCATGCCCTGCATCGCAACAACCTCAAATACGGCATGGTCACTATGTGCGTAGGTACAGGTATGGGCGCAGCAGGTATTTTTGAACGCATGTAAGCTGCTTGCCTGAACAAAAACAACCGCGCAGACTGTATTTTCTGCGCGGTTTTTTTTAATGAGCTGAGTTTGAAGGAGTCATGATGGAGACGGTACAAATTATCACTGCTGACGGCACGGCGCTGACAGCAAAAAAATTCACACCCGCAAGCACAATAAAATCAGTCGTCGTCATGCCAGCGGCCATGGGCGTGAAGCAGAATTTCTACGAACCCTTTGCCGAATTTTTGGCAGAGAATGGTATTGCCGTACTGAGTTTTGATTACCGCGGCATGGGTGAATCGATACCCGAGCAATACCGCAATTCATTACGCGGCTTCGATGCCGACATCCTGGTCTGGGCAGAGCGTGACTACAATGCCGCTCTCAAGACAGCAAAAGAATGGCAACCCGCTGTACCCCTGCTCATCGTCGGCCACTCGCTAGGCGGGCAATTGCCTGGCCTGGTACCTGACAACCATCTCATTGATGGCATGCTGACCGTAGGCTGCGGTAGCGGCTACTGGCGCGATAATTCACCTCAACTGAAACGCTTTGTCTGGCTCATGTGGTATTTCCTCGTGCCTTTGTACACCCGCATCTGGGGTTACTTCCCCGGTAAAAAAATGCGCAAGGTCGGTGACCTGCCCAAGGGTGTGATTTATCAATGGTCACGCTGGTGCCGCAGCCCTGAATATTTTGTGGAGAAGGACGGCAGCCCCATGCAAACCGGCCACCATAAAATCCACAAGCCCATACTCTGCATGAGCTTTACCGACGATGAAATGATGAGCCGCCGCAGCATAGACAGCATGCACGATTACTACAGCAATGCCAGGGTTGAACGCCGTTACATCAATCCCAAAGACGTCGATGCCAGGCGTATAGGCCATTTCGGCTTTTTCCGCCCACAGTTCCGCAACACACTTTGGCAGCAAGCCTTACAATGGCTGAACACTGCACCACAATCTACCTGATCAATACCTGATTAATACCTGACAATTAAGAGACGACAACAATGGATATCCTGACCCACAAAGAAGACGGAATTTTGACGATCAACTTCAATCGTCCAGAAAAGAAAAACGCCATCACCCAGGCCATGTATCAGGCCATGGCAGATGCACTGCGCGATGCAGAAACAGATGTGACAGTACGCGCCATCCTCATCACCGGCAAGCCAGAAATTTTTACCGCCGGTAATGATCTTGAAGACTTCATGAAAAACGCCCGCAGTCTGGCCGAGCCAGACGCTGTACCACCCGTCTATCAATTCATGCAGGCTCTGAACGAGTCTGGCAAACCTGTGATTGCCGCCGTCTCAGGTGCAGCAGTCGGCATAGGCACCACGCTGCTCATGCATTGCGACATGATTTATCTGGCCGAGAATGCCAAATTGTCGATGCCTTTCACCCAGCTTGGCCTGTGCCCAGAGTTTGCCTCCAGCATGATATTCCAGCAAATCGTTGGCTATCAACGCGCCGCAGAAAAACTCATGCTGGGCGAAGCTTTCACTGCCGCTGAAGCATTTGAAATAGGCTTCGTCAATAAAGTCTTGCCACTGGAAGCTTTACTGCCCTACGCGCAGCAACAGGCAGCCAAACTGGCAGCACTGCCAGCCGCCTCCATACGTGCCACCAAGCGCCTGATGAAAGGCAACCAACCCGCCGCCATCAGTGCCAAGATGACAGAAGAAAACAAGTACTTCTCAGCGATGCTGAACGCGCCAGAAGCTAAGGAGGCGTTCATGGCTTTCTTCCAGAAGAGGAAGCCAGACTTCAGTCAGTTCAATTAAGCTTCGTCGGGACTTTTTGTAAAGCTCAAAAGCGCCCAACATCATTCGGTAGTCGCCAGCCGCCTGGGTCTTTACGGAGGTCTTCCTGAGATTGAGGTGAGGTGTTGCGAGCTGCAACACCTTGTTCTGGTTCAGGGAGTAGGTCAACGAATCGAAAGTATTCGGGTCGGTTTGTCAGAGCAACGCGCCGCCGGAAGCTTCTATGCGCTGCCCATTGATCCAGCCAGTGCCTTCGGAAAGTAGTGCGGCGACTACACCACCAATGTCATCAGGAAGCCCATTGCGGCCCAAAGCTGTCATGCCAGCGAATTGCTTATTGAGCTCAGCGTTGTCGCGTAGCGCACCACCACCAAAGTCTGTTTCTGTTCCCCCAGGCGCGATCGCATTAACGCTGATGTTGCGTGCACCCAATTCCTTGGCCATAAAGCGTGTCAACACTTCTATACCACCTTTTGCTGCAGCATAGGCAGCGTAGCCGCTGAACGTAAAACGAGTCAAGCCAGATGAAGTATTGAGGATACGTCCGCCATCCTCAATCAGTGGGAGCATCTTTTGTGTCAGAAAGAATGTTCCCTTCAGGTGAATGTTGATCATCAGGTCGAACTCTTGTTCGGTCGTGTCGGCAATGGGCGCATACACACCAGAACCCGCATTGTTGACGAGGTAGTCAAGACGTTCGCGCTGCCATGTGTTTTGTAGAGTTTTCTTCACATCACTGGCAAAATCGGCAAATGTGCTGGCAGTGCCAACATCAAGGCGTAAGGCCGCGGCGCGACGCCCCATGCTTTCAATCTGCTTGACCACGGCCGCCGCTTCGTCCGGGCTGCTGAGGTAGGTGATGATGACATCGACGCCACGTGCAGCCAGACTCAAGGCACTGCTGCGTCCAAGTCCGCGGCTGCCACCGGTGATAAGGGCGATACGGTTTGGTTTTGTAGCCATATTCATAAAGTTCTCCTAACGTTGATTGGGTATGAAGACTTTACAGTTCCACGAACAGCAGATAAAGTAGTCTGAAATTAACTTAATGTTTCTCCTGGAAGAACAATTGCCCATGGATTTGAATGATTTGAGGATTTTTTGCCGCGTCGCCGAATTAGCCAGCTTTACCAAGGCAGCGGAACATCTCAACATGGCGAAAGGCCGGGTATCAACTATCATTCAGCTACTGGAATCAGAAGTTGGTAGCCGGTTACTCCAACGCACCACGCGTACTGTCCGGCTCACACCCGACGGCGAAATCTTTCTTGAGCGTTGTAAGGAACTGCTGGTGGACGCCGACCAGTTGCACGGCATGTTCCGCCCCATTGCCGGAGATTTGCGCGGCAATGTACGCATCGACATGCCCGGCTTGTTCGCTCAGGAACTGGTGCTGCCAAAGTTGCCAGAACTACTCGTCACACATCCACAGCTTGAGCTTGGGATCAGTATTAACGATCGCTGGGTCGACATAGTGCGGGAGGGTGTGGACTGCCTGGTCAGGATAGGCCCACTGCCGGATTCAGATTTGGTGGCACGGACAATTGGAATGATGAAGATGTGCAATCTGGCCAGCCCGGCATATCTTCGGCAGTACGGTGTGCCGCTTTTGCCAGGGGATCTTGCCCACCACCGCATCATTCATTATGCAAACAACTTACGCAATGAAGATGCTGTTTTTCGATACGCGCACGACAATGCGGTCCGCATGGTGCCAATGCAGAGTGCACTCGTTGTCAACGGTGGCACTATCTTGCAGATGGCCTGCCTTAAGGGACTGGGAATCATGCAGATGTCCGCCCCGACATGCCAGCGCCTGATCGACAGTGGTGAGTTGATTGAGGTGCTGCCCGAATTCAGACCACCGCCACTACAGGTTTCCTTACTCCTGCCTCATCGCAGGCACATAGCCCCGCGCGTGGAGGCAGTACTTAACTGGGTTACTCAAGTCACCCGGCCACACATGCTCGACCGGGTGTGATCCACTCAACATCGCCTTGATACGTCCGCGCCAGCCACGCGCAGTGCACCCAGCACCTAAGAAAATACTGGTGAAGAATGCCGATGGCTGGGGTAAATACGGGAAGTAAGCTGCAAATGGTGGCATCAGGAATCTCTCTTCGAGGTAAATTCCACATGTACATCCATTAAATTAACAATGGCTAACACTTGATATGTTGATCTGCAGCTCAAACTGGGATTTTATTGAGAAGCCGCTTTGATGATCAATAAGCCATCAAAATTCACGTTCATAAATAGCGCGCTGTCTGTCAGGCCGCAGTAATCTTATAAAAATGAGCAACAGAATTTTTATAACATAGGCGGTTGGCCAGGCCAATCGGCTCTTTCCTTGTCTGTAACTGCATCCGCTATGGCGAACTTGCTATTGCGGTCATAAGCACACTACGCTATAAATCTGGAAAGACCTTAAAAAAGCTTATGTGAAAGTATCAGCACGAGCAAAAAATGGCTAAATATAAACTGTTGAGACTTTAAAAAGAGAGCGTGCCCATGGTTCAAGTTGAACGTCATCAAATAGACGAAACCTCTCTGCGCGAACTGGTGGAAACCTTGCGAACACGCGCTGAAAGTCTGGAATCAATGGATAAGCTGGTGTCTTCACTTAAAAAGGAAGCCGAGCACCATCACCGCCTGACAGACTCTTTGAAGCATGGTTTGGAGCTGGTACAGCAAATAGTTGAAGAGCGCGAAGCCTTCTTCAGTCTGTCACTTGATATGCTGTGCATTGCTACCACCAGCGGATACTTTCATAAAGTTAACCGGGCGTTTGAACGTACCCTGGGGTATACGCAAGAAGAATTATTATCGCGTAGCTTTCTTGAACTGGTGCATCCGGAAGATCTTGAAAAGACCCAGCAAGAAGTAGAAAAACTGCGCATGGGCATAGACACCATCAGTTTTGATAATCGTTACCAGCACAAAGATGGTGGTTATCGCTGGTTGAACTGGACTACGCCAGCGCCCATACCTGGTTCAAATTTTCTGTATGCCGTTGCGCGTGATGTTACCGAACAGCGTCAACGTGATGAACGTACCCTGTATCTGGCTTCGCACGATGATTTAACCGGGCTGGCAAATCGATGGCGTTTTAACGAAGAACTGAAAGCCAGTTTCGCCAGGTTAAAACGTCATCCGAATAGACAATTCGCCGTGCTGGTGCTTGATCTGGATCAGTTCAAACCTATCAATGATACTTATGGTCATCAGGCTGGTGACATTGTCTTGCGTGCGATTGGGGAGCGCCTGAATGCCATTAAAAGAGAAACGGATGTTTTGTGCCGTCTTGGTGGCGATGAATTTGCCCTGCTTGCACCAGACGCCGATATCACCGAAGCTGGCATGATCGCAGAACGTATGCGTAAGGAAATCATCCGCCCTATCAGTATTGGCGACGCAGACGTGATTGTTGACGTCAGTATTGGTATCGCCTTGGCAGAAGAAAATACCAGTGACGCAAATACCCTGCTTAAATTGGCAGACGAAGCCATGTATGAAGCCAAACGCATTAAGACAAATACCGCGAGGCCTGCCAGGCATGAGTTCAGTTCTCACATTCATGTATTCTGAACTATGCGATTGTTCATCGAATTGACTCTGTGAATTGATCCATCTCCCATTTCATGATGAAGATCGTCATCTGGTCACAGGTCTTTCAAAGTCCAGTTCTTGAGATCCTGGTGATTGTTTTAAGCTGCATCATCGTTTTTTTGACAGTTGTGGTTTTTAGACTGCCCGACAGCTGCAATGCATATTTGTCGATGGCATTTAGGGAGATAAATTCTTGCTTGTCTGTACCCATTACCATGTATTAAGTCCGTGCATGAAATAAGTTTCATTTAACTGCTGGCGCTGCAGGCTTATTTTCCAGCCTCAAGCCTACCGCACTGCGCGCAGGAAAGCCCTTCCAGTAAGTGTGATCTAGTTTTGGCTCACCACTTTCTTGCGCACTCCATTTACCGTCGCGGGCATTTTCTGTCAGGTTCAGGTAGGCATCCATGCTGCTGTCGTTTTTAAGATATCTGGCGAGGAAGGCAGTCACAAAGTGTTGTGAGATATTGTTCATCCTGGTGTTGTCCCAGACAGCATCTATATAGCTTTCTGCAGGTATTTTCTTTAGCCCAGCGATGGCTGACCATGATTCTTTTGGTGCTGGTATGGGGGCACCTGCGTTGTGGTTGGCGTTTTCATAGGTTAGTAAATAGCGTTGGGTATTGATGCTGTTTTCATAGATATTACGCACGCCTGGAGCATAGCCTGATACATCGTCAGCACTGCCCGCGATAAAGAAGATGGGCGTGCGTATGGAGGATAAACCTGCGGCATCCCACAAGCCCGCATTCCAGCCCCAGGGGGCAAATGCAACTGCTGCCTTGATGCGTTTGTCCTGTGACGCAAGATAGCTGGCATTGCCTGCCTGGCGTATCGCCAGCGCCTTGTCTGGCACGAAGGCGGCGTTGACACTGGCTTCAGTGAGCCCGCCGCCTATGGTATTGACGACGCCATAGCCACCCATGGAATAACCGATCAGGCCGGTATTGTCAGCATTGACGAGACCAGTAAACCTGCCTGTGGCATCATACTTATTCAGGGCTGCCATCTGGTTCAGTACAAACAACTGATCTAGTGAGCGGTTCAGCAAGGTGCTGGAAAAAGCCTTGAGGTCACTGTAAGTGCTGTCAGTATGATCAATCGCCACCACAACATAGCCTTTGCTGGCCAGGTTTTCTGTCAGATGACTGAGCAGGAAGCGGTTGCCGGGGTAACCATGCGAGACGATCAGCAGAGGGTAGGGGCCGTGCTGCGCATCCGGTACTGCATCGCGCACTGCCTGGCCACTGAGGTTGATCTCGGTCTTGCCATCGCGCAGGTAAGTCTGGTATTTGCCGCCTGCCGCTTGTTGCGCCTTTAATGTGGCCGGATACCAGACCTCTACCGTCAATGGCCTGTCGTAATACACAGGCTCAGCGCCAGCCTTGCTATTGATGATATCCAGCTGCCTGGGGTTGCTCAGGTTCAGGCTGGTGATACCGACTTTGTACTGACCATAGGCAGCCAGCTCAGGCGCATCTGGCCGTATCTGGTCAATACGATTGTCTTGCGCGCTTACCCATAATGGTGAGAGCAGCGTACAGGCAGCGAAGAGTATGTACAGTTTTTTTGATGGCATCACCGGCTTTCACAAGGATTTTTTGATAAAGAAAGATGCTGACGAAGTGGTCAGCATACTCCAGATGATAATGAGGGATGATGTCATTATCTGTTCTTTGGGAAAGCCAGGCCCAGGTTTTCTCGCAAGGTATTGCCCTCATAGCTGCTTCTGAATAAACCGCGCTTTTGCAATTCAGGTACCACCAGTTCAGCAAAATCATCGAAGCCACCTGGCAAATACGGCGGCATGATATTGAAGCCGTCAGCAGCTTCATTTTCAAACCATAGCTGGATCTGGTCGGCAATCGTCTCGGGTGTGCCTATCAGCGTAAAGTGACCACGACCACCTGCGATGCGCAGATACAGTTCACGTATGCTGAGGTTTTCGCCTTGTGCCAACTGGGTCAGTAATTTTTGCCTGCTTTGCTGGCCATTGTCCGTCAAGGGTAATTCTGGCAATGGTTCATCCAGCGGATAGGGCGACAAATCAAAATTGCCTATCATGCGGCCCAATAACGCCAGGCCATCCTTGGGTACTACCAGGTCTTGCAATGCCTGGAATTTTTCCTGTGCCTCTTCCAGGGTTTTTCCAACGACGGGGAACAGGCCAGGCATGATTTTCAGACTATAGGCCTGGCGGCCTGCCTGGACTACCCGGCTTTTCAAGTCACGGTAAAAGGCCTGGGCAGATGCCAGATTGGGGTGGGCGGTAAACACCACATCCGCAGTTTCTGCCGCCAGGTTTTTACCCGCTTCCGAGCCACCTGCCTGCACGACGATGGGGTGGCCTTGCGGGCTGCGGCTGACATTCAAGGGGCCAGCCACCGAGAAATAATCGCCCCGGTGATTCAGTGCATGCAGTTTTTCCTTGTTGAACTGTATGCCATTTTCTTTATCACTCAGAATGGCGTCGTCTTCCCAGCTATTCCACAAGCCTTGCACTACCTGATGAAATTCTCTGGCCCTGGCATAGCGCTCACCATGTGCAACATGCTCACTGCGACCAAAATTGGCGGCTTCGCTGGCATTGTCCGAGGTCACCAGATTCCAGCCTGCACGACCTCCAGAGATGCGGTCCAGCGAGGCAAATTTGCGGGCAACGTGATATGGCTCGTTATAGGTAGTGGTGGCCGTGCCTATGAGGCCGATATGTTCAGTCGCAGCGGCAAGTGCTGACAGCAGCGTCAATGGTTCCAGGCCACCGACTCCACTACTCAGGGCAACACTGTCGGCAAAAAATACTGCGTCGAAGCAGGCACGCTCGGCAGTCTGCGCCAGTTTTTTGTACAGCGCAAATGGATTGCTGCCATTGTCAGCTTGTGGATGCCGCCAGGCCGCCACATGATGGCCGTTATGCAGCAGGAATGCGCCCAGTTTTAATTGACGTGTCGCCATGAGCTCAGAAGTCCTTCCTGAGATTGACGCCAAAATAGCGCTGGTCATCACGCGGTACTGAGCGCGTCACTGTGTTGGTGCCATTCACCAGATTGGTCGCATAAGATTTGTCACCCAGGTTTTTGGCGATCAGGGCCAGCCGCCATCCATTGTCTGGTGCCGACAATGCCACGCTGGCATTCCATAAACCTACGCTGTCCTGTATGGTGGTCGTGGATTGGAACAAATCATACTGCACCTTGCTTTGCCAGCTAAAGTCGCTTGCTACATCCACCTGCAAACCATTGTTAAGCGGTATGGCGTAACTGGCGCGGGCAAAAGATTTCCACTTAGGCGAAAACGGCAAGGTCTGGCCATTCAGGTTGCAGGAAGCTGCGGCAGCGGCAGGGCAATTGAACTGGTCTATGCGTGCATCAATATAGGCCAGTGATGCGCTCAGGTTCAGGCGCGGTATTGGCCTGGCTTCCACTTCCAGTTCCACACCACGGGTAGATACGTCACCAGCATTAATAAGACGCGTGACAACGGCACCTGCGACGGTGTCATAGAAATTGGCCTGGTAATTGGAATAGTTAGTCTGGAAAGCCGCAACATTAAAGCTGAGTTTGCGGTCCAGCAGCAAGGCCTTGATGCCTACTTCAAATGAATCTGACAGCTCTGGCTTCAAGGCCAGTGTGTCGCGGCTGAGCATATTGAAAAATACGTTATACGCCGGCCCTTTGTAGCCGCGTGACAAGGTCGCATAACTGCTGATGCTTTTGCTGATATCAAATTGCACGCCTATGCGGCCTGAGAACGCGCTTTCTGTGGTGGAACCAGCATTTGCGGTTGCGGGTTGCACACCCGGGAAGGCAACAGTCTGGGTAGATATGCGCGCATGTTCATAGGCCACTTCATCCCGCGTCCAGCGCAGGCCAGCCAGGAGTTTCCAATCCGGGCTGAATTTATAATTACTTTCGCCAAACAGGGAATAACTATCCGTCTTTACGCTGTAGGGCGCATAGCCGTAATTGATGGCGCTTGGTGGGGTAGTCACGATGCGCTGATAAGTTTCTTCATCCTTGCCATGCAGGTAGTAGGCACCAGCCACATATTCAAAGGCGGCATCTTTAGGTGAGGCCAGCCGCAATTCCTGTGAGAACTGGCTGTAGTGCAAAGTACCTATATCGCGCGTAGCCGGGAAGGCCGCATTGATACGTGTGACATCTGCACTATTGCCTATCGCAGAGGTCGTGGTGCGTTGTTCATTGTCCCACTGTCTTGCCGCTGTAATCGATGTCCAGGTATAGCCCTGATTGCGCCAATCCACCTGTGCTGATAAACCTTTATTGAAATCAGTGATCGCATTCGGCAAATCATAGACAACCTGGCGATTATCCAGTCCCGGCCTGACCGGTGAAATTGCCTGTAGCAGCGGGGCATTGGTGGATTGCAGCACGACATAGGTGGGTGAACTGGTCGAACGTAAATAGTCGGCAATCACGCTGATGTCCAGGTCATTGTTTGGCGTCAGCAGAAACTTGGCGCGCGCACCCTTGCGGTCATAGCCATTCACCTTCTTTTGCGTACTCAGGTTATCGACATTGCCTTCATAGGAGCTGTCCAGCGCAGTGAATGATGCACTCAATAAATTGGGGGCCAGTGTGCCGGAGATGCCTGCACGCAGGCGTTTTTCATTGCCTTCAAAATAAGAGGCGTCAATGAAACCTGAGGTTTCTTTAGAAGGTTTGCGGCTGAGTATATTGAACACACCTGAAGACGCATTTTTACCAAACAGCGTGCCTTGTGGGCCGCGCAATACTTCTATGCGGTCAATATCAAGGAGGTCCAGCGTCGCCTGGCCAGGGCGGGCATATACCACGCCATCCACCACGGTAGAAACCGTAGGTTCAACACCCGGAGAAGTGGAGATGGTGCCTATGCCGCGCACAAAAATCGTCGAGTCTTTATTGCCACCTTGCTGGCGAAAATTCACACTCGGCAATTCAGCGACGATGCTGTCTATGCTGTTGCGGTTTGCCTGTTCCAGCAAGTCACCATTCAAGACAGAAATAGCTACTGGCACTGAACGTAAAGAAGCTTCGCGCCTGGTTGCCGTGACGGTGACTGATGGCAGCGTCGCCTGTTCATCGGCCGAAGGACGCAGGCTGCTTTCTTCCGCAGCAACCGTGCTCATGCTCAGAGTAGCACCCGCCAGCACTATGCCCAATTGTTGATAGCGTCGCTGTTGCGACAATTTGTTTTTTGCATTGACTTTCATACGCTTCCTTTTGAACAAAACTATTTTTAGGTGCTTAGTTGAATTGGTAATAAGCATCGAATTAAATGCAACTTTGTTCATGTAACAGTCGCTGTTAGAATTCGATGGTATCGATACCACTTATTTAGTTTCTGTGATGCCTGTGCATCTCGTCAAAGAATTAAAACAATCATCGATATGTCTTTTGGAAATATGCAGAGATGAATAAAGAAAATAAAGTACGCCAGGGTCGCGGCTCTGGCCGGGCGACTATTCATGATGTGGCGCGGGCTGCCGGGGTGGGTTCCATTACGGTGTCGCGCTATTTCAAACAGCCTGCGCTAGTGTCGGCTGCGCTCAGCCAGCGCATAGCCGTCGCAGTGAAAAGCCTGAACTACCTGCCTAACCTGGCCGCAGGCGGGCTCAAGTCTGCGCATGCGCGTATCGTAGGCATGGTCATTCCTAATATCTCGGGACCAATTTTTGCGCACACCATACAAAGCTTTAGCGATGTGCTGACTGCGCATGGCTATCAGTTGTTGCTGGCATCCAGTTATTTTTCTATCGAGCAGGAAGAGGCTGCTGTGCGGACTTTCCTGGGCTGGTCACCCGCTGCACTGGTAGTGACTGGGCAATACCATACCAAGGGCACTATGCAGTTACTCAATGCCGCAAATATCCCTGTAGTAGAAACCTGGGATTACCAGCCGCGCCGCAAATACATGCAGGTGGGTTTTTCACATGAAGAAGTAGGCAAGCAGGCCGCACGTTATCTGCTCAAGAAGGGCTACAAGCGCATCGCTTTTGTACAAAACAGCGTTGCCGGTGATGAGAGCGCGATAGACAGACGCGATGGCTATGCCAGCATCATGCGCGAAGCAGGGCTGGAGCCATGGTTCTTTTTACCGACGGCTGCCACACCTTTTGACGCAGGCAAGCAAGCGATGGAAGCATTGGCCACGCGCAAACACAATGCTGCCGAAGCCATCATTTTTGCCAATGACAACCTGGCAGCCTCGGCCATACTGGCAGGACAAAGAGCGGGCATACGTATGCCTGAACAATGCGCCATTGTGGGTTTTGGTGACTATGCGATGTCGTCCATGCTCTTGCCCAGTCTGACTACCATACGCCCTCCTGCAAAAGAGATAGGTGAAATTGCTGCCCTGCGCATCTTGCAAAGCCTGGGTGAAGTAGAGGCCGGTGACAAGGTACAAAGACTGAATCTATTGCAATGTGAAATGCTGGAACGCGAAAGCGCTTAGTCCCTGATTCCTGATCAACTACGTCCATCCACGACCACGAAAGTGACGCATGAAAAAAAATCTCCCTTTTTATTCTGTTCAAAATTATTTTACTGATCAGCCTGCCCGCACTGGCAGCAGACGACAAGCTGATCTCCATCGGCTTTCAAAAAGGCAGCGGCTTGCTATCCATCTTGAAAGCCCAGGGTACGCTGGAAAAGACATTTGCTGCGCAGAAGTTGCAGGTAAAGTGGATAGAGTTTCCGGCAGGCCCGCAATTGCTGGAAGCCTTGAATGCAGGGAATGTCGATTTTGGTTTGACCGGTGCGCCACCACCGATATTTGCCCAGGCTGCCGGGGTGGATTTGTTGTATGTAGGTGCAGAACCGTCTTCGCCAGCGTGTGAGGCGATACTGGTGCCTAAAGAATCACCGATCAAGACGGTTGCTGAACTCAAGGGCAAGAAGGTGGCTTTTCAAAAAGGTTCCAGTTCCAATTTATTGATACTGGCAGCCTTGCGCAAGGCTGGCCTGGGCATGCAAGACATACAGCCAATCTATTTATCACCAGCAGATGCACGCGCTGCTTTTGTCAGTGGCAATATTGATGCATGGATAGTCTGGGACCCTTATCTGGCGTCGGTACAGCATAGTCTGCCAGTCAGGGTGCTGGCAGATCATCAGGGGCTGCTGCCTGCCAATAGTTTTTATGAGGCATCACGTCGCCTGGTGGAGAAAAATCCACTGGCCTTGAATGCCATCCTGGCAGAACTCGCCGCTACTGCCGTGTGGGCCAACCAGCATCCACAACAATTGGCCAGCACGATCGCTGGCCAGCTAGGCATGCCGCTGGAAGTGATCACTACCTGGCAGCAGCGTAGCCGCTATGGCGTGATGCCGGTGAGTGCTACTGTGGTCAGCCGGCAACAGGAAATTGCCGATCTGTTTTATCAAAATAAACTGATACCCAAGGCGATCAAGATCAGTGAAAAGACCTGGCTCTGGACTGTAAAGAATGAGAAATAGGGAGGGGTGCCAGGTTTTTATGGAAGCATAGATGAGCAGGTTTGCCATATAAAAAAACGCAGTAAAAGTGGATTTGATTTCCCCACTATTTACTGCGGTTTTTTCAGGTGCTGCTTAATCCAGCAATGCTTTATTGCAAATTGCGCATGCGTGCACGCATAGGTTTGAGTACGGCCAGCGCCATGATGGCGGCCACGGCATTCAAGCCAGCGGCTATGTAGAACACTTCGTGCCAGCCTTTATAGGCTTCCACTACATACACCGACAGTGGCACCAGCAAGGATGCAGTACCCTTGGCGGTGTACAGCAGGCCGGCATTTGTTGCGGCAAATTTACTGCCAAAGGTATCGCCGCAAGTGGACGGGAAGAGGCTGTAGATTTCTCCCCAACCAAAAAATACCAGGCCAGTCAGCAAGACGAAAAGGACAGGGTCTTTACCAAAGATGCTCAGTGCGAAGATACCTACTGCTTCCATCGCAAAAGCGATAAACATGGTGTTTTCACGACCAATATTGTCAGATACCCAGCCAAAGAAAGGGCGGGTGATGCCGTTGAAAATACGGTCCAGGGACAGGGCAAATGTCAGTGCAGGCAAGGTGAAGCCTATCAGCGATACCGGAATTTCAGCAATTTTGAAATCCTTGGCGATAGGGGCCAGTTGTGCCGTGGCGACCAGGCCACCAGCAGCCATCATGACGAACATCAGGTACATGACCCAGAACACCGGTGTCTTGATCATTTGCTTCCAGGTGAAATCTACCTTGGTCTGGCTGACGCGTGCCGCTGGTGCTGCTGTAGTCGGGGCAGTCTTTGGTGTGCTTAGCAAGAAGGACAGCAAGAATACCACCAGGCCCTGACCCAGACCAAAATACAGGAAAGCTGATTCATAGCCGCTGTTCTTGATCATGGCTGAAATAGGGATGATGGTCAGTGCAGATCCCATGCCAAATCCGGCGGCGGTCAGGCCTGCTGCCAGCCCGCGGCGGTCGGGGAACCATTTGAGTGCATTACCCACACAGGTGCCATACACTGCGCCAGCGCCAATGCCGCCGATTGCTGCGGCGATATACAGCATCGTCAATGAGTCAGCATGGGCATTCATGAACCAGGCCAGGCCTATCAGCAAACCGCCTACCATTACGACAGGGCGAGGGCCGAATTTATCAACCAGGTAACCCTCGACTGGCACGAGCCAGGTTTCGGTCAGCACAAAGATGAAAAATGCAACTTGTATCGCTTTCCGGCCCCAGTGGTATTTTTGATCAAGGGGATCAACAAACAGGGTCCAGCCGTATTGCAGATTGGCGATCATCGCCATGCAGATGATGCCTAGCAATAATTGCAGCCAGCGGTACTGCGAGGCGGTTGCTACCAGAGGAAGTTCTGGCTTGAGGGATATTTCCGGAGTCATGCGCCTGTCCTTTTAATCAAAATCTGAGAGGTGAATAGAAGCAATGCTGGGCCATACTGGAGATACACAATCATATGCAAAAAATTTTGTCGAATTTGCTAGCCGATTCGACTAGACTATCATAAGTCATTTAAAGCTATTTAACAAAAATACCTTTAGCATATGCTTATTTGTTAATAATTTAAACCTGCTCCACAACCCCTTTGTATCCGCGCTATTTTTATCGATATGACACATTGGTTACGCTTTGAACATGCAAATCAACCCGGCTTTGGTAGTCTTGACGCTGGCATCATCACCGTCTTTGATGGTGATTTATTCACAAATCCCATACCCACAGGCAAGACGCTGGCACTGAGTGAAGTGCGCTTGCTCACGCCCAGCCAGGCTTCAAAAATGATAGGTTTGTGGAATAATTACCACGAGCTGGCCGAGAAACTGGGGCAAGCGATTCCTGTCGAACCTTTGTACTTCATCAAGACTTCCAATTCCTACCTGCCGCACGATGGCATCATCAAACGCCCACATGCTTATGATGGAAAAATACTGTACGAAGGTGAGCTGGGCATCGTCATAGGCAAGACCTGCAGCAATGTGGATGAGGAGGTGGCCTCTGCCAGTATTTTCGGCTACACCTGTGTCAACGATGTGACAGCACTGGAATTATTGCAACGTGATACCAGCTTCGCTCAATGGTGCCGGGCCAAGAGCTGCGACAGTTTTGGTGTGTTCGGGCCTGTGATCGCTACCGGGCTGGACCCGCAAACGCTGACGGTCAAAACATTTTTAAATGGCAAGGAGCGGCAAAATTATCCCTGCCGCGATATGATCTTTAACCCGGCACAGATCGTCAGCATGATTTCACGCGAGATGACATTGTTTGCGGGCGATGTCATTGCCTGCGGTACATCAACCGGCGCTGGCCCCATGCGTAGCGGCCAGGTAGTAGAAATTGTGATAGATGGCATAGGCAGTTTGCGGAATGGTTTTGACAGTCTTGAGGATAAAAATATATGAAGATAGCGGTAGTGGGTGCAGGTGCAATTGGCGGCTACCTGGCAGTAAAACTTGCTCAGGCTGGGCATGAAGTCAGCGTCGTGATACGCGGAGCCAATTTGCAGGCCGTGCGTGAAAATGGCATGAAACTGATCATGGATGATGGCAGCGAACATGTGGCAAACATCTTCGCTACTGATCGTATTGCCGATTTGCCTGTGCAAGATGTCGTCATCCTTGGCATGAAGGCGCATCAGGTTGCTGCAGTGGCTGCCGACATACCTGCCTTGCTGGGGCCGGAATCTATCGTGGTGACAGCGCAGAACGGTGTGCCCTGGTGGTATTTCCAAAAACATGGTGGTGATTATGAAGGGCGCAGGGTAGAAGCGGTTGATCCTGGTGGTGTGGTTACTGCCCACATAGACGTCAACAAAGTCATAGGCTGCATCATCTACCCTGCCTGTGAAATCATTGCGCCTGGCGTCATCAAGCATATAGAAGGCAACCGCTTTTCACTGGGCGAGATTGATGGCAGCGATACGCCACGCATACGTGAGCTGGCTGATGCCTTGCGCCAGGCTGGTTTCAAGGTTCCGATCTCGTCTGACATCCGTTCAGAAATCTGGCTCAAGCTCTGGGGTAACCTGAGCTTCAATCCCATCAGTGCACTGACGCATGCGACGCTGGTAGATATCTGTGAATTTCCCCCCGTACGCGAACTGGTCGCGCGCATGATGCGTGAAGGGCAGGTGATAGGAGAAAAGCTGGGCGTGAATTTCAAGGTCAGCATAGACAAACGGATTGCTGGTGCTGCCGCTGTTGGCAAGCACAAGACTTCCATGTTGCAGGATATTGAAGCTGGCCGCCCCATAGAACTTGAGGCGCTGGTGGGCACCGTCATAGAAATGGGCAGGATCACTGACACGCCTACCCCGAATATAGAAGCGGTGTATGCATTGACTGCGCTGCTGGCGCGCACGGTGCAAGAACAAAATGGCAAACTGCGCATACAGCAATAAATAAAATCGACTGATTTAACATGGCTGTCTGAACTAAGTGTCTGCCAGGTTTCGTGCTTTATTTTTATCATAGAAAGTAATCATGCAAAGATTTTCCACACTCGTCGAATTACTTGCCGTCGGTGCTGACGATGCTATCGCATTGCAGGCACCCGGTGCCAAGCCCCTGACTTATCGCGACCTGCGCGCCAACCAGCAAAAGACCCTGGCTGCCCTGAACGGCTTTGGCATAGGTCGCCAGGACAGGGTTGCCATTGTCCTGCCAAATGGCCCGGAAATGGCCAGCGCCTTTGTCAGCATCGCTGCTGCTGCTACTGCCGCTCCGCTGAACCCTGTTTACCGTGCTGATGAATTTGAATTCTATCTGTCTGACCTGCATGCCAAAGCGCTGGTGGTGGAGAAAGGCAGTACCTCACCTGCGCTGGCCATCGCCGACAAGCTCAAGATACAGGTACTGGAACTCACGCCCGGTGAAGAGGGTATAGGTGCATTTACGCTGACGCAGGTCAATCCGCAAGCTGCCACCGGTGCATCTTTTACCCCTGGCCCTGCTGCGCCTGAAGACATAGGCTTGATCCTGCATACCTCAGGCACCACATCACGTCCCAAGATCGTGCCACTGTCGAATATCAACATCTGTGCCTCTGGCTGCAATGTGCGCGACAACCTGCAATTGACTGCGGCTGACCGTGGTCTCAATATCATGCCGCTGTTTCATATCCATGGCCTGATCGCGGGTTTGCTGGCACCGCTGTCGGCTGGCAGCAGCATCTTTTGCACACCAGGTTTTAATGCCCTGAAATTCTTTGGCTGGATGACTGAGGCCAAGCCTACCTGGTACACCGCCGTGCCGACCATGCACCAGACCATCGTTGCGCGGGCTGCGCAAAATCATGACGTGATTGCGGCCAATCCCTTGCGCTTCATACGCTCATCTTCATCTTCGATGCCGCCGCAAGTCATCGGTGAGCTTGAAGCCGCTTTCAAGACTCCTTTGATAGAAGCCTATGGCATGACAGAGGCAGCGCACCAGATGGCCTGTAACCCTTTGCCACCCGCCAGACGCATACCCGGTTCAGTCGGCATTGCCGCTGGCCCAGAAGTCGCGATCATGGATACCGAAGGCAATTTGTTGGAGCGTGGCCTGACAGGTGAAATCGTCATCCGTGGCCCGAATGTGACTGCCGGCTATGAAAATAATCCCAAAGCCAATGCAGAGGCTTATACCAATGGCTGGTTCCGTACCGGTGACCAGGGCATCATGGATGCAGATGGTTATCTGAGTATCACTGGCCGTCTCAAGGAAATTATCAGCCGTGGTGGCGAGAAAATTTCCCCACGTGAAGTCGATGAAATTCTGATGGACCATCCTGCAGTGGAGCAGGTCGTCACCTTTGGTATACCCCATGACAAGCTGGGGGAAGAGGTCGGTGCAGCCGTAGTGTTGCGCGAAGGAAAAACAGCAACAGAAAAAGAGTTACGCGAATTTGCCGCCATACGCCTGGCCGATTTCAAGATACCGCGCAAGATCTTGTTTCTGGAAGAAATACCAAAAGGCGCTACCGGAAAATTGCAGCGCATAGGTCTGGCTGCCAAGCTGGGTTTGTAAGTGCAAATATAAATCAGGCTGCGAAAGCAAAAGGGGCACAGATGCAATCTGTGCCCCTTTTGCCATGGCGGATTATTTTACAAGCCAAGTCGCTTGGTAGCGTCTGCCATGACTCCATTATCCCACGGTACAAAGCCCTTCATATTGATACCTTTTAATGCCACTTTTCCGGCATCGTTTTCGCTAAGTTTAAGCAAGATATTTTGCAGCTTGTCACGTTGGTCTGCACTCAGTCTTCGTGAAGCCAGGAATTGCTTGATAGGGACAGGCTTGGTTTCCCCTATCACACGCCCACCTTTGGCCACCCAGTCCTTGGCGACAGCACCCGAACCTGTAACACCGGCTTCAACGAAGCCATTTTCTACCATGAAGGGTACCGCATCCTGGTAGCGGGTAGCGCTAAAGCGCGAAGCCGGATCGCGAAAGCCCAGCTCAGTCAGGTTGGCCGTGAACATGACGGTAGTGATGGATTCCAGCGACGGCACCCCCACTTTTTTGTCGCGCAGGTCAGCGATGGTCTTTACTGCAGAATCCTTCTTGACGAACACGCGGGCACGGTAGTCAGTAAAGTCCTTGGCACTGGCCAGGCCGACATATTTGCCACTCTTGGCTGCGCGCAAACCTATGTGCGCTGGATGGATGAATACCAGGTCATAACGTTCAGCATCCAGACCAGCTTCGAAATTGCTGTACCTGTCCACAGCCTGCACTTTGACAGGATGCTTGAGTTCTTTCTCCAGCAAATCCACCAATGGCTTATAACGCTCAGTGATAGGACTGCCGTCTTGATAGGTTACACCTTCATTGACCGCAAATATCCACTCCTGTGCGCTGCTTGCCTGTGCCGCGAGTGTAAGAGAAACAAAGATAAAAGTACGTAGGGGAGACATGGATGGCATCCAAAAATGATGATTAGCAGTAAGTAATTGCAAGTATTGTAATGGAATTTACTAAACTCGCAACTTTTTCAGGATTTCCCAAAAAATGAAGATAACAGTAGCGTCGTCATGTGGATAAAAATGGTCGGACTTTTGTTGGTATTATTTTAATTCATGAAAGACCTGGCGTTTAGAAGGACTTGTAATAAGCATCGAAGGAAATGCAACTTCGCTGGCTCTTGCTGGACAGTTAGAATGCATGATCCAGGTGGAGGCGTCCAGTCTCAACTCACCCTTCGGCTCAATTCATCTAAGCAGGTAAAAACGCATGTATCAGCAAACCGGGATTGACAGCCCACAGCCTCAGTTAGCTATGGCTCAAGACATGCCGGTTGAGTTTGAAGCCAGCCAACTGGCCTGTCTCAAAGGACGTAGTTATCTGTTCTCGAATATTCATATTCAATTGCACGCAGGTCATGCGTTGCATGTCAGAGGCAGTAATGGCAGCGGTAAATCCAGTTTGTTGCGCATACTCTGCGGCTTGGCCAGTCCGGCAGCCGGTTCTGTCTTGTGGCGAGGAAAGTCCATACAAAAACTAAAAGAGGAATTTCATCAACACATGCTCTTTCTTGGTCATGCAAATGGCATCAAGGATGATTTGCTGGCCTGGGAAAATATCGCATTCAACACCAGGCTGGCTGGCCAGCATTGTTCTTATGCAGAAGCATGCACAGCATTGAAAACCATGGGTTTGCTGCAAACCGCGCTATTACCAGCAGGGCAGTTATCGCAGGGGCAGCGCAAACGCCTGGCACTGGCAAGATTATATTTGCCAGATTTGCCCCGGCTATTGATACTCGATGAAGCTTTCAGTGCACTGGATCAGAAAGCTACCGCAGCGTTGACATTGATATTGAATACACACTTGCAGCAAGGTGGCATGCTGATTTACACAACGCATCAGGATATCGAATTACGGGTACCTGGTCACCACGAATTATGGCTGGGTGAGCGCCCATGTTGACACTGTTCCTGGCAGTGGTGGGGCGCGATTTAAAACTGGCCTGGCGTCGCCGTTCAGATGTATTGAACACCATGGTTTTCTTTATGCTGATTGTGAGCCTGTTTCCTTTGGGTATAGGGGCTGATAAGGTTTTGTTGCAAACGATAGCGCCAGGCATCATCTGGGTGGCGGCATTGCTGTCATCCATGCTGGCTGCACCGCGTTTGTTTGCCAGTGATTATGCCGATGGCACGCTGGAGCAAATGCTTTTGTCTTCAGAACCACTGGTTGTTATCGTCAGCGGAAAAATTCTTGCACATTTTCTGGTCTCTGGCTTACCTCTGCTCTTCATGCTGCCTTTGCTGGCATTGCAATTTGATTTGCCACCTGATGCGATAGGTGTACTTGTACTCAGCCTGGTGCTTGGTACTCCGGTGCTTAGCCTGATTGGTGCCATGGGTGCCGCATTGACGCTGGGCGTGCGCGGCAGTGCAGTCTTGTTATCTTTACTGGTCTTGCCTTTAACCATACCCGTACTGATCTTTGGTAGCGGAGTATTTGTTGCATACAACGCAGGTCTGGATACCGCTGCTTACTGGTATGTGCTGGCTGGCATGTTGACTGCTTTGGCTGTTCTTTCTCCAGTTGCAAGCAGTTATAGCTTGCGCATTATGCTTGATTAATGCTTGATTGATGCCGGATTAATTCATTGATTAATGCCGGATTGAAACAGGTAGTTCAATTCTCAACATCTCTGCTTTCTGATTGCTGTATTCGCAGCATGCAGCTACATATTCATATCTGAATTAATTCGCATACTTTTCAAAAGCTGCGCGGTATATTGATCACGTCGTACATCTCTAGGGGTTCACTTATGCTCGCTTTACGGCGAGCATTTTTTTCAGATTTTTTCTGTCTCCATTTTTAATTTGATTATCCTTTCAAGGCATCAAACAAGCGCATGAACACTCTGAGTCTGGATGAATTTTCGAGTACGGCCAAAAGCAGCAACTGGTTTGCGCTGGCTTCGCCGCCGGTTTTTTACCGGGCGGCAGGAAAATGCATACCCTGGCTGTTTGCGCTTGCCGGCGTGTTGACTGTCGTTGGCCTGGTGCTGGGCTTCCTGATAGCGCCGACTGATCAGCAACAGGGCGATGCTTACCGCATCATCTTTATCCATGTACCTGCCGCCTGGTTGTCCATGCTGATTTATCTGGCTTTGAGTTTTTGGTCTGCGATCAGCCTGGTCTTCAATACCCGCCTCGCTGCATTGCTGGCGCGTGCGCTGGCACCTACGGGCGCTTTATTTACCTTCCTGGCCTTATGGACCGGGGCATTCTGGGGCAGACCTACCTGGGGTGCCTGGTGGGTCTGGGATGCCCGTCTGACTTCTGAATTGATTTTACTTTTCCTGTATCTTGGCCTGATCGCCTTGCAAGCCGCGATTGACGATAGCCGCCGTGCTGACCGTGCGGGCGCTGTGCTGGCATTGGTAGGCGTAGTGAATATTCCCATCATCTACTTCTCTGTTAAATGGTGGAATACCCTGCATCAGGGCGCATCGGTCAGCCTGACAGCCGCACCCAAGATGGCCAGCATCATGCTCAGTGGCATGCTGGTCATGACCCTGGCATTGTGGGCTTATGTCATCGCCATCGTGTTGTGGCGCGTGCGCCTGCTGATACTGGACAGGGAAAGGCATAGCGCCTGGGTGCAGGCTGCAGTGGGAGCAACATCATGATCTGGCAAAACTGGTCAGTCTTCATTGCCATGGGTGGTTATGCCTTGTATGTATGGGGAGCAGTGCTGGTATTTTTTGCTGCCCTGACGCTTGAATTGTTCAGTGTAAATCAAGCGAAAAAATCGCTCTTGCGCGAACTGAAGCTGGAGCAGCAAAGCCGTGATCCTGAAGCTGGCAGGGCAGCATGAAAGCACGACACAAGCGATTGTTGCTGGTGGCAATCAGCCTCTCCCTGCTGGCACTGGCAACTTTTTTTATCTTGAATGCCTTTCAAAAAAACCTGGTGTTCTTCTTTACCCCAACACAAATCAGTGCAGGTGAGGCACCTTTGCAGCATAGTTTTCGTGTCGGCGGCATGGTAGAAAACGGCAGCCTGAAAACACTGGAAGATGGCATCACAGTACGTTTTCTGGTTACCGACACGCGCAATAGCCTTGCAGTGCAATACCGTGGCATCTTGCCTGATCTGTTCAAGGAAGGGAAGGGCGTGGTAGCGCAAGGCAAGCTGGCGCAGGCGGGTGTATTCATAGCCGAGCAAGTACTGGCCAAGCATGATGAAAACTATATGCCGCCAGATGCGAAGTATGCGATAGACCGGGCGCAAGCCAAGTCAGGAGTGCCACTACCATGATCATTGAACTTGGGCATTTCGCCCTGATACTGGCACTGGTCTTCTCGGTCCTGCAAGCCGTCGTTCCAAGCCTGGGGATAGTCAAAAAACAAGCTGCCTGGATAGCACTGGCGCGGCCCCTGGCAGCGTCACAATTCTTGCTGATCTTATTGTCTTTTGTGATTTTGATTACTGGCTTTGTCAGTGATGATTTTTCTGTTGCTTATGTCGCAGCGCACTCGAATACCCGCTTGCCAGTGTTTTACAAAATTGCTGGTAGCTGGGGCGGGCACGAAGGTTCGCTTTTGCTATGGGTCTTGATACTTGCAGGCTGGGGTCTGGCAGTCGCATTGCGGAGCCGTGCTTTGACTGCTGTTTTCCTGGCCAGAGTATTGGCCTTCATGGGGGCGATCAGCTTTGGCTTTTTAAGTTTCATCCTGTTCACTTCCAATCCTTTTATTCGTGCCTTTCCTGCTGTGGCAGAGGGGCGTGACCTTAATCCTTTGCTGCAAGACCCTGGCATGATCATCCATCCGCCTTTGCTGTATATGGGCTATGTAGGGTTTTCCGTGGCTTTTTCTTTTGCCCTGGCGGCGCTCATAGATGGCAAAGTTGAGCGCGACTGGGCGCGCCAGGTACGCCCCTGGACTCTGGCTGCATGGACTTTCCTGACCCTGGGCATCTTCATGGGCAGTTTCTGGGCTTACTATGAACTGGGTTGGGGCGGCTGGTGGTTTTGGGATGCGGTAGAAAATGCCGCCTTCATGCCCTGGCTGGTAGGTACGGCCTTGCTGCATACCCTGATCGTCAGTGAAAAACGCGACAGCTTTAAAAGCTGGACTATCCTGCTGGCGATACTGGCTTTCTCGCTGTCATTGCTGGGTACTTTCCTGGTGCGCTCAGGTGTGCTGACTTCGGTACACGCCTTTGCTTCAGATCCCAAGCGTGGCGTGTTTATCCTGATCTTCCTGGCGCTGGTCAGTGGTGGTGCTTTGGCTTTGTATGCATGGCGTGCGCCTCAAATCCGTTCGAATGCAGCGTTTTCGCCTGTATCGAAAGAGACTGCTTTGTTACTGAATAATGTGCTGCTGTTAGTAGTAGCGGCCACGGTATTGCTGGGAACACTATATCCCCTGTTCCTTGATGCCCTGCAACTAGGGAAGATCTCAGTAGGCCCCCCTTATTTTGAGGCGACTTTTGTGCCACTGATTCTACCAGTGCTGTTCCTCATGGCACTGGCACCTTACCTGGCATGGAAGCAGGCGAAGCTGAAAACTCTGGACAGGTTTTTATTGATTGCCCTGATACTTGCCGTGTCTGCGGCTGGTGCGCTGACTTATCGCTACAGCTTCATGTTTGGACTTGGGACTGGTTTAGGTGTATGGATATTGCTGGCTACGGCAGGACAAGTGTGGAAACGGGTATACCGGCCAGTCAATAATTCACGCTGGTTGACTAGCCTGCATGCACCATCCCTTGGGTTTTGGGGCATGATCGTCGCCCATGCTGGCATCGCCATCTTTACCGTAGGTGTGAGCGCGGTCAAGAGCCTGGAAACCAGTGAAGATTATCACTTGCGCCCTGGCGATCATATACGGCTGACGGGCTATGACGTGGTTTTCAAATCACTGGAAAAAATTGACGGTTCGAATTACATTGCTGCACGAGGACACTTTGCCGTCAGTGATGCAGATTCAGCTTTGCAACTGCAACCAGAACGCCGCATCTATACCGCACAAAACATGCCCATGACCGAGGCCGCCATTGATCGTGGCTGGCTCAGGGATGTATATATCTCCCTGGGTGAGGCCAGCAAAGACCAGGGCTGGATGGTCAGGGTGCAAATCAAACCTTTCATGAGCTGGATCTGGGCGGGTTGCCTGGCTATCGCCTTGGGGGGCTTGCTGGCAGCGCTGGAGCGCAGATATAAACCCACAACTGTTATCGCAACGCAGCAGGACCGCACCTCTGCACCCGCAGAGAACTTTCAGATCGCGGAGCCAGCATGAAACGCTTTTTGCTGCCCTTATTTGGTTTCGTGGTCTTGCTGGTTTTCCTGGCGACAGGTTTGCTGATCAAGACGGATGAACTGCCATCTGCCTTGATAGGCAAGCCAGCGCCCGGTTTTTCATTACCGCAAGTCGAGCAACAAGCGCATTTTCAATCATCCAGCCTCAAAGGCAAGGTGTGGCTGCTGAATGTCTGGGCATCATGGTGCGAGTCTTGCCGCCATGAGCATCCGGTACTGGTGAAATTTGCCGGTCAGCTTTCTGCACCTGTCATCGGTCTTGATTACATGGACAAAGCTACAGATGCCAGGCGCTGGCTCAGCGATTTTGGTAATCCCTATCAATTGTCTGTACAGGATATCGATGGCCGTGCTGCGACTGACTACGGCGTGGTGGGCGTGCCCGAAACCTTTGTCATCGATAGCCATGGCCTGGTGCGCTACAAGCATGTAGGCCCTCTCACTGAGCAAGTCGTGTTTGGCAAATTGCAACCCTTGATTGATCAACTGCAGCGTGAGCAATGATATGAACCCGTTTTTTAAATATCTCATACGGTGGGCACTTAGTATCACTCTTTTGTTCATTGCTACTCTCACCCAGGCAGCCACACCTAGCATCGATCAACGGGTACAAAAGCTGTCAGAAGAATTGCGTTGCCTGGTTTGCCAGAATCAGACCCTGGCAGATTCACATGCTGAACTGGCGCTCAATCTCAAACAGCAAATTCGTGAGAAATTTCAACAGGGGCAAAATGAAAAAGAAATAACCGATTTCCTGGTGGCGCGCTATGGTGACTTTGTGCATTACCGCCCACCATTCAATTATCAGACTGCGTTGCTTTGGACGGGTCCGTATCTATTGCTGCTAGCTGCGCTGATTTTTTTGTTTACCAGGGTCAAAATCATGCATGGTACTGATGAAACCGCTGTAGTAGCTGAATCAACAGAATCAGCAGAATTAACAGAATTTACAAGGGGAAGGCGACATTTTTCTGAACCCTTGCTCTGATTTTATTTATTGAATTTGCTCATGACTTCTTTCTACATACTATGCTTGCTGCTGCTGGTTCTTGCCAGTGCCTTACCTTTGCGGGTATTGTTGGCTTACCATGCTCGCAATGCCGGTAGCAATGCAAACCAGTCAAAGAAATGGCTGTCAGGTCAGGTTGGAGGATTTCTCATTGTCTTGCTTTGCTCAACAGGAATATTGTATGCCTGTCTTGGTAATATTCAAGCCATTACCCAGCCCCAATTTGACCGTGAATTAAATGCTCAACAAGAGAAACAGGGAGTAGGGCAAAAACAGATACTGGCCATGGTCGATGGACTGGCTGCGCGCTTGCGAAAGCAGCCTGATGATGTAGAAGGCTGGCGACGCCTTGCACGTTCTTACGAAACTTTGCGACGCTTTGACCTTGCCGTGAATGCCTACCAGCAATTGATACGCTTGCGGCCAGGTGATGCTGATGTGCTGACTGATTATGCTGTGACCCTGGCTGTGAGCAGACAACAGAATTTATCTGGCGAGCCTGAGCAATTGCTGCAAAAAGCATTGGCCATCAAGCCCGGCCATATACAGGCACTGGCTTTACTTGGCAGTGCTGCCTATGAAAGACAGGATTACAAGGCTGCTGTCATGGCGTGGAAAAAGATAGTAGATCAATTACCGGCAGACGATGAAATGGCAGTGTCTATCAATGCCAGTATCAGCAAAGCAGAAAAATTGGTATCACAAAAGAAATAGAAAAAGAAATAGAAAACCCCTGATGCTCATGGAGCATCAGGGGAAATGCAGATTACTCGTCCAGCAATGCACGATAGCGGTCAGCCTGAGCTTTGCCATCAACAGCATACGTTCTCACCTCTTTCGTGATAGGCAGCATTTGCGCATTCCAGTTTTCCCAATCCTGCTTTAGTTTTGCAAATACCTGAGGATTTTTTTGTGCCAGGTTCGCTCTCTCACGCGGATCACGTGCCACATCAAACAGGAATTCATTGTCCGCTATCTTCAGATACTTCCAGTCGCCAGAACGCACTGCTTTTTGTTTATTGGCCTTATAGCGCCAGTACAGGGTACGTGGCTGCACTGCCTGTGTACCCAGGAGGACGGGTAAAAGATTCTGGCCATCGCTGGGGTAGGCAGGGTCAGGCGCACCACCGGCAGCGGCCAGCAAGCTGGGTAACCAATCCATGCTGATGGCAACCTGGCTGCTGACTTGCCCAGCCTTGATCTTCGCTGGCCAGCGTACGATGGCTGGCACGCGTATGCCTCCTTCCAGCAATTCTGTCTTTTGTCCGCTCAACGGCCAGGTCCTGGAAAAGCGTTCGCCACCATTGTCACTGGTAAAGATCACGATGGTATTTTCAGCCAGGCCCTGCTCATCCAGGCTCTTCAATACCCGGCCTATGGCAGTATCCAGGGACACCACCATTTTTCCATAAGTTTCCAGACTGCCGCCGTCGAGATGGGATAAGGATTTGATCTCGCGTGATACAGCTTCATCATCCGGCGTTTCCCACGGCCAGTGCGGGGCAGTGAAATGCAAGGACAGGAAGAAAGGCTGTGCTGCGCTTTGTTGCTTTACATAAGCTACAGCCCTGTCAGCCACCAGGTCAGTGTAGTAGCCTACTTTATTGACAGGCACTTCACCTTCAAACAAACCATCTTTTGCATCTGGCCCTACGCCGGTTTTGTGGGTAAAGTAATCTATTGCTCCACCATAATTACCAAAGAAAACATCATAACCACTCTTCAATGGGCTGAATTTGGGCAAGAAGCCCAAATGCCATTTGCCAAACAAGGCTGTCGTATACGACTGTTTTTTCAACAGGGATGGCAGAGTAGGATGCTCGGGCGGCAAGCCTATATTTTCTGATGCCCCGGCGATAGGTTCTTCCAGCCCGCCGCGCAAGCGATATTGATAGCGTCCGGTTATCAGGCCAAAACGGGTGGCTGAGCAGACGGCAGAGTTGGCATAGGCCTGGGTAAAGCGCAAGCCCTGCTTTGCCAGTTGATCCAGTTGTGGGGTCTGGAAGTCGGTTTGCCCATAAACGCTGAGATCAGCATAACCAAGGTCATCGGCAAGGATGAAAATGATGTTTGGTTTTTTTGCGTTTGCGGTATTGTCAGCGGCATGACTGGTTTCACTGATCAGGGAACTTAGCGATAGCGCTGAAATACTGCCCAGCATTTGCCGGCGTTTTTTATTGAAATGGCTCATGTGTATCTACGTAAATGAAAGAATGTAGTCATTGTAATTTTGATGATGCAGCTAATTACAATACAGGGCAAGAATATCTTTGCATAAGCTCATGCAGTTTAATGCGTGCTCATGGATTTAAACTAAAAAAGCCGGGAATGCATTCCTGCAGTCCCGGCTTTACATACAGGCTATTCAGCTTAATTGATGCCGATTAGTTGACACCTCTCAGTTGACACCGATATAGCTCTGCAAATCAGCCAGCTTAACTGCTTTCTGGCCATGCAAGCCAGCAATCTGGTCGACATCCAGCTTCAATTTCCTGAGGTTGTCATACAGATTAACGGAGTAAGGATTGGCAGGCACCAGCGCCGGGGCATTTGCCGCCGGTGGGTTATAGGCATCGGCCTCGACCAGGATTTTCTCGGCTGGCAGATATACCAGGGCAAACGCATCATTATGGGTATTGCCTGCGATAGGATAAATCTCTATCGCACGCTTGCCATCATTCAGTACATGCCTGGTCTTGAAGGTATCGAAGCGGGCCTTGGTTTTGGACAGTGCCAGACGGTCAGGGTTCAGACTATGTTGATTGGCCCAGATTTTTTGGTAATAGCCACGGTTTTCCTGATGGGTAACGATGATGGCACCCTCATCAACATAGGTGCGCAGGCCACCAGAATGGTCAAAATGGGCATGGGTGTTGATCAGGTATTTGATGGGCTTGCCAGGAATGATCTCTTTGGCTTTGGCAATCACGGCCAGCGACCTTTCTTCACTTAATGGTGCTTCAACGATGACGATGTGATCAGCCTGCTCGATGGCGACGCTGTTATGTGTGCCACCGGTCAGGTGATAGACACCATCTGCCAGCTTGGTCGATGTCACTGTGATGACAGGTGCCGTCGCATTGACGACTTCTGCGGGTGCACTGATATCTACCGGCGCATTGACTTGCAGTTCAGCGACTTGCAAATCCAGCACTGGGTGCCCACCCAGGCTGCGGACTATATGTGCAGGATATTGTTGCCCGCCAAAGTCCTTGTACTGGCTAAACTTCGTCAGCAATTCGGCATCACCCAGCACAGGATTATCTATCCAGGTTTTTACCTGTTCCAGCTGGTTGTTCTTGTTGATGAAACCCACATAGCGATACTTGCCATCAGCATTGAAGCTGACTTCTACTCCTCCTTTTAACGCTTTGGATGTAGCATTGTTTGCCAGTGCTGCCTTGATAAAGCCATGTGGTGTAGACCAGATTTCCGCGCGGCGTTCTTCCAGGGCCGCCCGTTGTGGGTTGTAATTACTGCTTCCATTGGCTGCCACAGTGGCATTCCATGCCAGGGCACCACTGACATATTGATCCGGTTTTTGTTCAGCCGCCGTGGGACGTGCGCGCTTGGGATCAACAGTTTGCAAGCGTGCGATCTGCACACGCGCTGCTGCCTTGTCATAATTGATGGACGCTTTATAGCTGCTGACATCAAATTCTGGCCAGGCCAGACTTGGTGCCGGTGCCTGGCCAAACTGGAACCACTTCCCGGTTCCAGTTACACTGACGGATTGCGTATTTGCTGCATTCAATGCATCTGCTGCGGCCTGCAGACTGGCAGCCTGAGTCTGTCCTGCCAGCAGGGCAAGTGGCAGCAGCAAATGACCCGTCTTGATTTTTATAGCATTCATGGTGTTTCCCTATTATTTTGTTTGCTGTTTTTAGTTTTGACTTACTTTTGCCGGTTGATAAATCTGGTCAAATACGCCGCCATCAGCAAAATGGGTTTTCTGGGTTTTGGTCCAGCCACCGAAGGTATCGTCTATGCCAAACAGTTTGACCTTTGCGAAGGTATTTGCATATTTTTTAAGGGCTTTCTCCGTCGTTGGGCGGTAGTAATTCTTGCCTATGATGTCCTGGGCTTCGTCGGTATACAGATAGTTGAGGTAAGCTTCAGCAACCTTGCGTGTGCCATGCTTGTCGACCACTTTGTCAACGATGGCTACGGGAGGCTCTGCCAGTACGCTGATGGACGGGGTAATGATCTCGAATTTATCTGCGCCAAATTCTTTCAATGCCAGATGGGCTTCGTTTTCCCAGGACAGCAAGACATCACCTATGCCACGCTCAGCAAAAGTCACTGTTGATCCGCGTGCACCAGAATCGAGTACAGGCACATTTTTGTAGACTCTCTGCACATAGTCTTTGGCCAGTGCTTCCGAACCACCCGGTTGTTTCAAAGCATAGCCCCAGGCTGCCAGGTAAGCCCAGCGAGCACCACCGGAGGTTTTGGGGTTGGCCGTGATGACGGACACACCGGGCTTGGCGACATCAGCCCAATCCTTGATGCCTTTTGGATTACCCTTGCGCACCAGGAAGACGATGGTGGATGTATACGGCGACGCATTATGCGGCAAACGTTTTTGCCAGGCTTTGTCGAGCAAACCAGCTTCTGCAATCGCATCTGTATCATAGGCAAGGGCCAGGGTGACGACGTCTGCATCCAGGCCATCAATCACTGTTCTTGCCTGTTTGCCTGAGCCGCCATGCGATTGCTTGAAGTTCAGGTTGTCGCCGCTCTTGGCTTTCCATTGTTTGGCAAAAGCCTGATTGATGTCCTGGTACAGTTCTCGGGTAGGGTCATACGATACATTGAGTATATTGATGTCGGCGGCAATGGCGGCTTGTGTCAGTGTGCCCAATATCAGGGCGGAAATTGCAAATTTTTTTAACAACATGGATAGTCCTTTCAAAGAATAATATAAAAAAATGAGGAAGTAATTAGCCGCCGCCAGGTGAGGTCAGCACTGACAGTTTGCTGACACCTGATTTCTGTATGGTCGCCATGACCTTGGCGACCGAGCGATATGGGACACCTTCATCAGCCTGCAGGCTGAGTGCCAGGTCAGGGCTGGCGCTGACCTGGGATTTCAATTCAGCTTCCAGCGCCTCTTGCGCGATTTCACGCTTGTCGATAAACACTTTATTGGCCGCATCTATGCTGACCGTGACCGACTTGGTCGTGTCAGGCGCAGAAGTCGCAGCAGTTTTGGGCAAGTTGATACGTACTGCGTTATTAAGCAAGGGGGCCGTGATGATAAAGGTCACCAGCAAGACCAGCATGACATCTACCAGCGGCGTGATGTTGATTTCGCTGACCACGTCACCACGGTCATTTCCAGTTGAGAAGGCCATTATGCGAGTGCTCCTGTAACCGGGATATCATCATGGGCAGGTGCGGCTTTGCCTGCATCAACAGATTTATTGACGGGCTTGCTGACACGGAAGGCATTCTTTTGCGCCAGGTTAACAAAATCAGTTGCATAGTTATCCAGCTCGGCAGCGGTGACTTTCAATCTGCGAATATAAAAGTTATAGGCCAGTACTGCAGGTACGGCGACGGCGATACCTACGCCAGTAGCGACCAGCGCTTCACCGATAGGGCCAGCGACTACGTCTATGCTGGCAGAAGCGTTTTTACCTATCGCACTCAGCGCGTGGATAATGCCGAAGACCGTACCAAACAAGCCGACAAAGGGGGCTGTGCTACCTATGGATGCCAGTACAGCCAGACCACTTTCCAGCGACTGATATTCTTTCTGGATTTGCTGGCGCAAATGACGCTCCAGCAATTCTTGCCTGTCCCAGCTATGTTCCAGGTCATGGCCTTCGCCATTTTTTTCATTCACATACAGCGCACCGAAGCCTACTTTTGCCAGGCGGGATTTGGGGCTGGCATCACTGGCGATGGCGGTTGCTGCATCCAGGCTGGTGGCACTCCAGAATTTTTTGGCGAACAATTTATCCTGCTTTGACAAACGCCAGTGTTGTACTGCCTTGGCGAAGATCAGTATCCAGGTGACGACAGAAAACAGTAGCAAGGCATACAGGGATGCTTGGACGATAAGGTTCAGGTAATAATCATTCATGATGTGATCTCTTTACAGTTTAAAAATAAGGGGAACGTGTACCCAGCCATCTACCGGTGTCTGCCCGCGCTTGGCCGGCTGGAAGACCCAGGATGTGACTGCCTTGATGGCAGCTTCATCCAGTATTGGATGGCTGCTGGACTTGGCGATCTGGATATTGTCTGGATGGCCGCTGGCAAGCACATGCACTTTCAAGGTGACCTGGCCTTCCAGTCCGCGCCTTTGAGCGGCTGGTGGATAATTGGGTGCAGGATTTTGCAAGTAACCTGCATAACCTTTGGGTTCTGTTATTGGCTCTGGCGGTGCGGGCGCAATTGCCGGCCCAGGTGGCGCTGGCGGTGCAGCTACAGCAACAGCCACGGTATTTGCGCTGGGCGTAGTGTCCACAGGTGCGGCGCTGACTACGGGAACATTATCCGGCGGTGGCGTCCTTACTGGTGCAGCCACAGGTTTGATCTGCGGTTGCAGCTTGGGTTTGATTTCAGGTGGAGGAGGTGGTGGTGGCAATTCTTTCACTGGTGGCGGTGCAATTTCTATGCTGAGTGGCACCACTTTGGCTTTTTCTACTGGCGTAACATTGATAGGTTGATGCAGGCCATACACCAGTGCTACATGGACACCTGCTACTGCTACTATTAGCGTACTCAGACTCCAGTTGAACTTGCCGGTTTTATCTTGTGCAGGTAAAACCGTGGCTACTTTTACCGGTGGTAATTCTTGCGCTACTTTTGGCTTGGGTAGCTTGGGCACCGCTCGATTTGATCTTCTCACTGCGGATTTACGCAAGAAGAAGTCGCTGCTTTCAAACGTCATGCTAGTCATGTTTTTCCCTTTCTATGTAAGAAAATTTGCTTGTGATATTCAGGTTTTGACTATGAAATACGCAGGCAAATTTTCCACTGGACTTGCATCTCCTATTGCAGGAAGTGTGCCAATGGAATTGCAAGGGGGATGGCGGTAATTGGAGGTTTTATGTACGGATTTCATCTGCACAGTCTTATGCAACTGCTGTAATTTCAACAGTCTGATGAAGTTGATACATGCTGAAATAATTCGACTATTCAAATGCATTTCTCAAATAGAAAAAGCTGCCATCAAGGCAGCTTTCCCAGAACTACGCAGTGTATAAATTGACGGCTTACCAAGCTGGTTTTTCCTGCACCGCTTCCGGTACTTTTACTTGAGAAAGATATGTGCCACTGGCAAAGTAGATAGTGAAGACAAGCAAAGCCAGCGACAATATAAGCGCCAGCCAGTGTGGCTTGCTTTCTGCTGGCTTGACGTCGTCATCGACTTCTTTCCAACCTGTGATCATGGGTTTCAGCAGATTCTGTTTTTTAATTCTCAGGTACCAGAATATGGCGAGTATGTGCAGGGCGATCAGTGCCAGCAAGACATAGATACTCAGTTTGTGAAATGAAGTCAGGGTAGCCGCGGTTTTTTCCGCAACAAGGCTAAACAAGGGGCCGGTAAAATCAATGTCATTATTACTGAACAAACCACTGCCTGCCTGTGCAGCGACAGCCAGTAACAAAGCAAAGACTGAAATTGCACCCAAAGGATTGTGACCCGGTGCTGACCATCGGCCTTGAAAAAATAGACGTATCTTTTCCGGCGATGGAAAAAAACTGCTGAACCTGGCATAGGTAGTGCCGACAAATCCCCAGGCCAGCCGAAAGCTGAGCAGGCCCAGGATAGCCAGGCCTGCCTTGGCATGCAAATTCATCCAGTTACCACCTATAAAACCTGTGACAGTTGCAATCGTTATGGCCAAGACCAGTAGCCAGTGAAACAGGCGTAAAGGCAAGTCCCATAACAGTATGCGTTTTTTGTTGCTACCTGGCTTATTACTCACAGTATCCACCGTGTCACTGGCCGCAGTAGAAATAATGGATGAAGTCATGCTGTATTCATTTCTATTCTTGCAGGTCAATTACCAGTCTTTTTTAACTGCAGCCGCAGCGGTGGTTACTGCAGGAGCGGCTGCAGCGGTGCGCGGTGGTGGCACTGCTATCTTGGTGATCGTGCCTCCTTGTGATTCATAGTCTTCAGATCCAGTCGCACCAGCGACTGTAAAACCTTTTGCTGCAAGCAGGTCACCTGCTGCGCCAGCGCGCACAGCGTGATTTGATACTGTCAAGATGACGCGGTCTTTCGGTATGTAAGCCAGGCTTTTTTCCAGTTCCTTGTTCTGGATATTCAGGTACACAGGGAAACTGCCTTTGGCCGTCAGTTCATCTGGGCGACGCACATCGATAACCACCAGTTTTTCAGGCTTGGCCAGCAAGGCATCAACTTCGCTGCGTTCCAGGCGTTTGGTTTTGTATTTCCATGCCTGTTCGGCAGCGGCACCGGTAGCGCCAGTTGCTGGCGCTGCTTGTTGCGCCATTGCGCTGGCCGCAGCGACACTGAGGAAGAGAGCGATAAAATTTTTACGTTTGATCATTTTGGGCTTTCAATAGTTGGGGAGTGGAAGAAGATCAGTCTTCTCTCTTAGTGCAACTACCATGCCAAGTTGATCAATTGGCAGATTAGCTCTGATAAGCAAATTTGCAGCGAAGCAGCAAGTTGCGTAGCCAACATGCGCTGATGGCTATGCAACAGCTGTAAGGTTTTACGTTGTTCATGGTTCAGCAGTGCCTGGAATATGCATATGTGGTGTTATGCCCGATACGCAGCAAAATGCAGCAAAATAAAACAAAGACCTTGCTGAGTCCGCAGCAATCCATAAACAATATCTTTGTTTATGTCTGGTATTCAACACGCGCCGAATAGATCAGGATTTGGATCAGAAGTTTTTATATGAATCCCGATAAGCAGCTCGCGTGGCATGCTCTTTGCGATAGCAAGAGGAAACACTTCCTTCAAATGCTACAGGAGCAACACGCATGAGTCACAATCATCAAGCAGCAAAATCAACACAATCAGTACGAACGCCGTCATTTTTTTCTCTCCGCCGTGGGTTGGTGCCATTCCGCCGCTCACCTATCGCCAGTGTATTGGCTGGTGCTGCCTTGCTGGCGTCTGGCAGTTTGCATGCAGCAGATGGCCCCAGCGTCGCAGAATTGCAGGCGGAGATAGCCCGTCTCAAGGAGATTATTGCCAAACAGGCAATCAGTAATGCACCAGCAGCGCCAACGGCTAGCGCACAAGCTAATCCATCTGCTAACGCGGCCAATACTCAATTAGCGAAGAGCACAGCCCCAGAAGAAGTTGATACTCTCGGTGCTGTAACAGTACGCAGCCGTAACCGTATAGAACGTCTGCAGGACGTGCCGCTATCAGTTTCCGTGGTGACTGGCAAGGAGCTGGATCGTTTGCAAGCTACAGACATAGGCGCGATTGCCCAGCGAGTATCGAATGTATCCTGGAACCAGGGTAACCAGCGCACCAGCAGTCTGTCTATACGCGGCATAGGCAAGCAAGGTCAGACCGAGGCGCAAGACCCCAGCGTTGGCCTGATCGTGGATGGTGTCAACTACGCCTACAATGCGCTCTCATCAAGTTATGACTTTACCGATGTCGATGCAGTAGAAGTTACCCGTGGCCCGCAAGGTACCTTGCTGGGCAAAAATACCAGTGTGGGTGTCATCAATGTGACGACGCGCCGTCCTTCATTTACACCTGATGCCAGTTATTCCCTGACTTTTGGCCAGAACGATACCGTGCAAGGCCGCTTCTCTGCTGGCGGTCCTATCGTTGATGATGTGCTGGCATGGCGCGGTACCCTGAGTGTCAGCAAAGGCGCTGGCGATATCACCAATTTGTACAACAAGAATATCACCTATACCAATAAGGACAGGGTTTCTGGCCGCGTGCAGTTCTTGCTGACGCCGACCAAAGACTTCAGTGCCCGTATTGCTTTTGATGCCCAGCCACGCGCAGGTGAAACCACCAATGGACGCACCATCAATACAGCAACGCCAACTACCTATGCCAATGGCAGCGTGAATACTCTGAGTACAGATGCCAGTGTACGCCTGGCGCGCCGCTGGTTCACGCAGCAGAGCAGCTATACTTATCTCAGGGATTATCTGAATGGCGGCGGGCAGAATGCGGTTAACAATGATTACCAGCGCCCCTTGATTACCGGTAGCAATGGTGCCTCGGCTGAATTGAACTGGAACCTGGGCACGCATACCCTGACTTCGATTACTGCCTACAAAGACTACCATTTCAATGCCGTCAATGACGAAGGAACACCGTTTGATATCTACCGCAATGCAGGTGGTTTCTGGAATGATTATCGTCAGGCCAGCCAGGAAATCCGCCTGACTTCACAGCCTGGTGGCAAAGTAGATTACCAGACTGGTTTGTTCTTCCTGGACGTCACCAACAGCGCAGATTATCGCCGTCAATGGGCGAATGATGCAGGTGCCTGGTTTGCCAGTGCCAGTCAGTACACCACCCTGGACAAGGATGCTGCAGGTCGTTACTTGCTGCAAAACTCGCTGGATGGTTTGAACATGTCATTTAACAGTCCGGCTGGCTTGCAAAAAATCAAAAACAAAAGTGCTGCTGCTTTTGCCCAGGCTGACTGGCATGTCAGCGATGATTTTACTTTGACCACAGGTTTGCGTTACACCTATGAGTACCGCAAAAATACTGCCTCCACGTTATTGAAAGACTATGGTAATGCCCCTGAGTTGAACCCGGTTGCCATCAATGGTGTGCAACTGGGTGGTTTTTCATCGAATAGCGCGGGCTTGCTGAATGCCGGTAACACAGATAGTCAACTGGCTCTGGCTGATCTGGCAGCCAGCAAGTATTTTGGCACGACGATTACAGGTGCTGCGGGCACTGCCTATAATAGTTTGACGACAGCGCAAAAAGCCCAGATAGCAGCAGCGAAAACCTTGCGCCAGTCCCAAATCGGGGTGGTATTCAATCCTGTGCAGGCAGAAGCTTTCAAGGGTAGTTTGCCAGCTTTCGTGATCAGTCCGTCTTATAAAATCAACGACAACGTCACGGGCTATGCATCCTGGCAGTATGGCGAAAAGGCGGGTATATCCCAGGTCACCAATGGGATATCCAATCTGGTCAAAGCTGAGAAAACCAGCGCCTTTGAATTTGGTTTGAAATCAGCTTTGCTGGACAATAAGCTGATTTTGAATGCAGCATTGTTCGTCATGGACATCAAGGATTACCAACAGGCTGTGCGCGTGCTGGATGTCTACACCACCAATCTGAACAATGACGGCAGCAACTACTACACCTCGGCCACAGGCAACGTACCAAAAGTCAGGGCACAGGGTCTGGAAATTGATGGCGTCTACAGTGGTATACCCAATACCCTGGTGCGTTTCTCAGGTGCTTATAACGATGCGCGCTACAAGACCTTCACTAACTCTGCACAGCCAGTTGAAAATGGCTATACCGGCGCTGCACCATATCGTGATGTCTCTGGCCAGGCTTTGCCTGGAGCCGCAAAATACAGCTTCAATGTGGGTATAGATTATCGCCTGCCAATTCTGGGTAACCGGGAATTTCATGCCAGTACGAACACCCTGTATAGCAGTAAATATAACTCGGACAATTCCTTGTCTGATTATGGCTGGATATCTGCAAAAAGCGTTACTGACATAGCGATAGGCATAGGCAGTCGCAATCAATCCTATGATCTGAGTCTGGTCGTCAAAAATGCCTTCAATGACAATACACCTTTGCTCAAGACCTGGAATAGTTTTACACCGGCAGTACCGCGTTTGGTAGGCATCACACTGAGCGGCAAACTGTAATTGACGAAGAAAAACTGTATCAACACCAACCCAGGCAATTGCCTGGGTTTTTGTTTGTACGTTACAAAACGATACTTACTGTTGGACTTGAGGCAGGTCGTAACACGGGCTTGTTTTTAAATCAGCAGAGCAAATGCAGATGTTTGAAAAATGAGCAGCTTGAGATTCTTCATTTCTATCGATGTATATTAAAAAAACCATATTTATCAATGACTTATATTAAATTTTTTGTGAGTTTTAATGGTGGCGCGATAGTTGCTATTGATAGTGAAAGTCTTGTTTACTAATTATTTCCAGGGAGTATTTTCATGATTAAAACCCGTTATCAGCAAGGAGTGCTTCATGTATAAGCCGCTAGCGCTCGCCGTCATATTGACCTTGTCAGGCACAGCCATCAGCCTGAGTGCCGCAGAAGAAACCAAAGCTGTCGCCAAAACCCAGGCCGCTGTCGCTCAGGGCTGGGCTTACCAGCCTTTGAAGAATCCTGAGCTGCCAGCAGTCAAACAAAAAAGCTGGGTACATACTCCAGTCGACAATTTCATCCTGGCGCAGCTTGAAGCGAAGAACATCAAGCCCTCGCCGGATACTGACAGGGCCAGCTTCATCCGCCGTGCCACGCTCGACACCTGGGGCGTGATACCGACGCCAGAAGAGGTACAGGCATTCGTCACAGACAAGTCACCCAAGGCGTATGAAAAGCTGGTGGACAAGCTGCTGGCCTCTACCCGCTACGGTGAACGCTGGGGCCGTCGCTGGCTGGACCTGACCCGCTATGCCGATAGCGATGGTTTCAATGCCGATGGCACACGCCCGAACGTCTGGCGTTACCGTGATTACGTCATCAAGGCGTTTAACGAAGACAAACCATATAACCGCTTCATACAGGAGCAACTGGCCGGTGATGAGCTGTTCCCCGGCAATCAGGAAGCCCTGATCGCCACTGGTTTCTTGCGTAATTACCCTGATGAAGTCAATGCCCGTGACCTGAACCTCAAGCAAGTGGAAATCGCCACTGACCTGACTGATACCGTCGGTTCGGTCTTCCTGGCCACGACGGTTGGTTGCGCCGCCTGCCACAATCACAAGTTCGACAAGATTTCGCAAAAAGAATATTACCAACTGCAATCCTTCTTTGTGAATGCCAGTGCCAGCGATGACATACTTGCTGCAACTGGCAAGCAAAAAGAAGAATTTGAGTTGAAGCAGGCGAAATGGGAAGCTGCCACCAAGGATGTCCGTGACAAGCAGGAAACCTTGCTGCGTCCCATCATCGACAAGGCAGAGGCAGACCGCCTGCTGGGCTTTGTGCCGGCCACGCGTGATTCCATCACCAAGTCAGAAAATGAACGCAACGCTTACGACCGCTGGATTTATCACCGCAATCTGTGGACTATGCAAGGCCGTACCCGCAATGCTGTCAACCAGCTTAAAACCAAGGATAAGGAAGGTTACGAAAAATACCAGAAGCTGGAAGTTGAACTGAAGAAGTTTGACAACATCAAACCTAAACATCCAGGCTATATCTCTGCCATGACTGAGCTTGGTCACGCTGATGCGCCACCAACTTACATATTGGCGAATGGTATCTATGACCGGCATCTTGAAGAAGTGCAACCTGCCTTCCTGTCTTTGCTGACCAATGAAAAACCAAATATCGTAGCAACAGCCACTTCATCTGGCCGCCGTACAGCCCTGGCGAACTGGCTGACCAGTGAGAACAATCCTCTGCCTGCCCGTGTCTTTGTGAACCGTGTCTGGGCCCAGTATTTTGGCCGTGGCATTGTTGAGTCAGTCAGTGATTTTGGCAAGATGGGTACCAAGCCCAGCCATCCAGAGTTGCTGGATTACCTGGCCAGCAATTTCATCAAGGAAGGCTGGAGCGTCAAGAAATTGAATCGTCAGATTTTGCTGTCGAATGTCTATCGCCAGTCATCTGCAGAGCGTGAAGATACCAAAGTAACTGACCCAAGCAACAAGTTGCTGGCATCTTTCCCAAGGCAGCGTCTGGATGCAGAACAGATCCGTGATTCATTGTTGCTGGCTTCTGGATTACTGGAAGAAAAACTCGGTGGTCCGTCTGTATTGCCACCAGTGCCGAGCAACTTTAATGCCGGTAATGCCTGGGTCACATCGACAGATCCACATGATTACCACCGTCGCAGTGTGTATGTCTTCACCCGCAGGAATATCCCTTACCCGCTGCTGGAAACCTTTGATATGGCGAACCCGCAACTGGTACACAGCAAGCGCGATGTGACTACCACTGCACCGCAGGCTCTGGCTCTGATTAATAGTGACCTGGTGTTCCAGTGGTCACAGGCATTGGCAGGCCGGGTCCTGCGTGAGGCAGGCAATAGTGAATCGGCACAGATAGACCGTTTGTACCAGATTCTGTATGCCCGTTTGCCAGATAAAACCGAAAAGGCGACTTTGCTGGGCTTCCTCGACAACCAGGAAAAAATCACCAAAAAGCAGATTGCTGATGGCAAGAAAGTTGGCGTGCCTGAAGGCTTTGGTGAATCCGCTGAACTCAGGAACAACATCGACAAACTGTATAAAACTGCCTATGGCCGTTCTGCAGACCGCTTCGAGAAAATCGCCTTCCTGGAATTTTTTGAAAAACAGAAGCAGGCCAAAGCCAAATCTGGCCAGGGCGATGATGATGCTGACACCAGCAATACGCCAACTGCCAAGGATGATAGCCAGAAGCTCAACAAGGCCAGGGCTGCTGCCTTCCTCAGCCTCGTGCATGCAGCGGCAAATTCAAATGAATTCAGTTACCGGTTCTGATGCCAGGTCATCAGTTTAAAAATACGAAAATTACGAATAGAGTGAAAAGGGAAATATCATGACCAATAAATCACGCCGCGACTTTTTGTCACATGCCGGACTGGGTCTGGGGGGGCTGGCTGCCGGAGGTTTTCTGGGTGGGGGCTTGCTGTCGAGTGCACAGGCAGCGACATTTGATGATCCACTGGCTTTGAAAGTCGCCCATCATGCAGCGAAGGCCAAGTCGGTCATCTGGCTGCATATGGCCGGTGCGCCAAGTACGCTTGACCTGTTTGACTACAAACCTGACTTGATCAAACTGGCAGGCCAGCCCATGCCAGATTCATTTTCTAAAAACCTCAAGACCGCGACTGACGGTGGTGTCGGTGCCCTGTATGCCACCAAACGCACCTGGAAACAGCATGGCGAAAGCGGTGCCTGGTTCTCTGACCTGGTGCCGAATATCGCCAAGCAGGCGGATGATATCTGCTTCATCAAAGGCAGCAAGACTGAGGGCAGTACTCATGTGATTTCTTCCTTGAAATTGCATACCAGCGCCCTGACGCCTGGCCGCCCGGCATTGGGTGCCTGGATCACCTATGGCCTGGGCAGTGCCAATCCTGACCTGCCCAGTTTCGTGGTCTTGCCTACTGGCTATGACAATAGCGGTGGTGGCCGTGGCCAGACGATCTGGAGTTCCGGCTTCTTGCCTGCGACTTATCAGGGTACTGCTTTCCGTCAGGGTGATTCACCTATTTTGCATCTGGACAGGCCATCTGTGGTCTCATCTGCCGAGCAAAAAAATACCCTGGACCTGATACGCAAGTTGAATGCCCAGCATGCCTCACGCTATCCATCTGACAGTGAGCTGGAAGCGCGTAACCGCTCTTATGATCTGGCTTACCGCATGGAGTCATCTGCCCCTGAAGCCGTTGACTTGAACAAGGAGAGCAAAGAGACCAAGGCGGCCTATGGCCTCGATGATGACGCGACAAAAGACTATGGCACCAATCTCTTGCGTGCGCGTCGTCTGGTTGAGCGGGGAGTGCGTTTTATTCATGTCATTTCAGGGTCTAATGACAAAACCTATGGCAGTTGGGATGCCCACAACAATATCGAAAAAAACCACGCTGTCATGGCCAAGTCTGTCGACAAGCCCATCGGTGCCTTGCTGGCTGATTTGAAGGCCCGTGGCTTGCTTGATAGCACCCTGGTGGTATGGACATCTGAATTTGGCCGCACACCTTATGGCCAGACTGGCGATGGCCGCGATCATAACCCCTGGGGTTATACCACCTGGATAGCTGGCGGCGGTTCCAAAGGCGGCTATACCCACGGCTCTACCGATGCAATAGGTTTGCGTGCAGAAACTGGTCTGGTCGATACCTATGATTTGCAGGCAACGGTATTGCATTTGTTGGGATTGAACTACCGTAACCTGACTTATACCCATCAGGGCCGTTCAGAACGCCCCACGACCGTGTTTGGTGAGGTTGTCAAGGAACTCATAGCCTGATTGCGGATTTGGGCGCTTAGCCTTCAGGCGAAAGCGCCCTTTCCGTAACGGCATGGAAGCAACAGGATGTAGAAATGAAAAAGAAATTGATTAAAAAAACTGTCCTGCTATTCAGTTTGCTGGCAGCTGTGGTGGGTACAGCGGGTATTGCAGCGGCAGTAACTGAAGTTGATATGGACTTGATGCAGAAAATAGAAGAATCCACAAAAAGTGTAGATTCGAATATCTCCCTGAAAGATGGCAAGGCGGCTTTGGCTGATGCTCGTGAAATAGAAGAAATGTTCAGTCAGGTTGAATTATTCTACAAGCATAAGGGCGATGCTGCTGATGCGATTGAGTATGCAAAAAAGAGCAAGAATTTCGCCAGCGAATTGATACGGCAAGTCAGTGAAAAAGATTTTGATAATGCTTCTGCTACCGTCAGTGCGCTGGCAAAATCATGCAAGACCTGCCACCAGGTTTATAAGAAAAGTTGAGTAAGAAGCTGTTGCAGACAGAGGGTATATGAAAAGAAATGTAATCAGATCCAGTTTATTGCTGTCGCTGGCAGCGATGACTTCTATTGCCGTGGCTGCCTTGAAGGAAGGGGATGCTGCGCCTGATATCAAGGCGCAGGCTTCGCTGGCAGGTAAGAGTTTTACGTATTCACTGACAGACGCCCTGAAGAAAGGGCCAGTGGTAGTATATTTTTATCCTTCAGCTTTTACTGGCGGCTGCAATATACAGGCACACAGCTTTGCTGTCAGCCATGAAAAATTTCAGGAAGCCGGGGCCACCGTAGTCGGTGTCTCCCTGGACAGTATCAGCCGCCTCAATGATTTTTCTGCTGACCCGGATTATTGCGCAGGTAAATTTCCCGTCGCATCTGATGTCGATGGCAAGATTGCCAAAAGCTATGACCTCGCAGTAGCCGAGACTCCAGCGGGGCGCAAGGACACTCGAGGCAATGACATCGACCATGGGCGGGCAGAGCGCAGCACTTTCATCGTCACCGCTACTGGCAAAGTATATGCAGCGATAGGTGGCCTGACGCCTGAACAGAACGTGGCCAGGGCGTTGGAAGCCGTACAAAAACTATCTGGTACCAAAGCCGCCAAGTCATGAAGTCAGGTATGACCAGAAGACGCTGTGTTTGCACGATGTTGCTGGCGTTGATGGTGACGGCAATGCAGTCGTCCCTGGCTGCCAGCATGCTCGACTTTGATATCTGGATGCGCAAGATAGATAAAAAGATAGTGGATGTGCAAAAGCGCATATCGCAAAAAGAGGATGAGGCGGCCATACAAAGTGCCGAGGAAATCGAAGACCTGTATTTGAAAATGGAAAACTACTTCATACAGATCAAGCATCCTGAAGAGGCCGTGCAGATGTCCAGGGATGGAAAAGATGCCGCAGCCATCATCAGTGCATCTGTGCGCAATCAGGATTATGATAAAGGGGCGCTGGCCGCTGTCAGTATAGCCAAAGCTTGTAGCGCTTGCCACGACAGCTACCGCCCGTTCAAGTAAGCCCTAAAGTTAATATTACTCAGGAGAATAGTGTGACCCGTCAAACCTCAGATGATTTCAAGCCAGAAGTATTGCAACTATTTGACCAGTATGTCCATGGGCAAATCGACAGGCGTGGTTTTTTGCAGTCGGCCAGCAAGTTTGCCGTAGGTGCGGTAACGGCAGAGGTATTGCTGCAGCAGTTAAGTCCCAACTTTGCCCAGGCACAACAAGTGCCCAAGACTGATGCGCGCATACAGGCGCGCTATGTTGAATATCCATCGCCACAGGGTTATGGCACTTTGCGTGGCTATCTGGTCACTCCAGCAGAAGTAAAAGGCAAATTGCCTACCGTGCTGGTGGTGCATGAAAACCGTGGCTTGAACCCGCATATAGAAGACATCGCCCGTCGTTTGGCACTGGATGGCTTTATCGCCTTTGCGCCGGATGCACTGGCACCTCTGGGTGGTTATCCCGGTGATGAAGAAAAAGCCCGTGAACTCTTCCCCAAACTTGACCAGACCAAGACCCGTGCCGACTTTATAGAAGCAGCAGCGATCTTGAAAAAACTGCCAGAAGGAAATGGCAAGGTTGGCGTGGTCGGTTTTTGCTACGGGGGTGGCATTTCCAATTTCCTTGCTACCAAAGTGCCTGATCTTGCTGCAGCCGTACCTTTCTATGGCGGTCAGCCAACGGAAGAAGATACGGCAAAAATCAAGGCGCCTCTGCTCATTCATTATGCCGGGGTCGATGAACGCATCAATGCTGGCTGGCCAAAATACGAGGCCGCCCTGACCAAGGCTGGCGTCAAATACCAGGCATTTGTCTATGCCGGGGCTCAGCATGGTTTTAATAATGACACGACACCACGCTACGATGCAGCTGCAGCCACATTGGCATGGCAGCGCACGGTAGATTTTTTCAAGGCCAATTTGCGAGCCTGACAACAAGTTCTTTTTTAACCACAACAGTCCGGGAACATCCATGAAGAAAACTGCATCAAGAATATTGCTAGCCTTAAGCGCAGCGGCTGTTCTGATTGCATCAACATCCGTGTTGGCGCAACAGGCACCCAAGCCAGAGACGTTGATCAAATGGCGACAATCTGCTTACCAGGTCATAGGCTGGAATTCAGGCCGCATCAAATCTTCGCTGGAAGGGCAATACAACAAGGAGGAGGTCATCAAGGCTGCCAATACCATTGCAGTCTTGTCGAATGCGGGCCTGGGTGCGCTGTTCCCGGCAGGTACCGAGCAGGGCAAGGGCTGGCATGATACCGCAGTCAAACCTGAATTGTTCAAGGATGGCAAGCACGTTGGTGAACTGGCTGCCAACTTCAGTAAGGAGGCCAATGAGCTGGCCAAGCTTGCGCTGGCAGGTGACCCAGTAGCGGTCAAAGAACAGTATGGAAAATTGACGCGCACCTGCAAAGCTTGTCACGATGACTTCAAAGTATCGAATTAGAGACTGAATCAGTGCTGACTCAGGTGCGGGATCGAGTACGGTGTCGTCAGCACGCAACAAGCAAGGGACAGACATTTTTTGCATTCTGGTATGCGAAGCAAAAGATGTCTCTCCAGATATCTTCCCCTCACTGGTATTGAATTTAATTTTCTGACAGAAATATTCTATAAAAAATGGATAAGAAAGTTTGGAAAAATTCGTTCTACTTGCGGAACTCGCACGTTAGTCTGGTGTCGTCGAATGCAAAAACAGTGAAGGAGGAAAATTCCAGCCGCTCTTTACTCTATTTGTTTCTGCATTCATTTTACTTTCAGCAGACTCAGCCAGAAAGCGCGTCGTGAACAAATTACTGACTTTTCCTGATAATCAAAACATGATCTTGTCCATCCGGGCCAAGGCCATGATGTTTAATGATCCCCGTTCTGCAGCTCTCTTGCTGCAAGTCGAACGCATTGCCCGCAGCGAGGCAACTGCATTGATCATAGGCGAAACCGGAACAGGCAAGGAACTGGTCGCACGCCATATCCATAATCATAGCGGTCGCAAAGGCCCGTTCATTGCCGTGAATTGCGGCGCCTTCAGCGAAACCCTGATTGATGCTGAATTATTTGGTCATGAAAGCGGTGCGTTTACTGGAGCAACGCAGTCACGTTCGGGCTGGTTTGAAGCAGCCAATGGCGGCACTTTATTTCTTGATGAGATCGGTGACCTGTCACTCGCATTGCAAGTGAAACTGCTGCGGGTATTGCAGGAACGCCAGGTGGTCAGGCTGGGGTCACGCAAACCGATACCCCTGGATGTCAGGCTGGTGGCCGCCACCAATGTGGATTTGCACAAGGCCATAGAGGCTGAACATTTTCGCTCGGATTTATATTACCGACTGAGTGTGGCAACCATCAACCTGCCGCCGCTGTTTGAGCGAACGGGCGACATACTGCCACTGGCCCATCATTTTATCGCCCTGTATGGCGAAAAAATGAAGCTCGATAATGTGCGACTGTCACCGGAAGCTGAGACAGCCTTGCTGCAGTATGACTGGCCGGGCAATATACGTGAACTGGAAAACGTCATTCACTTTGCCCTCATCGTTTGCCGCGACCGTATCATCGTGGCAGAAGACCTGAAACTCGCTGGTGCAGCGAGGAGACGTGGTGCTGCTGCACTGACGACAGTAACTGCACAGCATACACCCGCAGAGCTTCAGCAGCATGCGGTGAGTATCCCGCAGGTGCCTGCTACGGAAACCAGTCTGAAAGACAGATTGCAATCCCTGATCGTCGAGAGCATAGAAACCGGAGATGCCGGTGTTTTTGAGTTTTTTGAGCAGACGCTGATACACACGGCATTTCATTTCTGTGCCCAAAACCAGGTGCAGACAGCCAAGCTGTTGGGCATTTCCAGAAACATCTTGCGCACGCATTTAAAACATCACGGCCTCATCGGCTTTGATGTGGAACCGAGACATCATCCGGATGGTAATGTACAGTTTGGATTGGCTGTGCAATAAAGAGCTGCAAGAGTTGCCAAATTTTCGAATGAGCCATCTGCAACTTTAGAACTCATTGCATTATTGATGAAATGAGTTCTAAAACCTGGCTCATTGTTTTTGCCAGCGTCCGCCGATATTTTTCAACAGTATATTGGTCGCTGCAAGCTGACGGTTGCGTATCGACAGCAAATTGGATTCACTGGACAAGGCAGCATTCTGTGATGTGACTACATTCAGGTAACTGACTGTACCTGCCTTGTATTGCTCCTGCGTGATTTCAAGATTACGCTGGGCTGCCTGCAAGGCTTCTGTCTGTAATTGCAGTTCTGCATCCAGCTGTTCCAGCACCACCAGATTGTCTTCCACTTCCTGTAATGAGGTCAGTACCGTCTGGCGATAAGCAGAGGCGGCGATATCTGCGGCTGCACGTGCTTGGTCACTGGCTAGTTGGCGTGCTCCACCATCAAAAATAGACAGCAATAGCGAAGGACCCAGCGACCAGACCAGGTTAGGTGCATCGATTAATTTACTCAGTGAAGAACTGCGGTACCCGGCATTTGCCGACAAGCTGATGTCGGGGAAGAAAGCCGCATCCTTGATGCCTATCTGGGCATAGGCCGCGACCAGCTTGCGTTCAGCCGCTGCGATATCTGGCCTGCGCTCCAGTAAGGTGGCCGGGATCAGCACTGGCACGGCTGGCGCTGCTGGCAAGGTAGCCGTATTGTTGATATTCAGGGCTGCCGGCGTTACGCCCAGCAGCACGGCAATCGCATGTTCGAGTTGCGCTCTTTGTGCTACGGCGTCTTTCAATTGCACCTGACCGGTTGTTACTTGTATTTTGGCTTGCAAGACATCGCTTTGCCCAGCGACACCGGCCTTGTACCTGGCCTCGGTCAATTCCAGGCTGCGCTGATTGGAGGTGGTGGTTCTTTGCAATATGGCTTGCTGGGCCTCAGCCACGCGCATGGCGAAATAGGTTTGTGCCAGCGTTGCATGGGCAGACAGGCGGGCAGCGTCATAGTCATCACGGCTTGCCTGCAAGCTGGCGTTGGCCACATCGGTGGCTTTTGATAACCTGCCCCATAAATCAATTTCCCATGAAGTATCTACCGCCAGTGAATAACTATTACTGGTGGTGCGACCATTCTGGCCTGAACCGGGGTTGCCGCTGCGCGTGCCGCCCGCATTCAGTGACACTGTAGGCCACAATGCAGACTGGCTGGCTTTCAGCACAGCCTTGGCATTGGCGATCTGGGCGGCGGCTGATTTCAGGTTTTCATTGCCCAGCAATAGTTTTTGTTGCAGATCATTGAGCACGGGGTCATTGAACATTTCCCACCAGGACTCTGACACTGCAGCTTCAGTACCGGTGCGTGTAGCCTGGGCTGATTTCCAGTAGCTGGCTTCCTTGAATTCTGCAGCCAGTGGGACAGTCGCCGGTGGCGGTGCCTTGGTCTGTGCGCAGGCAGATAACAGCAAGACCAATGTCAGCACGGACAGTCGTGGAACAGAGGAACTTGTAAAAGATGCGGGACGCAAGTTAATATTTTTTTTCATAATCGCTCTCATGCAATATCCAAAGCGCCTGCGCTCGCTATTGCTTTTACTGGTTTTTTCTTGCGGCGTAATCTGTCCATGCAGACAAAGACGACAGGTGTGGTATACAGGGTCAGCAACTGGCTCAACAACAGGCCGCCGACGATGGCTATGCCCAGCGGCTGGCGCAATTCAGCACCATCGCCCGTGCCCAGTGCCAGTGGCACGGCACCAAAAATTGCTGCCAGGGTAGTCATCAGGATAGGGCGCAGGCGCAGCAGGCTGGCACGGTAAATTGCGGCACCGGCAGTCACGCTGCTGCCACGGCTGTTTGCTTCGTGCTGCGCAGAAATCGCAAAATCGATCATCATGATGGCGTTCTTCTTGACGATGCCTATCAGCAGCACCACACCGATCAGTGCGATGATGGAAAAATCAGTCTTGAACAACATCAGCGCCAGCAAAGCACCGATGCCTGCCGAGGGAAGAGTTGAGAGTATGGTCAATGGATGGATCAGGCTTTCATACAGCATGCCCAACACCAGGTAGATAGTAATGATGGCCGCCAGTACCAGCAGCGGCTGGCTGCTCAGAGACGACTGGAAAGCCTGCGCCGTACCCTGGAAGCTGCCATGCACGGATATCGGTACCCCCAGTTTGGCGATGGTGTCATTGATTGCATCAACCGCCTGCGACAAGGCGACATCCGGTGCCAGGTTGAAGCTGATGGTGCTGGCTGGTGAACCGCTCTGGTGATTAACAGCCAAGGGCGTATTGGTGGTCTCCACCTTTGCCACGCTGGCCAGGGGTATGCGCACCCCCTTGGACGTAGTGACATACAGGCTCTTCAAACTCTCGGGGCTTTGCAGATATGCAGGTGCTAGTTCCATGACGACCCGATATTGATTCAGCGGGTTATAAATGACACCTATCTGGCGCTGCCCAAAGGCATCGTTGAGTGTGCTGTCGATGGCGCTGACGGTCAAACCCAGCTTGGCCACGGCATCGCGGTCTATCACCAGCGAAGTCTGTATGCCCTTGTCTTGCTGGTCGCTGTTCAGGTCAGCCAGTTCAGGCAATTGCGACAAGGCCTTGCGTATGCGTGGCTCCCAGGTGCGCAGGTCGGTCAGGTCATCGGCCTGCAAGGCATATTGCCAGGAGGCGTTACTTTGCCGGCCACCGATGCGTATATCCTGTACTGGTGACAAAAACAGATTGGCACCCGGCAGATGTGCGAGCTTGCCGCGCAGGCGGTTGATGACCTGGTCTACACTTTCTTCACGCTCAGTCCTGGGTTTGAGCGAGATAAACATGTTCGCGCTATTGCGCTGGCCACCACCGGTAAAGCCAGTCGCATTGGCCACCGCAGGGTCGGCCAGCACTATCTTGCTGAAGGCATTGAGTTTTTCCTGCATGGACGTAAAAGAACTGGCCTGGTCAGCCTGCACGCCACCCATCATCAAGCCGGTATCCTGCTGGGGGAAAAATCCTTTTGAGATGGTGATATACAGCGATACATTTAGCGCAATCACGCCAGCCAGTACCAGCAAGGTCAATGGCTGATGCCGCAAGGTCCAGCGCAGGCTGCGGCGGTAGCCACGCATCAGGCCACGCTGGAAGCGGGAAAGCGCGCGTGAGAATTTGCCCGGTGCCTTGGCTTTTTCCACAGGTCGCAACAGGGCAGCCGCCATCATGGGCGTGGTGGTCAGCGACACCAGCATGGATACCAGGATAGATACAGATAACACCACCGCAAACTCACGGAACAAGCGCCCGACTATGCCACCCATCGCCAGGATGGGGATGAAGGCCGCAATCAATGACAGGCTGATGGAGACTACTGTGAAGCCAATTTCGCGCGCACCTTGCAATGCTGCCTCCATCGGCGTCTTGCCGCGTTCTATATGCCGCGAAATATTTTCCAGCACGACGATCGCATCGTCCACTACAAAGCCGGTAGCCACCGTCATCGCCATGAGCGAGAGATTGTCTATGCTGTAACCAAGCAGGTACATGACACCGAAAGTGCCAGCCAGTGAAACCGGCACCGCCACTGCAGGCAACAAGGCAGCGCGGAAATTGCGTAAGAAAGCGAACACCACCACGATGACCAGGCCAAAGGCAATCGCCAGTGTACGCTGCACTTCAGTGATGGATGCGCGTATGGTTGGCGTCCTGTCCATGACCACATTCACATCAATGGCGGGTGCGATGGAAGCACGCAATTGGGGCAGCAGGGCGCGGATGGTATCGACGGTCTTGATGATATTGGCACCAGGTGCCTTGTTCAGTATCAGCAGGATCGCGGGTGTACCATTCGCCATACCGTAATTGCGTACATCCTGTACGCTGTCTACCACTTCAGCGACGTCGCGCAGGCGCAGTGCGGCACCGTTGGCATAGCTGATGATCAGCGGCGCATATTGTTCAGCTTTATAAGACTGGTCATTGGCGCTGAGTTGCCAGTAATGTTGCTGGTCTTCGACCGAACCCTTGGGGCGGTTGGCATTGCTGGCTACCACCGTGGCGCGTACATTTTCCAGCGAAATACCATTCGCTGCCAGCTTGTTGGGATCTATCTCTATGCGCACCGCAGGCAATGCACCACCTCCTATGGTGACCTGGCCTATGCCATCCACCTGCGACAGTCGTTGCGCCAATACGGTCGAGGCAGCGTCATACATCTGGCCGCGTGTCAGCGTTGTTGATGTCAGCGCGATAATCATCACCGGCGCGTCGGCAGGATTGACTTTACGGTAAGTCGGGTTACTGGGCATGCCGGACGGCAGCATGGCGCGCGCCGCATTGATGCCAGCCTGTACATCCCGAGCTGCGCCATCAATATCCCTGCTCATGTCAAATTGCAGGGTAATGCGGGAACTTCCCAATGATGAAGAAGAGGTGATTTCATTGACGCCAGCAATGCTGCCCAGCGCACGTTCCAGCGGTGTAGCAACGGTGGCTGCCATGGTATCCGGGCTGGCACCTGGCAAAGAAGCATTGACAGAGATGGTAGGAAACTCAACCTGCGGCAGTGGTGCAATCGGCAGCAAAAAATAAGCAATGATGCCCGCCAGCGCCACACCCAGGGTAATGAGTGCAGTGCCAACTGGGCGTTCTATGAAGGGGCGGGAAAGATTCATCTGCTTACGCCGCAGTTTCTGCTGCAGTGTCTGACTTGGGCTTGCGGGTAAACCTGCTCGCCAGCGCCGTGAAGCCAAGATAAATCACTGGCGTCGTGAACAGGGTCAGCAACTGGCTGACAATCAGGCCACCGACCATGACCACGCCCAGAGGGTGACGCAATTCACTGCCTACGCCTGAGCCCAGCATCAGTGGCAGGGCACCCAGCAAGGCTGCCATGGTTGTCATCAAGATGGGGCGGAAACGCAGCAGGCAAGCCTTGTGTATGGCCTCACGCGGGTTCAAGCCTTCTTCACGTTGGGCATACAGGGCAAAATCGATCATCATGATGGCATTCTTCTTGACGATACCGATCAGCAGCACGATACCGATGATGGCGATGATACCCAGGTCCAGCCTGAATGCCAGCAAGGCCAGCAAGGCTCCCAGGCCTGCAGATGGCAAGGTCGAAAGTATAGTCAGCGGATGTATATAGCTTTCATACAAGACACCCAGCACGATATACATGGTGACTATCGCAGCCAGTATCAGCAACAGGGTGCTGGACAAGGATGCCTGGAAAGCCAGTGCAGCACCCTGGAAACTGGTTTCCACACTGACTGGCAAATGCAAGGCGGCTTCTTCTGCCTTGATGGCATTGACTGCATCACCCAGCGCTGCACCCTGGGCGAGGTTGAAGGAAATCGTCGCGGCAGGGAATTGCGCTGCATGGTTGACTGCCAGTGGCGCTATCCTCTCCACCACTTTGGCGATTGAAGACAGTGGCACCTGTACACCATTCGTGCCCGGTACATACAAATTGTTCAAGGCATCCATACCCACTTTGTATTGCGGTGCCACTTCAAGTACCACGCGGTATTGATTACTTTGCGTAAAAATCGTCGAGATCAGACGCTGGCCAAAGGCGTTGTATAGTGAGTTGTCGATTGCTGCGACACTGACACCAAAGCGGCCTGCGGCATCCCTGTCTATATTCACATAAGCTTGCAGGCCCAGCTCTTGCTGGTCACTGGCAACATCGGCCAACTGCGGCAATTTGCGCAGACGTTCCAGCAGGGCGGATGTCGAGCGCGACAGTTCAGCAATATCGGGCGAACTCAGCATGAACTGGTATTGCGTCTTGGCTATCCTGTCTTCTATGGTCAGATCCTGCACTGCCTGCATATAGATGGCGATGCCTGGTACCTTGCGCGTCAACTCAGCCAGGCGTCTGGCAATCTGGGTGGCCGATATCACGCGTACATTCAGGGGCTTCAGTACGATCAGCATGCGGCCTGCATTCAGGGTAGCATTCGCACCATCTACACCGATGAAGGACGACACGCTTTCCACCGCCGGGTCAGTCAAAATCACGCTGGCCAGCGCTTGCTGGTGTTCTGCCATAGCGGCAAACGAAGTGGATTGCGCTGCCTCGGTAATGGCCTGTATCTGGCCGGTATCCTGCACAGGAAAGAAACCTTTGGGCACAAAGATGTACAGCAAACCAGTCAGTGCCAGTGTCGCCACAAACACCAGCATGGTGGTTTTTTGCCTGTCCAATACCCAGGTCAGCATGCGGCCATAGCCTGCAATGGTCTGGTCAAACATGCGGCCCACGGCACGCTTGACCGGGCCAAAGTCTTCTTCTTTTTCATGATGCAAAAGACGGGCGCACATCATTGGTGTCAGGGTCAGGGACACGAAGGCAGAAATCAATATCGAGACAGCCAGGGTAATCGCAAATTCATGGAACAGGCGGCCCACCACGTCGCCCATGAACAGCAGCGGTATTAATACCGCAATCAGGGAAACCGTGAGGGAAATAATGGTGAAGCCGATTTGCTGTGATCCCTTCAGGGCTGCCGCCATCGGGGTTTCGCCTTCTTCGACATAACGGGCGATGTTTTCTATCATGACTATCGCATCATCAACCACAAAGCCAGTTGATATCACCAGCGCCATCAGTGTCAGGTTATTCAGAGAGAAACCTACCATGTACATGACACCAAAGGTGCCTACCAGCGACAAGGGTACGGCAACACTGGGGATGATGGTGGCAGGCACACTGCGCAAAAATACAAAGATCACGAATACCACCAGGCCTATGGCCAGCAGCAATTCGATTTGCACATCATCAACAGAGGCGCGTATGGTGGTTGTCCTGTCGCTCAGTACCCGCACGTCGACAGAGCCCGGCATGGCGGCTTGCAAGCTAGGTAGCAGGGCTTTCACGCGGTCTACCGTCTGTATCACATTGGCACCAGGCTGGCGCTGTACATTGAGAATAACAGCCGGGGCCTTGTCTGCCCAGGCCGCCAGGCGCATGTTCTCGGCATCATCGACCATCGTGGCAACATCACGCAGGCGTATCGGGTTGCCGTTCTTGTAGGCGAAGATCAGGTTGGCATATTCTGCCGCGCTTTTCATCTGGTCATTGGCATCAATCGTCGATGCACGCAGCGGGCCATCAAAGCTGCCCTTGGCCTGGTTGACATTGGCGCTACCTATGGCAGTGCGCAAATCATCCAGCGAGAGACCAAGATTAGCCAGTGCCGTAGGGTTGGCCTGTATCCTGACAGCAGGCCTGCGCCCACCGGCAATGCTGACCAGACCGACGCCACGTACTTGCGAGATTTTTTGTGCCAGGCGGCTCTCGACCAGATCATGTATGCGTATCACTGGCAGCGTGGTCGATGACACAGCGATCGTCAATACCGGCGCATCAGCAGGGTTGACCTTGCTATATACCGGTGGCATAGGCAAATCACTGGGCAATAGATTGCTGCCCGCATTGATGGCGGCCTGCACTTCTTGCTCGGCGACGTCGAGCGACAGGCTCAATTCGAACCGCAGGGTGATCACAGAGGCGCCACCAGAACTGGTCGACGACATTTGCGCCAGGCCTGGCATTTGACCAAACTGGCGTTCCAGCGGTGCCGTGACAGACGAGGTCATGACATCCGGGCTGGCACCCGGATAAAGTGTGGTCACCTGTATGGTGGGGTAATCAACTTCCGGCAAGGCCGCGATAGGTAGCAGGCGGTAAGCCAGCAAACCGGCCAGCAAGATGGCCAGCATCATCAGCGAAGTTGCGACCGGTCTTTCAATAAACAGACGTGAGGGGTTCAGGGTAGCCATGATGTGATGATGAGCTGAGCGCCCTTATTTCCTGGTTTCTGCTGCGGAGGCAGGGGCCGGAGCTGGGGCAGATGCAGGCCCGGATGCTGAAGCAGAGGCCGAGCTCGACCCTGAAGCAGAAGCTCCGCCTCCCTTGCGTCGTTTGCCACCACCACCGCGAGGCTCATCACCGCCACCAGGTCTGGCTGATGCCGCAATGACTTCCACCTTGCCACCATCACGCAAACGGTCTGCACCATCGGTCACCAACTGGTCACCTGGCCTGAGTTCAGCCTTGACGGCCACCCAGTCACCATCGGTGGCCAGTGTAGTGACAGGCTTCAGGGTAACTACTCCACCTTCACCGACGACGTATACAAAATTGCCTACCGTGCCGCGCTGTACAGATGCCACTGGCACTGCCAGCGCGTCTTTCATGGTATCGAGTTGCAAGCGCACATTCACAAACTGATTGGGGAACAGGCCATTGTCCTTGTTCGGGAACAAGGCCTTGACCTTGATCGTGCCTGTCGTCAGATCTATGCTGTTATCGGTATTGGCGACACTGCCTTCTGCCAGGATATTTTTTTGCTCCCTGTCCCATGCTTCTACCCGCAAAGGCACATCATTTTTCATTTGCTGGCGCAATTTATCGAGGCGTACATCGGGGATGGCAAATACGATGGCAACCGGCTGGGTTTGCGTAATCGATACCAGACCATTGGTGTCTGAGCTATGCACGATATTGCCCAGGTCAGCCTGCTTCAAGCCAGCCAGGCCAGAGATAGGAGCGGTTACGCGGGTATAACTCAACTGCAGTTTGGCATTATCTACTGAGGCCTGGTCAGACAGGATAGTGCCGTGCAGTTGCTGCACCAGTGCTTCTTGCGTATCCATTTGCTGTTTTGGGGCTGCCTGTTTTTCGACCAGGTCTTTGTAGCGTTGATAATCGAGCTCGGCATTTTTTAACTGCGCCTGGTCACGCGCCAGGGTGCCTTGTGCCAGTGACAGGGCAATCTGGAAAGGCTTGGGGTCTATCTGTGCCAGCAACTGCCCGGCCTGCACAGCCTGGCCTTCCTTGAAATAAATCGCTTTGAGTTCACCGTCTGCCTTGGTACGTACGATGGCAGTATTGGCGGCAGCGATATTGCCTATCGCCGTGACGATGAGACGTATATCACGTTTTTGTGCAGGTACGACCGACACAGGCTGCACTTTATTGGCGCCATCACGTCCGCCGCCTCGCTTACCTGAATTCCCTGAAGGGCCATTGCCTGCATCTGCTGGTGCGCTTGCATCCGTGCGGTGGTAATACCACCAGCCCCCAGCCGCTACTGCAATAAGGACCAGCACGGCTCCAGCCGATTTCCAATTGACGATTCTTGATGTCATCTTAATGCCTTCACACTGTCAGTACTAAAACGAATAGCAAATTAATTGGTATCCATGCGTATCATGCAGAGAACTTCTGGCACCCAGCGATATCCACCACAGGGTGAAAAGTGAGCGGCACAGTTTATTTCATGAGTTTGAATAGCGCAAAACAGACGCTTACAGCGGGAGCAATACAGCAGGATCGATGTGGCTATATCAATAGTTGCCTATGCGCGCAGCAATGTCAACGATAGACTGGCGCGGAAAAGATAGATACATTCGCATGCAATCCCGCAAGTAAAGAACCGCGCGTCACCGACAATGGCGATCATTCTCTCAGGAAATAAGTTCTAGTTGAAACTATACTATCGGAAAACAGCTAGTCTATTCAAGGCAGAATTCAATTCGTTACGAAAGTGAGAGAATACGTTACTTGCACGGACATGCATTAGGTTAATAATCTTTCCAGCGGCCAAGTAAGCGTTTGGCCTGACACCTGTTTTAAGGATGCATGTGTGGAAAACACGATATTTTCAGAATTGAAGTTTTGGCTGATGATGATAGCCTCGGTGGTAATGCCTTTTGGCATCTACAGCTACCTGATATTAAAAAAAGCCATCTCCAAAAAAACCACCCTGGTATTTGGGTTTGCGCTGGTTGCCATTGCTGGCATGGACGTTTATTTTCTCAAGGTGCTCTCAGCTGCCGCAAAACTGTCACCCTCACTTGCTGACGACACGATATTTGTCTCGGAGGTTTCGCTGGCACTGTATCTGGTACCTGCCATGTTCGGTGGTATTGGGGTCAATATCATTTCACATGTGCTGATCAAGCATCTGGATGAGGCGAATCAGCGATTCAAGAAAGAACACCCTGAGTCATGAGCTTTGCTGGCTGTCAAAAGACATCATTTTGCGATGCAATGCAGCCTTCCCCCTATGGAAGGCTGCGTTGTTTTTAGAGCCGACAGCTACTTATTTAAACGCCTTGACCAGCGCTTCAAACTTCGTCCCCAAGGATTTGTCGTGCGCCGTAATTGGCGGCACTTCACGATTTACACCCAGCAACTGATATACCGCCATCTGGGCAGCACGCACTGAATATTCCACAGTAAAGACCACATCATCCGGTACTTCGACAAACTGGCTGATGAAAGCAAAGTTTTTTGTACCCGGCGGCACAGGCAAAGGCCGGTCGCCAACTGAACGTGGCATGAACATGCTGGTGATGTAAGGCATGCGGCAGGGGATGCAATTGGCATTGTCAAACACTTCGGCATCAAAGCGCAGGTGGCCCAGCAATTCTTCAAGGATTTCTGCTCCGCTGCATTCATTCATGGGTTTCGCCACAAAGTCACCGATGCGGTCTGGGTAGAGTGCATAACCCCAGAATACCTGGACATTAGCAGGCTGGTTGATGAAATGCGGCTGGTGCGCCAGCACGATAGACATCAACCAGTTGGAATCCTTGAACGTCACCAGCCCGCCGGTGCCAGCTTCATTACCACTGAATTTTTGCATCAGATCAAAGAAACGCGGATCTTTGAGTGTGACCGTGAACGATTCCCACCAGGACTGGGCAATGCAGGTATTGAAGGCTGCCGGATTACCCATGTTGGGTCTTTCAGCCGCAAGCTGTTCCCACAAACGCCAGCCGCAACTATCTATCTTGCTGCGTTTTTCCGGCGCGCTGCTCATCGAGCCCAGGCTGGATGCATCGGTCATGGAACCGTTTTGCAGGAATACCAGGTCGCCGTCAGCAACGGCGATGCTTTCTGTCACGCCGTCACGCAGGCATTCCAGGCCAGTGACCTGGAACTGCTCATTGATCGCAGTGTGCGTCAGTTTTTGCACCTGGCAATTCGTGATGAATTGCACGCCATTTTGTTTCAGCCAGGTTTGCAGCGGCAATACCAGCGAATCATATTGATTGTAGATGGTGCGCTTGACACCCGCCAGTGTCTCTATGCGTGAAAATTCCATCATGAATCTATGCAGATAGCGCTTGAACTCGACCGCACTATGCCATGGCTGGAAAGCAAACGTCGTTGCCCACATGAACCAGAATTCAGTTTCAAAGAAGGAGGGCGATAGCCAGTCAGTGATGGTGCTGTTGCCCATCTCTGCCTCATCTGCCTGGCTCAGCTTGAGCAATTCCATGCGGTCTTGCATGGAGAAACCCATGGACGACACCGGCACCTTGGCGCGCCGCTTGTCTACCAGCCGGGCTTTGGAATTGGACTTGTAGTGCTCGTTGAATTCCACGGTTTCTTCAAATACCGATCTTCCCGGATTATGCAATGAGGGGATGGATTTGAACAAATCCCAGGTACATTCATAATTGTCGGTCGTCAGCATACGGCCACCACGCAATGAATATCCCTGGTCGGGATTACCAGCACCATCCAGACTGCCACCGATGAGGGAGCTTGCTTCGAAGATGGAAATGTTATCGCCCTTGATTTTTCCATCGCGTATCATGAATGCGGCAGCTGCCAGTGAGCCTATGCCGCCGCCGATCAAATATGCTTTTGTATTGCTGGTCATGATTTCCTTGATATGTTGAGTTACGCCGAGTATTTTTTTGACATATAACATCCTCGCATGCATGCCTTTGCATGTTTTGCGCTATGACAAACAAATCAAATTTTTGCTTCCTGATGAGTTGCAACAACCAAGCTTCTCTCGAAGCGGATATCACATATCAGTACAACTATCCGCGCAGGTCCGGCACGCTTTTGCACACTCGCTCATCATGCCATCAGCATCCGCATGGGCTTCGCAGAAAGTCGCGCAAGACAGGCAAATTTCTGCACATTCTCTCGCCAGATGCATGTGGTGCGGCGAGCGGCGCGCCATGAAATCCGCATGCACCAGGCAAATCTGCGCACAGTCCAGCAGGCTGACCAGGTGCAAAACTTCACTGTGATGGCTGTCACCATGCATGACATGGGCAGCGGTTGCAGTGCAAATGCGGTGACATGCCAGGCAGTTGGCCAGGCATTGTTCCATTTTCTCATTGAGGGCTTGTAAGCTCATTGCTTTTTCCTTGAGTGCGGATGACTGAGACTGAACTGGACAATGTCCGCATGCATTACCTGAACCCTAAGAGGGTCGAATCTCAGATGTATGAGGTGTATGAGGTGTATGTATACGTCATTTTTTTTAAATGGAATGTACGTTGGCGTACATGGAGAACTCTGGTGATGAGGCTTTGGTGTGTCGTTCGTCGCGATCTTGCGACAGCTGTGTTTTGATTTTTAGTAGTAGAACATCCTCCTTGAAATTGCAAAATGCTTCACTGCAATATCTATTTTTTCTTGCCACAGATGTACGCTTGTATCTGATAAGAGTTCACTAAACTCGGCGCAAGCAATTGCGCAAGTAAGTCACATTTACGCTGCAATGCAGCTAAACACCTATCTGTAGCTTGCTCCCACCGGTAGTACCAGTAAATGCTGTTTTTGCTATGAATTGCCATTCACAAAAGAAAATTCGCATAGTAGAATGTATTTTGGTCAGGCCAATATTTATTCAGGTCTGACCAATAATGGTGCATATTTCGAACCCATCTTTACATTCGGAATTGATGGTGTGGCAATGAAAATAATCACTTGGCCACCTTACATTCGGGGGAGGTAATTCATTCATATGAGAAATGAATCAGATAAATTCATGCGTGGTTCTTCGCAGGCGGCAGGCTTTACGCTGCTGGAATTGCTGGTGGTAATTACCATTATCGGTTTGCTGAGTGCCTACGTTGGCCCCAAGTATTTTTCTAAAGTAGGCGAGTCGCGACAAAAAGTAGCCAAGGCGCAAATCGAGTCTTTCAGCAAGGCACTGGACAATTACCGGCTGGATGTAGGTCGCTATCCATCTGCTGATCTGGGCTTGAATGCACTTTTGGTCAGGCCAGTTGGTCTTGCTCGCTGGAATGGCCCTTATCTGCAAAAAGCCATACCACCTGACCCTTGGGGGAATTCTTATGCCTATCGCATTCCAGGGCGCAATGGCAAGGAATTCGATTTGTCGTCCTTCGGTGAAGATGGTCGTGCTGGTGGCACCGGTGAAGCAGCCGATGTCAGTAATTAAGGGCTGAGGCAAACATGCGTTATGCCATCCGTGCCGTAGGTCGTGACAATCGCGTGCAAATGCTGGAGCTGGATGCAATTGATGCGGATGCAGCGTCGCGTGCCGCCGAGTCCAGGCAGATGACAGTGCTGGAAGTACGCGCTCTGTCGGCGCAGGCACAAAAGCGTGGCAAGAATTTTTCATTGCTGTTGTTCACGCAGGAATTACTGGCCTTGTTGCAGGCAGGCCTGGGTTTGATAGAAAGCCTGGAAGCACTGGCTGAAAAAGATACGCAAAGCGAAACAGCCGCCATCCTTTTTCGCCTTTTGGCAAGAATGCGGGATGGCTTGCGTTTTTCAGTGGCAGTCGCTGCTGAGCCTGAATACTTTCCGCCTTTATTCATAGGCATAGTCAGGGCGGCTGAACGTACCAGTGATTTGCCACAGGCCCTGTCTCGCTATATCGAATATCAGGTGCGCATCAGCGGTATTCGTAACCGCATCGTCAGCGCCGCAATTTATCCGGCGATATTGCTGATTGTAGGTGGCATGGTCAGCATGTTTTTACTTGGTTATGTGGTACCCCGGTTTTCTGTGGTTTACCAGGGTAGTGGCCGTGAGTTGCCATTGATGTCGCAATGGCTGATTGCCTGGGGAGCAGTAGTGACTGCCCATGGCAAGTTGCTGCTGATCGCTGCAACTGGATTGCTCTGCACGATGTTTTTCTGGTTGCGTCATTTAAGACGATCAGCTTACCTGATGGTGATGCTGACACGTTTGCCCGGTGTGGCGCAGCGCGTCAATATTCTTGAGCTGGCACGTTTATACCTGACCTTGGGCATGTTGCTGGAGGGTGGTATTGCCGTTGTAAATGCGCTGGAAATGGTCAGCGGTACCTTGTCCGCGCACAGGGCCAAGGCTTTATCTGCTGCACGCTACAGCATAGTTCAGGGTGGCAATTTTTCCGATGCATTTGAAAAAAATGATTTAACCACGCCGATAGCCTTGCGCATGCTGCGGGTCGGCGAACATTCAGGACAACTGGGGTTGATGCTGACGCGGGCGGCGCTTTTTTATGATGCAGAAACTACCTTGTGGATAGAAAAATTCAGCAAGATCTTTGAGCCGGTATTAATGGCCTTGATCGGCATTGTGATTGGTTTGATCGTGGTGTTGCTGTACATGCCTATTTTTGATCTGGCGGGTACTTTGCAATAAATTTGCAATAAATTTGCAATAAATGCGTAGCAGGTTTGATCGTGGTACGGACTGGTCTTTGGCATAGTCTGCAGTCAGGAAGGGAGCTTGTGAATATGATGGATACGGCGCGTACTGCGCATCGCAATTCCCTGCAATCAGGCGGGGCATTCTTTATTGAGCTGGAAGCCCTGACGCACATAGAACCGCGGGTCTTGTTGTCGCAGACAGCAGCATTGTTTCACATGGCGACGATAGATATGGCCGCCATGCTGGCATATGCACCTGCATTTGAATGCCTGTCGCTGGCACGTGCCCAGGTGCGCCAATGCGTACTCCTGCGTGATGCGCAAGGAATGATTGCAGTGGTCTGCGACCCCTATGATCAAGACTTGCAAATCTGGCTGGAAACCCTGGCTGACGTAGCGCTGCAATGGCGGCTTGCTTTACCTGGCGAAGTACATGCCTACCTGGCAAAACAAGAGGAGTCGGTACGGTCCATCGATACCATGATCCATGATCAGCAAGCAGATAGCGAACAAAGAAACCTGCTGGAAAACCTGAGCTATGCCACCCTCAATGATGTTGCCAGTCCCGCCGTCAAGCTGGTGAACTCCACACTTTATGATGCCTTGAAGACAGGAGTGTCCGACATCCATTTTGAGTCAACCCCAAATGGCATGTTGACCAAATACCGCATCGACGGGGTATTGGATCAGGCCGCGCAGGTAACGGGCAGGGCGCTGGCGGAGCAGGCTATTTCCCGTATCAAGGTGTTGGCCGAGCTGGATATTTCTGAGCGCCGGGTGCCCCAGGATGGCAGTTTCAGGGTAGAAGCTCAGGGACGTGAAATTGATTTGCGAGTATCCATCATGCCCAGTGTGCATGGCGAAGATGCCGTGATACGGATACTCGACAAACAAGCCATGGTGAGTGCACATGGCGGCCTGACACTGGATGCGTCCGGTTTTGCCGATGACCATCTGGCGACCATACGGCGGCTGGTGGCTGAGCCCTATGGCATGGTGCTGGTGACCGGGCCTACCGGGTCAGGCAAGACCACGACCTTGTATGGTGCGATGACGGAAATCAATACTGGCCGCGCCAAGATTATTACGATTGAAGACCCGGTTGAATATCATCTGTCAGGCATTTTGCAGATACCGGTGAATGATAAAAAAGGCTTGTCGTTTGCCCGTGGCCTGCGCTCGATACTGCGGCATGATCCCGACATCATCATGGTCGGTGAAATTCGTGACCAGGAAACCGGTGAAATTGCCGTACAGTCTGCATTGACAGGGCATCTGGTCTTGTCCACCGTGCATGCCAACAGTGTATTCGATGTGTTTGGCCGTTTCGCCCATATGGGGATAGACCCCTATTCCTTTGTTTCTTCACTCAATGGCGTTATTGCGCAGCGTCTCATCAGGCTCAATTGCAGCCATTGCAGTACTGACTACATACCCGACGATGAAGAATTATTGCGCAGTGGCCTGGAGCGCGCAACGGTAGAAAATTATTTGTTCCGGCGCGGCATAGGTTGCGGTGATTGCCGTGGCACAGGCTACCGGGGGCGGCGTGCCGTCGCAGAAATACTGATATTGGATGACGCATTGGCCGAGCTGGTGATTGAACGCCGGCCTTTGCGACAAATTAAGGAAATGGCACGTGCCGGCGGCATGCGCAGTTTATTTGAAGACGCATTGAAGCTGGTCGCCAATGGTCAAACTACTTTGGAAGAGGTTAAGCGTGTCACTTTGGCGGGTTGAAAAGAATCATTTGAAAATTGATGGTCAAGAGATATGGTTGAGTCGGGCGGATGGCAGTTCACCACAGCGACTGAAAGCGCAGCCAGGTGACTGGGATGCATTGCGTGACGAACTGGTAAGCATGCTGACACCAAAAGCCGGTCTGAAGGTGGTGGTGGCTGACTGCTGGATACGTTATTTTTTAATGGAGTTGCCGGACGGGATAGTGAATCTGAAAGATGCTTTTCGCCTCTTGAACGCACGCTTTGAAAGCCTGTATGGACAAGCCGCGACAGACTGGCTGCTGCAGGCGGACTGGCACAGAAACGAGCCCATGCTGGCATGCGCACTGCCACGTAGCTTGTTGCAGGCTGTCGATACCTATTCATTGTCCAGCCTGGAACCTCACCTGGTGACGATCTGGCGCAAACAATGTGCCAGCCTGCCCGCCACTGGCGCATGGTGTTTTGTGCAGGATGGTATCAGTACACTGCTGTACTGGCAGCAGGGTATCTTGCGGCTGGTACGTCAACTGCACTGTGCCGATGTGGATGCCTTGTTGGCGCTGGAGTTGCTCAGGCTGGGAGAACAATTGCCAACTGAAAAATTCTGGACTGGTGATGCCAGGCCCACGCAATGGCACTTGCTGGAAGCAATCGCATGAAGCCTGTGCAAATCAATTTTGCAGAGAACAGTCATCCCTGGCACTGGGGATGGCGACAGCGTGGAGTGCAGGTATTCCTGGTACTGCTTGCGCTGGCTTTGTGCACGGCAGTGTTGATCTGGAATGGCTGGCAGCGTCTGCAGGCTGACATGCTGGTACTGGATGAAAAGCGTCTGCAATCGCAGCGCAGGCAAGAACAGCTTGATGGCCAGACTCTTCAGTCCAGACAACTGGGCAGTGAAGAGATACGCCTGTTACGTCAGTCTGAATACTTGCGAAACCTGCCCTGGGAGGCAATTTTTCTGGCCTTTGAGAGTGTGCCAGGTGCCGGGCTGGATGTTTTTGAGCCTGAACTGATGCGTGGCATGATCAGAGTACAGGCACATGCTGAAAACCTTGTCACCATGCAGGCATATTTACGCAATTTAGAGAAGAATCAGGCTTTTTCAAGAGTAAATTTGTTACGTCATGAGACGCAGGAAAGACGTTTGAATTTCCATTTCGAGGTCGTCCTGGCTGAGCCATATCGCATGCCGGATCTGCAGGCCAGGGACGCACCATGACTATCATGGACAAGCTGAATAACTGGCGCTGGCACTGGAATGTGCTGGTACACAGGCATGGTCTGTGGCCTCTACCTGGCGTACTTTTTCTTGTGTTGACTTTACTGATGTGGCTGCTGTGGTTACCTGCAGAGGGCGCGCGCGTGCAGGCAGAAATTGAGGAACTATCAGCACCGTCAGCTAGTGCAGGTGTCAGCAAATCTGTGCAGACAGGGAGTGGCTTTAATCTTCCTGCGGAAGTCAAGGCAAGCGATAGCGTACAGCATATTTTGCAAATGGCGAAAGAGTATGGATTGGCTGTCGCGCAAGCAGATTACAAGCGGCATGCAGATGGCCATATCGGGCGCTGGCAAGTGCAATTGCCTGTCACTGCCAGTTACCCACAGATACGCCGCTTCTTGCGTGCAACACATGAAATCCCGGGCCTGTCATTAGATGAACTTGGCTTGCGCGGTAGTGATACAGGTGCCGGTGTAGATGCCCGTCTGTCATTTTCTATCTGGTTTGAGGTGGAGAAACCGGCAAGCCCTGTGATGGAAGGAGCATCCTGATGTCAAAAAGAATGGCCTGGATGCTGGCAGTATTGGCTGGTATTGGTTTGTTGATCCTGTTTGACAGGCCATCTGCCACTGTGCCCGAAACCGAAATCAGCCAGCCATCGCGACGCGCTTCATCTGCCATGCCTGAGATGAAAGCAGAGAAACAGGTGCTGCTTGCGGATGCAGCGATACCTGATCTGTTTGCCGACCATGTAGTCGCACCGGTCAGCCAGCAGATGCAGGGCGATGATGGCGTAAAAACAAAAGTTAGTGTTGCAGAAGTCGATTTCAGTTTGCTTGGCTTTAAAGAAGAAAATGGCAAGCGCGAGGCATTTTTAATGAGAAATGGTGACGTGCTGCCAGTTGCTGCCGGACAGCTCATAGAAAAGCGCTACCGTATTCTGAGCTTGCAGCAAGACAGTGTGCATATCAAAGACAATCAATCGGGTTCGGAAATCCGGATCGGCTTCAAGGTGAATCAATGAGACGAATTGCTAGAAATGCGTTGTTGCTATGTGGCTTGCTGGGTTTGGGGGCATGCGCAAGCACTGAACAGACAAAGCAAACAAAGCCGACTGAAATTCGTGCATTACTGGATGCAGGCAAACTGGAAGAAGGCATAGTGCAACTGGAAGACTTGTTGAGGCAAACACCAGGTCATGTAGAAGCCCGCGTGTTACTGGTGAATGCCCGCCGTCAGTTAGCTACCCAGTTGCTCAACAAGGCAGCGCAAGACTTGCGACGTGAAGCCTGGGATGAAGCACAGGCAGCTTACCGGCAAGCGGCAGCGCTGGGCGAGGTCGAGCAAGCCATGCTGGGTGTACGCACGCTGGCTGCCAGCCAGTACCAGGCCAGGCTATTGAGGAATGTGAATGAGCTTTGGGACGCGGGGAAGTCTGATCAGGCTCGTAAGGAATTACAGGCATTTCTGCTTGAGTTTCCCCGACATGGCAAAGGCTTGTTGTTGCAGAGAAAAATAGGCGAGGCCGAGCCAGGGATAAAAAACCTGGTGTTGAGCAAGGCTTTTCAAAAACCATTGAGCTTGCAGTTTCGTGATGCGCCTGTGCGTGCAGTGCTGGAAGCGATGGCGCATTCTTCTGGCATCAACTTTACGCTGGACCGTGACGTGCCTTCCGATATGCGGGTCAATCTCGACTTGAGAGATACCACCGTCGAGCAGGCTTTACGCAATCTTTTGATGAGTACGCAGTTGGAACAACGCATCGTCGATGAACGTACTGTCCTGATCTACCCCAGCGACCAGGCCAAGCAACGCAGTTATCAGCAACTTAGCATACGCAGTTTCAAGATCGCCAATACAGAAGCCAAGCTGGTAGCAAACAGCCTCAGGACTTTGCTGAAGACCCGTGACCTGGTGGTGGATGAAAAACTCAATATGCTGGTGATCCGTGATACGCCAGAAACCATACGCATGGCAGCAAAACTGGTGGCGCTGCATGATGTGGCCGAACCGGAAGTCATGCTGGAAGTAGAGATACTGGAAGTTCAGCGTAGCGACCTGGAAGCGCTGGGGGTCAAATGGCCGGGCAATATCGGCTTGAGCCCCCTGGCTAAATCTACTATGAGTGAAGACGGCAGTATCAGTGGCGCAGCCTTCACGCTGCATGACCTGACCCACCTGAATTCGCGCAGTGTGCTGGCTAGCGTGGATGCCATGAAATTGTCTGCTACCGTCAATCGTGAAAATGTCAGTGTGCTGGCGAACCCGCGCATACGTATCAAGAGCAGGGAAAAAGCATTGATCAAGGTGGGCGAAAGGGTGCCCAGTGTGTCATCCAATGTGACCGCCACCGGGGTGACATCGCAGTCGGTGAATTATCTGGACGTGGGTCTGAAACTGGAGGCTGAACCGATAGTCTACCTGGATGATGAAATTTCTATTAAATTGAGCCTGGAGGTCAGCAGCATACTCGGCACTATTTACGACAGCAATAATCAACCTTATGGTTACCGCATAGGTGCCCGCAATGCCAGCACGGTTTTGCGTTTGCGCGATGGAGAAAATCAGGTGCTGGCCGGGTTGATCAGTGACAACGACAAACGTTCAGTCAATGCCATACCCGGCCTGGGGGAGTTGCCGGTGCTTGATCGCCTGTTTGGTAATCGCGGTTCAGAAAGAAGCAAGACGGAGATCGTCCTGTCCATTACGCCAAGGGTGATACGCAATCAGACTCAGGGTGCATCGGCTGATATTGAGTTTGATGCTGGTACCGATGCCAGCCTGCGTGGCCGTGATGGGCTGCCAGGGCAGCAACCGACCGCATTGCCGCAACAGGCGGCACCACAACAGCCCATTTCAGTCAGCCCGCCAGCAGGCGAGAAAGCCGGCGGCTGATATGCGCAGTCAGGGTTTTACTTTGATAGAGCTGATGGTGACACTGGTGATTGTGTCTTTGCTGGCCACTATCGCCTTGCCGGTGGCACAGGTGGCGGTGCAGCGCCAAAAAGAGCAGGAGCTGCGTCTGGCCCTGCGTGAAATACGTAATGCACTGGATGATTACAAACGCGCCAGCGGCGAGGGGCGCATTGGCAGCACGCCGGATAGCAGCGGCTATCCACCTGATTTGCTGTTGCTGGTGAAGGGTGTTGCCGACCAGCGCAGTGCCAAGCCAAGGAAGATATTTTTCTTGCGCCACATTCCACGTGACCCGTTTTGTGACGACAGTAGCTTGCCTGATGAGCAAACCTGGGGCCTGCGTTCTTACCAGAGTGAAGCTGACAAGCCCAAGCCGGGCGAAGATGTCTACGATATACATTCCAATTCTGAACAGGTCGGTCTGAATGGCATACCCTATCAACGCTGGTGAAACCGCGCATAGCACGTACACGCATGCCCGCATGCGTGTTTATCTATGGGTGCGGCAGATCACCTGTAAACACGCGAATAGGCATACCCTGAAGCACGTACACAAGCATGCAGGTGCACACGGCTTTACGCTGATTGAATTGCTGGTGGTGCTGGCGATATTGTCATTGCTGCTGACGATTTCCGTGCCACGTTATTTCCATAGCATCCAGCAATCCAGAGAGGCTGTCCTCAAAAAAAACCTGCATGTGACACGTGAAGTCATCGATAAATTCTATGGCGACACCGGTCGCTATCCGCAATCGCTGGATGAACTGGTTGAGCGTAGATACTTGCGATCACTACCGCTGGATCCGGTCACTGACAGCAGCGCGACCTGGGTACTTGTCGCTCCTGAAAAGGGCAGTGGCGTGTACGACATTCAAAGCGGAGCACCGGGTGCAACACGTGAAGGTTTGCCGTTCAGCCGTCTGTGAATTGCTTGTCTTGACGGACTTTGATGTAATTTTTCGAGCCCCTCCATTCCCTGAAAAACTGGTCTGACCAGTATTTTCATTTTCTTGCAACAGCATCAAAAAAACAAATTAAATTTAATAATTGGCCTAACCAAATTTAATTATTGGTTAACCATAATTTATATTGGTTAGGCCAATTGTTGTTTTTTAGGCTTATTTTATTGATTAATTTATAGGCGAAAAAGCAAATGAAATATCTTGAAATCAATCTAATCAGGATACATCCCTGTCTTTGCTAAAGTGTATTTTAAGTAAATTAACTGTAAATTAGATTAATTATTGATGTTGATAGAAGATTTTAATATTTTTGTTAATTCACCTGAGGTTTGTATTAAGACTAAGAAATACAGTTTTAAGCGTTTTTTTCAGGCACTGATGAAATTAGCATGATTGACAGTATCTTACATTTGCGAGCATTCTCGACCCAGATCGAAAAAGCTTTAGAAATTTCTAAAAATTTCACCCTGGTTTGATGGTTTGCAATATCCGGGCAGGGATTTTTTGGAGAAATTGAAATGCTGATTTTGATCTATCCCATACAGGGACATAACGCTGCCGTACGAGCAGTGAGAGCGATTAATTTCTATCGCGCTTTAGATGATCGCTTGCCCCGGTTATGGGCAAACCATCCATCAATATAAACGGAGACAAAAAATGAAGTTATCTTTTCTGAAGCTGACAGTATTGGCCGCAGGCATCACAGCTATTGCAGCCAGTGCTAACGCAATCGCTGCCCCGGTTGGCTATGGTGCAGCTACCACCGGCGGCGGTAACAAGACGCCGATAGTGGTTGCTACCATGGCTGCCATGCAGGCGGAGATAGACAAGTACTCAGGCAGTGGGGGCCTGGTCTTGAGCTATACCGGCAAATTCAATTATGCCAGTATTACCGATGTGTGCGCGCAGTGGAAAAAGCCTGCGCAGACTGTAGAAATCAAAAACAAGAGTGACGTTACCATCAAGGGCACAGCCGATTCCAGTGCCAACTTTGGCATTCACGTCGTTGGTGATGCGCACAATGTCATTGTGCAAAACATGACCATAGGCCTGTTGCAGGGCGGTGAAGATGCCGACTCTATTTCCATAGAAGGTAATTCTACCGGCAAGCCCAGCAATGTCTGGATTGATCACAATACCATCTTTGCTTCGCTGACGATGTGTTCAGGTGCTGGTGATGCTTCTTTCGACGGTGGCATAGACATGAAAAAAGGGGCAAACAATATCACCGTCTCTTACAACTACGTGTATGACTACCAGAAAGTGGCGCTGAATGGCTACAGTGATAGCGACACACTGAATGCAGGTTCAAGAACCACTTACCACAATAATCGCTTTGAAAATGTCAAGGCACGTTTGCCACTGCTGCGGTTTGGCAAGGCACATATCTTCAATAATTACTTCAGCAATGTCCATACATCCGGTATCAATGTACGCATGGATGGTCAGGTACTGGTTGAGTCAAATTATTTTGAGAATGTAGCTAATCCCGTTACTTCCCGCGATAGCAGCAAGCTGGGATATTGGGAATTGAAAAATAATTTCGTTGGCAGTGGTATTACCTGGACGGCCCCTGACAGCACTTCCAAACCTTATGCCAATGCGACCGACTGGGGCACTACCAAGGCCTACGGTGCTACGGGTTACTCCTACAGCGCAGCCGCCGCAGCTGGAGTGAAAGCCAAGGCTATTGCGACTGCTGGTGCACGTACCAATCTGGCGCAATAAACACGAAGGACAATCTTGATGTAGCCGGTCCTTACATGCAAAAAATCCAGTGACTGATCAAGTGATGGATGCTGTGCGGATCGTGCTGCTGAATATCTTATTGAATACCGTATTTGGAACCTTATTTAGAACCTTATCTGGAGATGATAAAAATGAAAAAATCATGTGGTTTACTTTTTGCAATTTTGGGTCTTGCTTTCGCAGTCAGCGCGCATGCAGCACCAGCCAAAAGGCCGGTGCCAGCATGTACCAAACAATCTGTTTCATCAACGACGACAGTACCTGCCAATACAGTCTTTGATGGTCTGGTCAAATTCGGCAAGATGGTGTGCCTGGTTGGTACTGGTAAAAGCATGGCTGGCGATCAGTCAGAGGATCAGATACCGCACTTCATATTGGAAGAAGGGGCAACGCTGAAAAATGTCGTCCTCGGTGATCCAAACTTTGGATCAGGACGGGATTTGAAGGCAGGTGGTGCGGACGGCGTACATTGCAGTGGCAATTGCAGGATAGAAAATGTGTACTGGGGTGATGTCGGTGAAGATGCGGCGACGCTGAAAGGCCCAGGTACGATGACAGTGACCGGTGGTGCTGCTTACAAGGCAGCTGACAAGATCTTCCAGAACAATGGCAAGGGCGGGAAAATTGTCATCACCAATTTTTATGCAGAAGAAGCCGGCAAGCTGTATCGGTCTTGTGGTAACTGCAGTGCGTCCAAGCAAAGTGCTCGCTTTGCGGATATCAGTAATGTGACAGTCTTCAATGTCAGCCATCCTGTTATCGTCAACAGCAGTTTCAATAGCAGCAAATTGCCCGATCTGAAAAATGCCTTTGATGTTGCTACTATCAAAGACCTCAAATCGAATATCACGCCTGTTTGCACTGGCAGCGTCGCAACAGTATCGGGCAATGAACCCAAGGATGATACTAATGCAGCGAACGTCGCCCGTTCTTGCAAGATATCGAATTAATTGTCATTTTAAGTGTTAAGAGAGTGCGCCATCAGAAACTTGATGGCGTTTCTCTTTTTTGAAAATTGTGGACGGCAGGTTGCAACGGACAAGTTTGTACCATGTCGCTCAGCATGAATGAGCAAGTAAAAATTTCATGACCATACTTAGCGTTCAGCGCTCACCAGGTTTAAGCCGTCAGGCTGGGTTCACCTATGTGGGCATCATGATACTGATAGCGGTCATAGGTATCGCTACGGCAGCGACGGCAACGGTAGCAGAAACAGCAAGGAAACGTATTGCCGAGGAAGAATTGCTGATTACGGGAAAGCAATACATCAAAGCCATACTCGAATATGAACTGCATACTCCGGCAGGCCATGCAAACCGTGCTCCCGCACGTCTGGAGGACTTGTTGCGAGACCCGCGGCAGGCAGGTGTGCGACGTTATATCCGGCAACTTTATCCCGATCCCATTACTGGCAAGCTTGACTGGCAACTGGTGCTTGCTCCCGGTGGCGGCATCATGGGCATCAAAAGCGCTTCTTGTGCCAACAGTATCAAACGCAGTTTTACCGCAGGTGATTTTACCTATCTGGATGGCAAGGGACGCTATTGCGACTGGGTGTTTGCCTATGTCATGGCTTGCGGTGCCAACTGCAAGGATGGCGAGAAAGCACAGCGCGAAAACAATTAAAGTTCGCCAACGAGCTTCGTATCTGTATACAATGTATTTTCATGTCATTTTGATCATTTGAAATATGTTGTGCATATAGGAATACGCAAGAATTTTATGTGTGGCAGCGTACAGACCAGATTTTTAAAAAAGGTAATGCTGTTCACATGGTGCCCGGGTATGAATATATTGTTCATACTGGCTCTCTTGCTAAGTCTGAATGGCGGGATGGAATTATCCGCCATGGCTTTTTCAGATTTCTACCTTGGAGAAACAAATGAAACAACAATTAAAATTCATCTTTGGTGTGTCCAGCCTGTTATTGGTCGCTCATGCGAGCGCTCAAATTGTGTTCTATGAAGGCGAAGGTTTCCGTGGCCGTACTTTTAGCGCCAACGGCCCGCAAAACAATTTCCGCAACAGCGGCTTTAATGACCTGGCTTCATCTGTGGTTGTTTCTAATGGCCGTTGGGAAGTCTGTGACGATGCCAATTTCGGTGGTCGTTGCATGATTTTGAGCAAAGGCAGTTACGATACCCTGTCAGGCATGGGTATGAATAACCGCATTTCTTCTGTGCGCCCGATCAGTAACAGGCGTCGTTATGATAATGAAATAGAAGCGCCTTTGAGCTCGCCGAATTATGATTATCGCCGCCGTCCGAATGAAGGTGTCTATGACGCACCTGTGACTTCAGTGCGCGCTGTGGTGGGCCCACCAAATGAACGTTGCTGGGTAGAGCGCCAGCAAGTTCAATCTGAACGCAGCGATCCAAATGTTGGTGGCGCGATTGCCGGTGCCTTGATAGGCGGCATTCTGGGCCATCAGGTTGGCGGCGGTACGGGCCGTGACCTGGCAACCGCTGGTGGTGCTGTCGCCGGTGGCGCACTGGGTGCCAATGCAGGACGCAGTAACGGTGGTACTTACGAGCGCGATGTGCGCCGTTGCCAGACTACGGCCAATACAACACCGCAATACTGGGACGTGACTTATAACTACCGTGGCACGGAGCATCATGTGCAAATGAGCTCTCCTCCGGGATCTACCATTGCAGTGAACCGTAATGGCGAACCCAGGCAGTAAAAATAGTTATCAATAGATTCAAGTGAGAAAGGCCAGATGCTGAAAAGTATCTGGCCTTTTCTTTTGTCTGCTATCAGAAGCCATCAGTAACAGTGAAAGCCATTGCATCGAATAAGCGATTGTCATCGCGCCATTTGTGATGAGTCTTGTCAAGCCAGATTCTGTCAGTTCCCATTCATTGCTTCAATAGCGCGCCTGGCCTTATGTTGCAGGAGCGGCTTTAGCCACGAATGTACGACACGGCCAGATGTTCGCGGCTAAAACCGCTCCTAGTGCCCGACAATCAAGGAGGCTCTGCATTAAGCATCGCTCTTGAAATCAACTTCAGTGTTTATGCGATTCCAGCATGGCTGCTAACATTCAATCAGCGATGCCCGAAAATTTTTGGGAAAATCATGTGCACTTTCATCCATGTAAAAACCCGCTCTCGCAAAAGCGACGGCGGGTTTTTAAATGGTGATCAGCTTTGGAAAAGACCAAGCTGCCGACTGAATGATTTTCCTCAAGTCCTGGTTAGATTACTTTTGAACCGGCTGTACATAGTTGAGTTCCACTACATGCTCACGCTGATCATCCATCAGAGGGATCAACAAATTACCCATGGCGATATCATCAATAAACAGCAGGCTTTGCCCATAAGCCACATCCCTCAGCTTGACCGTGATCTGGTAAGTGCTGCTCAGATGTTGGTAACGCAGGCTGAAGCTGGTCCACCCTGCAGGTACGCATGGTGTCAGGCTCAGGTGTTTGCCTTCGCGTTTCAATCCCAGCAATGACTCCATCATGAAGGTATACATCCAGCCTGCCGAACCTGTGTACCAGCTCCAGCCACCGCGCCCTGTATGTGGTTCGACTGCATATACGTCGGCACAGATGACATAGGGTTCGACCTTGTAGCGGGCGATGCTGTCTGGAGAGTTGCCGTGATGGATGGGGTTGATCATGTCAAATGCTTCCCAGGCGCGGGTGGCATCGCCCATTTTGGCGAATGCCATGCCAGTCCAGATGGCAGCATGGGTGTATTGCCCGCCGTTCTCGCGTACGCCTGGCACATAACCACGGATATAACCGGGATTTTGTCCTGAACAATCAAAGGCGGGATCGAGCAATTGTATGATCTGCTTGTCGCGCCGCATCAGGCGTTTATCCAGAGACTGCATGGCCTGTGTCGCCCTTTGCGGGCTGGCCGCCGCAGACAGTATGGCCCAGCTTTGTGAGATCGAATCTATCTGGCATTCAGCATTTTGTGCCGAGCCCAGTGCGCCGCCGTCATCAAAATATGCCCGTCTATACCAGGCACCATCCCAGGCGTTGGCGTCAATATTTTTCGATAACTGGCTGGCCTGGCTCAGACAATGCGCTGAAAACTCTTTGTCGTTACGGCTCAGTGCAATCGTCGAAAATTTCGTCAAGACCTGATGCAGGAAAAAAGCCAGCCAGACGCTTTCGCCCTTGCCCAGATGACCAACCTTGTCCATGCCGTCGTTCCAGTCGCAGGAACCGATCAGCGGCAAGCCATGGCTACCAAACCGCAAACCATGTTCTATCGCTTTGACGCAATGCTGATACAAGCTACCCGTTTGCCCTGATCTGGCAGGCAGGTCGTAGTATGAATCTTCTTCCTGATTAACTGCACGCCCTTCCAGGTAATGCAGTTCTTCATCAAGAATACCAAGGTCACCGCTACTGTTGACATAGCGCGCCACGGCCAGAGGCAGCCATAAATAATCGTCGGAGCAATGGGTGCGCACACCACGGCCAACAGGTGGATGCCACCAGTGTTGCACATCGCCTTCCAGAAATTGATGGGTAGCTGACAATAGCAGCTGTTCACGTGCCAGGGTCTGACCCGTATGCACCAGGGCCATGCTGTCCTGTAGCTGGTCACGGAAACCAAAAGCACCACCGGACTGGTAATAACCGCTGCGCGCCCATAGGCGGCAGGCAATGGTTTGATACAGCAGCCAGCCATTGGCCAACAGGTTCAAATCCTGGTCTGGAGTAGTGACCTGTACCGTACCCAAAGTATTGCGCCAGTATTCATGGACTTTATTCAGTGCCTGCTCAGCTGCAGTAATGCCTCTGTGCTGTTGTATGAATTGCGTGACATTGCCATTTTCGGCCATTGCCATACCCAGCACAAATACCAGACGTTTTTCTTGCCCAGGGCTAAGTTCGAATTCTTGCTGCAAAGCTGTGCAGGGATCCAGGCCTGCCCCGGTCTTTCCTGACAGGCGCTGTCTTTCCATGGCGGCCGGGTTACGCAAACTGCCGTTGCGGCCTATGAATTCATTGCGGTCGCCACTGACACTACGATTACCACCATCAAGGTCAAAGAAAGCCCTGCGCCCTGGGAATTCGGTATTGTACGGGTTGCGCGCCAGCAGGCAGCCGCTGGCAGGATCAATTTCCGTGGCGATATGCATCAGGGATTTTGGTCGTAAATCACCCAATACCCATTCCACATAACCGGTAGCCGACAATTTTCTTTGCTCATCCGATTCATTCACGACACGCAGCACAGAATATTTGGCTGCTGTATCAATGCTGACAAACACCGTCAACTCGGTACGTATGCCTTGTTCCTGGTGTGTGAACACGCTATAGCCAAAACCGTGACGCGTGACATAGTCACCGCTGCCACGGCAGGGCAGGGCCGTGGGTGACCAATAAGCCCCGGTGTCTTCATCGCGTATATAAAATGCTTCACCGCTACTATCGCAGACGGGGTCATTATTCCATGGTGTCAGGCGGAATTCATGGGCATTTTCAGCCCAGGTGTAGGCTTGTCCGCTTTCAGAAATGACACTACCAAAATGCGGGTTGGCCAGTACGTTAACCCAGGGTGCAGGGGTTACTTGTCCTTCCCTGGTCGTGATGACATATTCGCGGCCATCTTCAGAAAACCCGCCTATGCCATTGAAACTCTGCAGTTTTTCAGGTGAATGACTGAGCTTGTTACTGGTCAGTGTTTGATAACCGGTTTGTTGATACATCTGCTTGGCTGGCAACAGCTTGGGCGCCCGCAGTTCCACCAGGTCGCGCCGGTTCAATTGCTCCAGCAAGCTGCCGCGATGATCATTCAATATCACTCTGGCGACTGCCTGGAACAGGATTTTGTCTTCCGGTGAAATCTGCTCTGCCATTCTGACAAAGATACCGCCTGGTCGCTCTATGGCATGGGTGCCGATGACAGAAGAGATCATGCCCATGATTTGTTCCTGCAGGGCCTGGCGGTAAGTGGCATGGTCTTCATTCCAGATGACCAGGTCAACTGCCAGGCCCTTGGAGCGCCAATAGGCATGTGCCTGCACCAGTTGCCTGACCAGCTCTATATGATCCTGATGATTAATTTGCAGCAACACTATCGGCAAATCACCAGAGATGGCATAACCCCACAAACCTGACTGCCCACGGTGATTGCGGCTAAGTACGCTGGTATCGGCACGCAAAAGCGGGTTCATGTAGATGACGGAATTAGCCAGACGCCCATATAACTGCCCATCAGCTTCACTGATATTTAGCTGACGCAGCACGACCTGGCTATGCGTCCAGGAAAGTTCGATAACCCGGTCAGCCAGATGCTTGTCCTGGTATTTATCTATCATTGCCAAACAGAGTTCGCGGTTCTCCGCAACGCCGGTGACTACATCCAGCGTGGCAGCCTGTTCCGGTTCCAGCGTAATCTGATAGCGTATGGCGACGACTGGGTCGAGCACTGAACCCTGGCTGTCTGACAAGCGGCTGACACGCATGGCGGCCGGGGCTTCCAGGGTATTGCCGCGTCCTATGAAGCGGGCCCTGTCAGTTTCATAAGAAACGCTTTCCATGCTGGCACCATGCAAGGCCATCAGATGGAACATGCTGGGTATTTTTTCATCGACAGAACGCGGGCGACGGGTGCATAAAATTGCATGCTGCTCGTCCAGGATTTCTGTTTCAACAAACAGCTTGCTGAAGGCCGGGTGCATGGCATCTGCGGCTGCGGGTGCCAGCACAACTTCAGCATAGCTGGTGAAATCTATGGTGCGAGGATGGCGTGAACGATTGACGATGCGGGTGCGCCGTAATTCTATATCGTCTTCGGGTGACACCACGATCTCGGTGTGCATGTCAATATTATTGTCGCTACGCCGGAATTCTGCACGTCCTTCAGAAAAGATTACTTCATAAGTGGGTGAGTTGACCAGGCAGGGCTGGAATGCGGTTGACCAGTAACGTCCATTGTTGACATCACGCACATAGCAGAAACTACCCCAGTGGTCGCGGGTGCTGTCTTCATTCCAGCGAGTGACGGCCATGTCATTCCAGCGGCTATAGCTGCCGCCCACACTACTGATCATGACGTGATAGCGGCCATTTGACAGCAATTGCACTTCTGGTGTGCGGGTATTCACATGATGCAGGACACGCAAGGGGATTTCCTGGCCACTGCTGGCGCTGCGTATGTCAGCCAATTCGGTAGTGTTGGAATACACGGCACTGGCCTTGGGCACGCGCTCATGCAGCAGTGACATGGTGGCCTGGAACAATGGATCAGATTCAAAGCGTTTTTGCAAAGGCCGGTCGAGCAGCAGATAAGCCAATGACAAGAAACCCATGCCCTGGTGGTGGACCATGAAAGAGCGTATCAGTGCATGCGTCTGGCCGCGTGGCAAACGAGATGGGGTGTAGTCTATCGCCTCGAAGAAACCATACATTCCTTCAAAGCCCTGAGCCGACAATTGCTCCAGGTTGCTGCAGGCTTGTTCAGGCGCGACCATCAAAGCCATCATGGAAGCGTAAGGCGCAATCACCAGATCATCACCCAGACCACGTTTAAAACCAAGACCAGGAACACCAAAGGCGCGATACTGATAATTCAAATGCGCATCGAAAGTGTTGTAGCCGGATTCGGAAATACCCCAGGCTACACCGCGTTGTTGTCCATACTCTATCTGGCGTTGCACGACGGACCGGTAAGTCTGATCCAGCAAGGTGTTCTGGAAATTTGGCATGACCAGCAAGGGCATCAGATATTCAAACATCGAGCCACTCCAGGACAGCAGTATCGGTTCGCCACCTGCGATGGTCAGTTGGCGCCCCAATGCGAACCAGCTTTCCTGCGGGATTTGCCCTTGGGCGATAGCGATAAAAGTGGCCAGCCGGGCTTCTGATGCCAGCAAATCATAGCTGGCATTATCACGCCTGCGTTCGTTGACGTTATAGCCTATGGTCAGCAAGTGCGTGTTGGCATCATAGAGGAATTCATACTCCATCCTGGCAAACTCGCCGGTTTGCATGACCAACTGTTCAATTTGCAGGATACGGTCAGTAGCGCGTTTGCTGGCTGTCATCAACAATGCCACCAGGTCAGTATTGTGTTTTTCTATTTGTTGAGCCTGATCAAGCGAAAGCCCATCTTCATTGGGGGAGACATAGTCATACGCCAATTTTGCCAGTCCCTGCAAACTTGGTATGCTATCAAGCTGAGGAAATGCATGTATCCAGTTGGCAGGGTCAGGCAGGCTCAGCCATGGCGCCAGGTAAAGCAGTTCTTCCAGTTGCGCATGGGTTTGCCTGCTCAGGGCGCTTGCCCAGATATGGCTGGCGTTGTCGGCAGTTACAGTCACGCTGGACAAATAGGTATCTGCCTGATGCGTCAGTCGCTTCAGGCAGTCATAGATGACGATCAGGGATTTTGGCGCACCCAGGCACAGGACATCCAGGTCAGTTTCAAATTCCGCCAGCCTGTGCGCGATGCTGGCTCCCACAGAATTGCGTAGCAGCAGATAAGTATCATGCAAACCACAAAACAGGCGAGGCTGACAAATTGGTGCGTCAATTAATTCGCTTAAGCCCGGCCTTAGCGTCAGCAGATGACCGGCGAGATTACCACTATCCACCGTTGATACATACAAAGGCTGTAAGGGTTGCAGGCTTTTGGTGTCATACCAGTTATAAAAATGGTCTTGATAACGTTCCAGCCTGGCCAGACTGGCGTAGGTATTTTGCGTGCGCTGCAAAAGCTGTCCAGCGGGGATATAACCAAAGTCATAGGCTGCCAGATTGGCCAGCAGGGACAAGCCTATATTCGTCGGCGAAGTGCGGTGTGCAACCACGCCCACGGGCTGGTATTGCACATTGTCTGGCGGCAGCCAGTTATCTTCAGGGCCGACATAAGTTTCAAAAAACAACCAGGTTTTGCGGGCTGTGGCTTGCAAGAACTCTACTTGCGCTTCACTTAACTGTGATTCACGCCTTTGCTTGGCACGGCTCATCTGATAGGCGATGAGTGGTGAAATAAGCCAGAGCAATAATATTGGTGCGGCTGCCTGCAAGGCAAGTGGATTGACATACCGCAAGAGGAAAAACGTAGCGATCGAAAACGCCGGGGCTATCCACATGCTGCGAATATTATTCCACAGACTATTCTCGAACTGATGATTGCTGAGCGTGGATGGATTCCACTCCAGCAAACGTCTGCGCGAAATCAGTATGCGCCATTGCGTCCGCAGTATGGCATCAAGATTGATCCATGCTTCATACGGCAAGAAAATCAGGCTCAGGGATGCATGGATGAAATGCTGGGTACTGGAGCGCAATAAGGACAACAGATGCTGACGGAAAAAAACATCATCTGGTTTTTTACTCAGGCTCCAAAAAAATGCGCTGGCAGCGGGAATCAGCAAAAACCCGATAGCTGCTGCAGACCAGAACCAGGCATTTGGCAAGCTGCTCCAGGCGATCAGTAAAAAGGTGACAAGAGCAAGTGGCACCATGCTACGTCGCAGATTATCCAGCAACTTCCAGCGCGACAGCAAAGACAGGGAATTACCCAGTTGACTGGTTTGACCGCTGGTTTCATCCCTGGGGCCAGGTACTTTGGGCAGCAACCATGAAGCTATTTGCCAGTCACCGCGTATCCAGCGGTGGCGTCGGCGTATATCCGCCAGATAGCTGGAAGGATATTCTTCATATAGTTGCACATCACTTAACAGGCCGGCCCGGGCATAGCAGCCTTCCAGTAAATCATGGCTGAGTATGCGGTTTTCCGGCATGCGGTTTTTCAGGGCTTGCTCAAATACATCGATATCATAAATACCTTTGCCTATGAAAGAGCCTTCATCGAATACGTCCTGGTAGACATCAGACACACTGCGTGTGTAAGGGTCTATGCCAGCTTCGCCACCGCAGAGCAATTCATAGAAAGAGGCATCACTGGCCGGCAGACCGACCGCGACGCGGGGCTGCAGAATGCCATAACCGTCGGTCACTCTTTTCAGGTTTTCATCATAATGGGCGCGATTCAAGGGATGCGCCATCGTAGCAATGAATTTGCGTGCCGTATCACGTGGTAACTCAGTATCAGTGTCAAGGGTAATGACATATTTCATATGTTCCAGGCCAGCGGCATTGCCGATGACGCGCATGAATGCTTCCGTGCCTGTACCGCGCAGATAGGCATTCAGCGCGCCCAGTTTGCCGCGTTTGCGCTCATATGCCATCCAGGTTTTTTCTTGCGGATTCCATACCCTTGGCCTGTGCATGACCAAAAAATGATCGCCATTCGGGCGCGGATATTTCTTATTCAATACTTCGATGCTGCTGGTAATGTGCGCCAGCAACACTTCATCTGTTGGCAACTGTTCCTGATCGGCATCAGCAAAATCAGTCAGCAGGCAAAAGCGCAGGTTGGCATCGTTATTCGCAAGAAAGCGTACCTCCATGGCTTCGCATAAAGCATCGATATTGTGCGTGTTGAACAGCATGGTAGGTACCACGACCAGAGTACTGGATTCCAGCGGTATCCCTAGTGAAAAATCCATGCGTGGCAAAGGACGGGGCAGGGCAATGCAGGTCACCAGCCAATTCACCATGGACAAGGCAAACTGACTGCTGGCAATCAGGCTGACGACAATGAAACAAGTCAGCAAATAAGGATTGATGGCAGTATGTCTGGCCTGGTGCAGGAATAATCCAGTGCTCAGCAGACTCAGGATAGTGATGCTGCCCAGATAAATACTTAAGGCTGATTCACGCCCGGCTCGTTTGACAGATTCAGGGAAGCTGTGTTGCATCGCAGTTGAACGCTCCAGCTCGGCCCGTCCTTTCCCTATCAGGAAATAACCTATATGGGCATTGCGCGCAGCTTGGCCATGTTTGTTGGCTGCTTCACGCGCAAAGCGCAAGGCATTGTGAGCTACATCGGCTTCAGAAAAACTGCTGCCCTTGGCGATTTTTTCAATCGCGTGGCGATACAGATCACGCGTAGCGAAATCCATACTGCCATAGATGCCGGTTGGGTCATCGCGCAGGCAACGATCAACCACACTCATGTTTTCTACAAATTCACGCCAGTCCATGGATGTCAGGAGACGCAGACTACCTATGCTGTTGCTGATGGAAATCTGATCAGCAGCCTGTTGCTGCGAATCCAGATGTACCAGATGTTCTATGGTTTGCCCGGTCTCTGCCAGGCGCTGCGAAAGCCAGTTCAAAGGCAGTGCCAGAGCAGGCCCCTGTCCTTGCAGGCGTCTCAGCATTTCCGCCACGAAGGAGCTGTCCAGCGGTGGTTGTGAGCGTGACATGTCGGCCACCAGCAAGATGAGATTGCTGGGATCTTTCTCGGCAGTTTCTGCCATCTCCTCTGCCCATTTGGCCGCCAGGTTGCGGTGATTATGCGCAGTCGTCAGGTTGCTGGCGACCCTGCGCAGGTTTTCTATCAGTGCCAGGCGCAGCATGATGGGTATGGCCCACAGCTCGCCCAGCTTCAATACGGATACCAATTGATAAGCGCTGATGAAACGGCTCAGGTTTTCAGGATCAACCCTGCCATCCCCATGTGAAATAGTTTCCAGCGCAATGTCATATACCCGGGGCCGTCCAGCTGAGCTGCCGCGCAATAACCGTGGTAATTCCTTGCTGTAATCTTTCGGCAAATGACGCTTGGCTGTTCGTATCTGTTCTTCTATCAGGTAGTAATTATCCAGCAGCCAGGCCGCAGCTGGTGTTACTGGTCGGCCATCCTTGATGGCTTCCGTCAGCAAGGTACAGGCATTCATGATCACGTCCTGATTATCTGCCAGGCGTGACAGGAGTTGATCCTGGCCAAAGACAGAACTCAGTTTATGACTGTTCGCCAGTATGCGGCCATGCTGCTCCATTTGCAGGGCGCTGTACAAGTCGGCACGTAAAGGCAGTTCTGCGCCAGCCTGGGCAACATAGGCGCGCAAACGTAGCTGGCTGTTTTTCAAGACATTTTTTAGCTGATGCAGGCTGGCTGACAGCATATCTTTGGCTGATTTCAAATCGCACACTTCTTTCTTTTATTGGGATTTGTCAGTGACCGTCGTGATTGGTCGTCGCTGCCACGCCTTAGGCCATGTTTGCATGTGTGGGATTTCAGTATGCAAAAACGACGGTATGACCTATGAGAGCGGCTGTGCTTTGATAATAAAACATCAGCACTGGAGTGTAAGTTCGTTAGCGTACATACGCGCCTGATTCAAACCTCCATAGTGTCCTGCGCAGAGCTATGGATACCTGTGTCCATAGCCCACGGTGGGAGTGTGCGGCAACGAACAGACCTGCTCTTGCCGTGAGCGGTATAAAGGCGGCGAAGATCACAATAAATGTGGCTTGCGAGAGTACAGATACTTATCTACTGGAGAATAAAAATGAATAAAAACTTGAAAACTGGTCTTTTGACCGTATGCAGTATGAGCCTGGTAATGATGATGGGTTGCGCTAGCAGCATGAAAACACCAGCGACGGCAGAAGTTGCTGTCTCTAAAGAAGCAGTCGATAACGCTACCGTAGCTGGCGGCAGTGAATTTGCTCCAGTAGAAATGAATTCTGCGCGTCAAAAAATGGCACTGGCAAACAAGGCCATGCAAGATAAAGACTATAAGCTGGCCAGTGATCTGGCGACCCAAGCCCAGGCGGATGCCAAACTGGCACAGGCCAAAGCCAATTCTGCCAAGGCAGAAAAAGCTGCCAACGCTCTGCAAGACGATATTCGCGTTTTGCGTGAAGAGCTGCAACGCGCAAATAACAAGCAATAAAAATAAGCAATAAAAAAATAAGCAAAAGAACGTTGTCAGCAACTCTACTACAGAGTTTGCAATAATATTTTAAGGAAAAATCATGAATAAGAAAATATTTGCACCAGTCATCTTGATGACAGCAATGCTGCTTTCAGCTTGCAGCACCGCGCCAAAAACTACCAGCCTGCTGGACCAGACACGGATGGATTATCAGGCGGCACAAAATAATCCAAATGTACAGACTTTGGCACCCTTGGAAATGCGCCAGGCGGATGTGGCAATGAACGATGCCAATAAAGCTGCCAAAGATAATGAAAGCTCAGAAAAAATTGACCGTCTGGCTTATATCGCCAAACAAAAAATAGGTGTAGCTCAAGAGCTGGCCAAGCAAAAACAGGCAGAAGCCAGTGTTGCCGACGCCGCCAAAGCCCGTGACCAGATCCGTCTGGAACAACGTACCAATGAAGCCGACAAAGCCAAAATGCAAGCAGAGCAGGCCAAGGCACAAGCCGAGCAAGCCAGGCTGGCAGCACAAATAGCGCAGGGCGAAGCCAGTGAAGCACAACGCAAAGCACAGGAAGAACAGGCCAAGGCGCTGGAAATGCAAAACCGCAATGCTGCCCTGGAATCACAACTGGCAGACTTGCAAGCCAAGACTACCGTACGCGGCATCGTTATTACCCTGGGTGACGTATTGTTTGGCGTGGATCAATCCAAACTGAATCCTGACGGTATGCGTACCGTTCAAAAACTGGCAACTGTCTTACAAAACAATATGCAAAGAACAGTGCTGGTTGAAGGGCATACCGACAATACTGGCTCACAGGCACACAACCAGGACTTGTCAGAACGTCGCGCCAATGCAGTACGCAGTGCCCTGGTCTTGATGGGCGTGTCGCGTGATCGTATCGAAACCAAGGGTTTGGGCGAAGCCTTCCCTGTTGCCGAAAATAATACAGCACAGAACCGTCAGTTGAACCGTCGCGTAGAGATCATTTTGTCTGATGTGAACGGCAAGATATTGCCACGCTAATTGCCAGACTCTGAGAGAAGAAAGGAATGATGATGAGCTACTTACTACATACAAAATGCATTAAATATATCTTGCCCCTGTTATCTGCCTCTCTGCTGTTAATGGCAGGTTGCAATAAGGGGGCAGATGGCGCTGCATCAAATGCCTCCACTACTATTGGTGTGGAAATTGATGACTCTGTCATCACCACCAAGGTCAAGACTGCATTGATGTCTGACGATATCATCAAAGGCACGGACGTAAAAATTGAAACGCGCAAGGGTGAGGTTTTACTGAGTGGTTTTGCCGACAACCAGGCGCAAATCGACCATAGTGCCGCCGTCGCGATGGCGATAGAAGGTGTCAAGAAAGTCGATAATAAACTCGTGCTCAAAGAAGGCAAGCAGACCGTGGGTAACAAGATCGACGATAGTGTCATCACAGCCGGCATTAAAACAGCCATGCTGCAGGATACACAAATGAAAAGCATGGACGTTGCTGTAGTCACCCGCAAGGGTGAAGTACAACTGAGCGGCTTTGTCGATAGTGAATTGCAGGCAACACATGCAATTGAGGTCGCCAAGAGTGTTTCTGGTGTGCAAAGCGTTATCAATAATCTCAAGGTAAAAAACTGATCAGGCTTTTGCCAGGTTTTGCAGTTTCGTACTTCCCCTCATCTTTAAATGATGCGGGGAAGTTTTACCAATTAATGCAGGACAAATATGATGAGCAATGAGCTAAACGAAAAACCAGCGCCAGAACCGATACCAGCACCAGCACCAGCACCAGCACCAATCAAGCCCGAGCCAGAAGAAAAGAAAAAAATCATTGAAAAGAAAGAGGATGACCTGGACGAGGCCCTGGATGAAAGTTTCCCAGCCAGTGACCCGGTGGCTATCTCAATTACGCCGCAGAACGTGGCAGATATACCAGCGTCTGACAAGAAGAAATAATTGCTGTAATCGCCGAGTGCACACTTACCGGAGTCTGCCCAATTACCTGTCCGGTGAAGAATGGATTTATCATTTATAGCATCTATGATTGATCTGACTCAGGTATATGCGGCGAATTAAGTATGGCAGGCCATCTCACAGCCAGTATTCAAGTCGCCTGGCCAGCCATTCTTTCAGCTTGTTCATTTGCGGACGTTGTTGCCAGCTTTCCAGGGTAATTTCTGTAGACAGGCTCAAATCTTCTTTGAATGCATTTTCCATCGCCACTGCAAATTCAGTATCAATAACGACGACATTGACTTCTTTATTGTGCAAAAAGCTGCGGGTATCGATATTAGTCGATCCTACCGTTGACCATACCTGGTCAATGACGGCGGTTTTTGCATGCAACACGGAAGTATTCAGTTGATACACTTTGATTCCTCCAGCCAGCATCTCATCATAAAACGATTGACCAGCGTGAAACACCAGGCCGCTATCAGTCACCCCAGGCATGATGATCTTCACATCCACACCGCGTTTGGCCGCTGCAATCAGGGCTTTCAATATTTGTGCATCAGGTACAAAATAAGCTGAGGTGATATGAATGCTGTCCCTGGCTTCCTGTATCGCCAGTAAATACGCTTTGTAAATAGCCGGGTTACTTTCTGGCTCACTGGCAAGTACGCGAACCATTTTATTGCCCTGGTTTTTCAGGACAGGGAAATACAATTTATCAACTGGTGGCTTGTCATCGACACTCAACCATGTTTCCAGGAATATCCATTGCAATGCGGCCACGGCTGGTCCGGTGATCTGTATATGCGTGTCACGCCAGCCAACCTTATCAGGGTTTTTTGATTTCGAACGGAATAGTGAGCTATTCGCATAGCTGGCGCTGATATTGACACCGCCAGTGAAGGCAATTTCACCGTCGACGATCAGGATTTTTCTGTGGTCACGCCGGTTTGGTGACCAGGGCCCCTGAAGTTTAGTCGGGTTGACTGGATTAAATGCCAGCAGATGTATGCCCGCTGCCTTCATATTGTCGAAAAAGCTTTGGGGCGTACCTATGGTGCCGACACTGTCATAGATGATATTGACCTCTACGCCAGCTTGCTGTTTCTCTATCAGCAGCCTGGCAAATTCCAGACCTAGTTCGTCCTGGTCAAAAATGTAGGTTTCCAGGTGTATATGGTCTTTTGCCTGCCTGATGGCGGTCATCATCGCATTCATGGTTTGTGGACCATCGAATAACAAAGTAACCTGGTTGCCAGCAATCAGCGGGCTGCCAGTAACAGCCTCTTCCAGTGCTGCCAGGGCTTGCATATTGGCCAGGCCAACGCTGGAGTTTTTCCAGCGCTGCCGCATCAGCGCCTGCGCTTTCGAGGTGCTAAGTTCACCCTTGGCATTGCTGATGGTAGGTTTGGCTGATGCAGTTTTTTGCGGCTGATCAAGAGCTGGCTCGAGGTAATTGATTTCTGGCAGCGAACTACAGGCATTGAGCAAGATGATGGTGGCTATGCCCACAGAACTCATCAATAAATGAGGCGGTAATCTATGGTGAGCAGCCATGTTCAGTCCTTTTTGTAGAGTCAGGTTGTAATAGCGACTTTCAATACGCCGTCGCGCTGATTGGCAAACAAGTCATAGGCTTGTTCTATATCATCAAGTTTAAAGCGGTGCGTCACCATGGCATCGAGCTTCACGCGTCCTGATTTGACGACATTCATCAGGCGTCGCATACGCTCCTTGCCACCCGGACATAGGGTAGTAATGATTTTATGATCCCCCAGGCCTGCAGCAAATGCATCCAATGGCAAGCTTAACTTGCCGGAATAGACGCCAAGGCTGGACAATCTCCCGCCAGGTTTTAATGCACGCAAACAACTTTCGAAAGTCATTTGCGTACCCAGAGCTTCTATCGCCACATCCACACCACGACCGTGAGTCAGGCGCATGATTTCTGTCAATGGGTCAGTTTTAGTATAGTCAATTGTGATATCTGCCCCCAGCGCCCTGGCCATGTCCAGGCGGCTGGCCACCCCATCCACTGCAATAATCAGGCTGGCTCCACGTAATTTGGCACCGGCAGTCGCACACAGGCCTATTGGCCCCTGGGCAAAGATGACGACAGTGTCACCTATCTTGATATCACCACTTTCAGCACCACCAAACCCCGTGCTCATGATGTCCGGGCACATCAGCACCTGTTCATCTGTAAGACCATCGGGTATCACTTCCAGATTACTCATAGCATATGGCACCAACAGGTATTCTGCCTGGCAGCCATCGATAGTATTGCCAAAGCGCCAGCCGCCTGCAGGTTTTCCGCCGCATTGCGAATGCTGTCCATCCAGACAAGAATAACATTGCCCACATGGTGATATGGCACCAACGACGACGCGTTGGCCCAACTCATATCCAGTCACACCTGCACCTAATGCTGCGATCACACCTACCGGTTCATGCCCTATGGTCAAGCCAGGTTTGACTGGATATTCGCCTTTCAGTATGTGGACATCAGTACCGCAAATGGTCGTCGTGGTGATCTTGATGAGCGCCTCACCCGGTCCGGGAGCAGGGATGGGTTTCTCTTCTATCGCGATTTTACCTGGACGCAGATAGACAGCTGCTTTCATGGTGGGCATTGCTTCTTCCTTGTGTGAGCACATCTTAACGACATAGATGAGATGTGTTCTGGTATCAACGTGGACGGATGCCCGATTTTCTATAGGCTTCAGCCATATCTTGCTGCATGGTCGCTTTGGCTTCACGCAGGCAAGCGCTTTGTTGATTGCGTTCTGCCCGTTTACATTCCATCGCTGACAACTGGTACACGGCTTCTGCTTCTTTCTTCAGGGTCTTGAAATAAGCCATAGGCGTCATTTCTTCCTGATACCAGCGTTCAGGATCACCGCGCTGGGAAATCGCTGTTGGATCAACATCCGCAGCCAGTGCCGGGTTCAGCATTGCGCCACTGATCAACGCAAAAAGAATACCGGTTACAAATTGTTGTTTTGTCGTTTTCATGATAACTCCTTAAAAGTGAGACATTAAGAAATGTAGAAACTGCATACATTACAAATGCAAGAACATTACAAGGACATTACAAGCGGCCAGTCAGCAATAATATAACGAGAATAATCACGATCAGGCCAGTAACGCCACTGGGACCATAACCCCAGGAACGACTGTGTGGCCAACTTGGGAAAACACCAATCAGGGCCAGGACAAGTATGACGAGTAGTATGGTGATCATTTGGTAGCCTATAGAGTTAGTTAAGTGAGTTAGTTAAGTCGGGTTAGCGTTCATTTTTTTCGGATAGATTTTTTGATCTCCGCCGGCATCGTATTCAGGATTTATTTATCCTTGAGTTGAGCTTTAAAATAATGGCAAGAATTGACAAAGGCATCGCGTACTTTTTCGGTCGTGGCGATCATACTTTCCCAATTACTTTCACTGGCAGATTTGATTTCATCGAGCTTTTCGCGGACCTGTTGTGCCTGTGTATGGAGATGTTCCATTTCTTTCTTGTATTGCTCGTGCATCACTTCTTTGGACGCAGCAATTCTTTCTTCCATCTCAGTCATGCTGAGATTTAATTCATCCAGCTGTGTCTTGATACTGGCTATATAAGCCTCGCGTTTGGCCAACATGATTTTTCTCCTTCTTGGATAACTAATAAGTTCCTGGGTTAGACTCAGATATTGGCGTATTCCCCATGTTGATCTTTCCACGCTTCCAGCCTTTGTTGATCATCAGCTCTGGCTATCGGGCAGAAACTGGCATTGGATTCCAGATCAGTTTCCAGCTCTTCAAACTTTTGACTGGAAATACCCCAACCCAGCAAGGAACCGACGACAGCCCCAAGCACTATGCCCATAGCTGCCCCTGTCAGTGCTGCTGCCATAGGCTCGGTGACCAGTAAATCCAAACCAGGGACAAAAAACGGAGAAATCATGACCGCAAGTGTCGCGTTAATCATGCCCAGCACACAGCCGACTGCCATGCCTATACATGCACCAGTGCTGATACTGGAACTGAATTGCAAATGTTCCATGGCTTGCCTTTTGAAATCGCTGTGTCGTGTATAAAGATGCGTAGGCAGAGTGCGGGGGGACTGTGTTCCTGTGCTGTTCATGTTCAGCGATTGCGTGTCATTGATAGTGATCATGATGTCTGCTTCCCTGGTAAAAGCCGGCTCACACCGGGTAGGTCCTGTGCTTATGGTTTGGTGATTTCTTTGACGGTTTTTTCTATGGCTTCACGGGCATCGCCCATGGTCTGTTCCATCTTGCCGACAACTTGTTTTTGCAGGCCCTTAATTTCCTGGTCCTTGCTACCTATGATTTTTCCCGTGTTTTCTTGCACTTTACCGGCGATATTTTTAGCGACGCCTTTGATTTGGTCTTTGTTCATGATTTTTTCCTTTTTAGTAATGAGTAGAAAGTAGATCTACCTGTTTCAGCTAGATTTGAAAAGCAATTTGAATTCAGATAAAAATCTGACGCATAACAAATCTATGCTTTTCCCGACCATGTCTCTGTGCGCTGGCACACTCTGCAAAAGAAATTTCAAAAAAACGTCTGCTTATGCTGTGTTTTTGCTGTGTTATTGAAATATATATTGAGCAATGTTCGATACCGCACAGATACGTAGTTGAGCTGACATCAGAATCGGGCATCGGACTTTTCCGACGCTGCAATTGTTGATGGCAGATTTTGATCTGCCTGACATTCACACCTAAGGGGAAAAATATGAATAAGAAATTAGCCATGATGCTGGTTTGTACAGCTACGTTGAGCAGCGCCGTTTGGGCAGCTGCAGATGAAAAATCAGTTGCTTATACAGCAGCAAAAGAATCAGCGAGTACTGAGTTCAAACTGGCAAAAAGCAAATGTGACGCTATCACTGGTAATCCCAAAGATGTCTGCCTGGCTGAAGCAAAAGCTGCCCGTGTGCACACGGAAGCAAATGCCAAGGCGGAATATAAAAATACCGTGGCAGCCCGCACCGGTGCCAGAAAAGATATTGCCGATGCTGACTACGACGTAGAGAAAGCAAAATGTGGCAGCATGACTGGCAATGATAAAGATGTTTGTATCAAGCAAGCCAAGTCCAATAAAGTCGCTGCTGTATCAAATGCCAAGGCCGACAAAAAAGTAGTCGATGCCCGTGTTGATGCCAATGACGAAAAGGTCAATGCAGAATACAAAGTTGCGATAGAAAAATGTGATGCCTTGTCTGGTCAGGGCAAAGACAGTTGTGTCGCAGCAGCAAAATCGAAATTCGGTAAATAAGTTCGCTTCAACACAAAGTCGTACCGGAAGCGTTATGCACCAAACGGCTTTGTGTTCATTTAATGTATGTAATTTTAATTAATCTCTGAAAGAAAAAAATGAAAATCGCTCAACGCATGATGACTATGGTATTCGTCGGTTCCCTGATGGTGATCACTGGCTGCGCTTCAACATCCACAAAAGAAGGCACAGGTGAATATGTTGATGATTCCGTCATCACAACCAAGGTCAAGGCAGAAATTTTTAATGAACCAACATTGAAATCGGCAGAAATCAATGTCGAAACATTTAAAGGCACAGTGCAACTCAGTGGCTTTGTGACTTCAAGTGCCAATATTGAAAAAGCAGTCTCTATCGCACGTAATGTAAAAGGCGTACGTTCCGTGAAAAATGATATGCGCCTGAAATAAGACTTGGTTTTGTATGAAAAAGCGCTGTCAATTGACAGCGCTTTTTTTATGTCCAAAGAATGCCAGTAATGAGCCAATTTCTTTCTTTCTTTCTTCACAGTGCTGATTTGCTTAAAGTTCATTAAATAAAATTGGTCTGCGTGATCATATACCTATCTCAATATGCAGATGCGTAACTTGCTTCATTTCACTTGCAGGCGCATGCATAGCACCCGCTCATTCTAATCACTTAAATATCTGCATTGCGAGCTCTTTGCATCCTGCTGCGTGCGCTATGAACTTAGGGACGGCATCAGAGATAAAAAAACGGGAGCCTGAGCTCCCGTTTCTTATTATGCATTATTGATTACTTCACGCGTTTTTCAACTGTAAATTGTTCAATCTCTACACGGCGGTTAGGTTCCAGGCAAGCGATCAGGTCAGCGCGTTTTTTGTTGTTGCAAACAACGACTGGATTACTTTCACCTTTGCCTACAGCATTCAATCTTTGTCCATCAACACCTTTATCGTTCAGATAGGTTTTAACGGAATTGGCGCGCTTCTCGGACAATTTCAAATTGTATTGATCTGAACCGATGCGGTCTGCATAGCCAGTGATAACTACCTGGTTGATTTGCGGATTGGCATTCAAGGCTGCGGCGATATCATCGAGTTTTGGCTGCGGTATGCTCAGTATCGCACTATTAAAGGCAAACAGCTCGGTCGCAGACAGGGTGATTTTTTGATATACCGGTGGTGGCGGTGCAACTGGCGCAGGTGGTGGTGGCGCTTGTACAACTACTGGTTCTGGAGGTGGTGCAGGTGCGTAGCTAACGGGCCTTGCTGCGACCTTTGGTTTGTCGAAGGCGTAATTGAGGCCGAATGACAGATGGGAATTGCTGGCCTGGCTAAAGCCAAAGTCGTTGCCATGCAAATAGCCATGCACCTTACGCCATTCTACCTGTGCAGACCATTGATCGTTCAGTGCAAATTGTGCACCGACACCGCCGCTAACTGCAGGGGCTGTGCTGTCACCAGATTTCAGCCCGCCATTGCTCCTGTCACGGTTGGCGGCAATGCCTAATACCAGGTAAGGACGGAATGCTTCACGGGAAAACAGATACAGCACATCAACGCCGAGGGCATTTTGCTGATAGCGCTTGCCGTTATCTGAGGAGCGTGTGTAATTGGTATTGATTTGTGCATCCACGTTTTCTGACAGTGGTTTACCCAGACGCAAACCTACGCCATAACCACGGTTGCCCGCGCCAAAAGTTTCATCAGTCTCTGCCGCGTGGACGCTGCCACCGATATACCAGGAGGGATTGTAGTCTGCAGCCATTGCGCTACCTGCGCAAAACAGCAATGCCAGTGCGGCGGGAAGTGCTTTTAATGTGCTCATGGATAATCTTTCTAAGTAGGTGAATTCATGGGAAATGTTTTGCTCGGCTGGAAAGTCACGAAACCACATTTTTGTCCTGCGGAGAAATGGGGTGCGTAATTAAGTCCTGAACGGCAGATTAAGGCGGGGGCGATATTTCATCGGTGCGCTGGCGCACAATGTGGTTCTTTTGTATTAAAAAAAGAAATTTATTTTTTTGCAGCCTGCCGGCTGGTGCAATTTGAAGAGCGAATCTGGAGTCGGGAAGATTTAAGTTGTCTTGCCTCTGGCATTTGCCAGGCTAAGGCGCAAAAAGTATCTGCCGTATAGAATAAACTCAAAGACTACTACCCAAATGACTGCGATGCAGATAGAAATGAGGTAGTAAAGGGAGGATAGAAGGAAATTGATAGCCGGAGAGCCTTAGCTACTAGCTATCATTTTATTTATTGGGGCAAGTCTGAGCAGAGATGTACGCTTGCTTGCCTACGGTGAAAATTTAATTTTGCAGCTGGCTTACTGTTTTAGGCCTTCATTCTTCATCGCTTCCAGCTTGTCGTAACCGACAGTTGCCGAGGCTGTTTTGATAGTCGCCATATCGACATTATCACCATGGGTTTCTACCAGGAAGCGACCACCGACCAGCAGACTGTATTCGCCTGACGGCCCATCTTTCTGGAATCTTTCATGGGTGGGGCGGCCATTCACCTTGCCCATTTTTTCATAGCCAGTATCGGTTTCCTTGTCCTGCTCTATCATGCCCCAGGCAAACATGGCACCAAACATCTTGCTGCCCCCGGTATCGGTGATCGTCATTCTTATCTGATGATTGTTTTCATCACCGTAGCGGGCTTCTGCCTTGGCAACCTTGAACTCGCCCATGGCAGATTTTTCACCTTCCAGACTATTGCGTTTCAAATTGCCTATGGCCTCCGGAAATAAGGCTTTTAGTTTGTCTTTGTCCACCACTTCTGCCTGGCTGCCAGCACCCAAAGCTACACCTATTGCTTCTGTTGCTGCTTTCATTTCAGCTTGTGAGTCACCAGATTTTTTAGCCGCCTCCATCTTCTTGTTGGCTTCTTCCATTTTCTGGCCCATCTTTTCCAACTCACCCAGTGCGCCATTGGTTGCCACTGTGTTACGTGAAGTCGCCATGTCACCTATGCTATACATGGGGCCTCCGCCTATGGCTCCGGTGACCATTCTGAACACCACCATCAGCACAATGGAACATATGATAGTGACTGCGGTATAGGCAGTTGCTTTTTCTTCGGGAGCTTTCATCAATACTGGCAAGCCCAGGTACAGTATATAAATGCCATATGCGCCAGCGATAAAGCCGAGTATGCTCAATGATGGTAGCAAGAACAGAATACCGGCCAGCCACGAAGGAGTAAAAGCATAAACGGCAAGCTTCAACGCTTGCGCGGGATTTTTCTCTGCACCAAATTGTGGTGCCAGCGCATCGATAATCAAGGAAATCAGATAGACCCCGATGAAGGCAAAGACAAAACTCAACACCATCGCACTAATACCAGAGACGATAGGGAGTCGTATATTGCCCAGCAAGGGCACACCAAAGCCAATAATGCTCATGCCAATGAAACTGGCTACTGCCGGGATGGCAGCAAGTGGCGCAACATAGTTTTTAAACAGGTCTGCCGTGCTGGTGGTTTCTGCGGCAATGACTGGCCATTCAGTTTTTGGCGTCAGGACAATATTTTTCGCGCGTTCTACGAGATTCATGGGTTTTTCCTTTAATGAAGGGTAAGGTCGGTATCTGCGACCAAAAACAGGAAAACTGAAGAAAACAGGCTACTTAGCTTTTGACTAACTGACAAAGTTTATTACAGTTTTTTGCAAGTAGGACAAAATTAAGCACTTTTCTGCTGTTTTCGCACAATGAATCTCATGTCTTGCTAGGTGTCATCTTTTCCCATCATGGGCAGGAACTGTATCCCCGTTTTATTGACCAACTCCTTATAGCTTATGGGTTTGCTGGCATGTGCCTGGTCCGTGTTTTCTACCCAATGCGCCCAGGCACGCCCGCTAGCGGGGTCATATACCAGCTTGAACAGATATTTGGGTACCCAAACCTTATTGTTTCCCACCGTTGCTGGACGGGAGTCGTAAACTGGGCCGGTAATGACGTAAACATCACCTGATGCCCGTAATACATATTGCCGCGTAGCTTTTTCTATGGCGGCCCAGGTTTTACGGTTATTGGCCGGTGCCTGCGGCACCATATTGGCCAGCGAAAAGCTTTGCGCCATCGCCGTACTATCCACCATGTCAGCAGCTGGTGCCATATGGCCACGGTCATAACCAGAACCTCTGTAGTCATCCAGTTCAGCTCTTTCTGTAAGCGGCAGGCGTGCATCGGCATAGAACTGATCAGTGCGTTTATTCTCTCTTGCCTTGTAAATGATCTGGCGATTCAGTCTTTCAGCCACATAGATGGGCGTATGGCTTTTACCAGAATGCAGTACGGCAAATGCCGAGAAGCACAAGGCGCGCGGACGCATATCAGTGGAAGGGCGTATTGCCGGGATCTGTCCTTTGGCAAAGAACTGGCGGCACCCGGCAAACTCCCCTGTGTTCTGAGTTGGAAAGTTGAAGATAGCGTTATCCAGAAACGAGAGATCAACAAAGGAAAGACTGACGACAGCAAAAACGAGCAGGGGGCTGAGTTTGGCGAGTTTTTTTAACATGAATATGAAAGCTGATGCCGGGTAAGGGCAATCCTGAAGTGAGCCAAATCCATTTGTTGACCAAGCCCCAGAGTACAATCTGAGACTGGCAAATTGAGCAGAATATGAAAGGGCTGGATTCTATATGATTTTTCTCAGGGTATCTTGCTGGTAAGTAAATGCCGGTATTTTTCAGCAGAGGCAGTCGGTAACAAATAGAGACTATTTTGACAATAAAATACTTGCCTATTTAACTTACTTGGCAGACTATGCGGCAAATCAAAAAAAGAATAATACTCCAGATGTTTTCCACCGCAACGCTGATCACTGTCCGAAACAAATTGCTCAAGCTTGAAACGCGTTGGGTACTGCCAGGCTTGTGCTTGCTTGAAGCCATGCTGTATTGCCTTGATGAATTCACCGGCCCGCATAGTTTCTATGCGCCTTTCTATATCTTTCCCGTTGCTTTTAGCGCAGCCTTGCTTTCCCGACGCATGACATTTTTCTTTGTCATGCTCTCCAGCCTGGCCAGGGCGCAGGTATTCAGTCAATTTTTCCAGGCGGGCAGCCTGGTGTTGCTGGCATTTGATATCGTCCAAAGCATGTTGTTGTATGGCGCAATAGCAGTATTGGTAATGACGGTCAAAAGCATGCATCAGCGCTTGCTCAGATATGCTGAATATTTGCGTGCCAATATCAGGCAGATGCGTCAGCAAAGACGCAACAGAGCCAGTATACGCAGGGCTTTACCAGATGATGCTGATGGCATCGTACGCCTGGCCGTGAATGGCGCGCAAAATGGCGATTTATCCGAAGATATCTCAAATGCGGTTTTGCAGCGCACGCTGGCTACAGCCTTCAGGCAAGGCATCGTTGAGGGCCAAACTATCAGGCATATCTGGGCTGGCGGTCAGCAAAAAGTGCCGGTTGAATTCTGGGTGTCTATCATCAATGGCCGTATGGCTGGTTTTTTCATGTTGTATGGCGTTGATGACCAGCAAGGATCAGAGCGCGAATTGCATGCCATGGTGGTAGCAGATGAATACCGTGGCCTGGGCATAGGTGCCGCCATGACTGATTTCTTTTGCATGCATTTTAAAAACCGCCGCCTGTTCGCAGCCTGCAAGACGGGTTCAAACATGATGAAGATGCTGAGCCGCAGGGGCTTCAGCCAGTTTTGCACGGCAGAAAACGGCTACGTCATCATAGAACGGCATAATTGAAACTTGCTTCTGTCATCAATTCTTATGCAGGGCATCCCACTGCAAGCCAAACTTGTTGAGATATTTTTTGAGCCTGTCTGCATCATTGGGGTTGGCTTTGTTGCTGCGCGAAGCGGCAAACAATTTCCGGCCTGCTTCCGACATGTTTTTAGAACGCACACATATCGCCAGCACGGCTTGTAATTGCACTGCATCAAATAAATCCAGTTGGGCGACTTGCTCTGCATCCAGGTAATCATGCAAATCCAGCTCATGGCTTCCGCCATCACCTTCATGCGCATGCGACCACAGGCGTTGCAGTCGCTTGATTTCTTCACCCGCATTCTGGTCATTGATGCGTCCTGCATCCGCCAGCGTCGCCATGCGCGTGACTGAAGCTGATAAGTCACGGAAATTACCTGCCCACACCGCCTGTGCGGAAGTGGCAAATTCCATATAACTATCCTTCGCTTCTTTATTGAAGCGTACCATCTGCCCGTTCTCGGCGCTGTATTGCGATAGCAGATAATCGATATTCGGCGCAATGTCCTCTACCCGCCCACTCAGGCCAGGCAATTCATATGACCATAAATTGATACGCGCATATAAATCTTCGCGAAAGCGGCCTGCTGCCACTTCCTTGCCCAGATCACGGTTGGTTCCCGCCACCAGCTGGAAATCGCTTTGCACTTCATGGTCGCCACCAACCGGGAAGAAGCGTTTTTCTTCCACCGCCTTGAGCAGCATGGCTTGCTCATCCAGGCCCAGCTCACCAATTTCATCGAGAAACAGCAAGCCTTTATGCGCCGTCCGCAACAAACCGGGGCGGTCAGACATTGCGCCGGTGAACGAACCCTTGATATGACCAAACAGGGTAGAGCCCGCGCCGTCGCCACGCAGGGTAGCGCAGTTGACTTCGACAAACTTGCCTTCCAGCCTGTGCCTGGCTTTTTTCAATTCAAAGATACGCCGCGCCAGGAAAGATTTGCCCGCACCAGTCGGCCCCATCAGCAGGATGGCAGCTTTGGACTTGATGGCGACACGCTCTATCTCATCTATCATGGTATTAAAGCGCGCATTGCGAGTGGCAATGCCAGACTTTAAAAAAGCCACGCCTTCTTCCTGTTCACGACTGAAGCGCTGGGCGATCTGGTCATAGCGTGACAGGTCAAGATCGATGATGGTCATCTCACCAAAATTGTCCTTGGTCTGCCGCCGTGGCGGCGAAGTTTGCAAGAGCTTGCCGGGCAGGTAGCTGGCTTCTGTCATCAGGAACAGGCAAATTTGCGCGACGTGGGTGCCAGTGGTGATATGCACCCAGTATTCTTCTTTGTCGGTATCGAAAGGGTAGGACCTGGCAAAGTCAAACAGGCAGCCATACACGTCTTCAAAATCCCAGGGATCTTTTATATCTAACTGATGCGCGCATACCTTGGTCTCGGGCGAGGTATCAGCTATGTCCTTTTCCAGTTGCGCGAGCAAGGACTCATGCTGGCCGCTGTAGAGTAAATCAATGCGGTCAATGACGATATCCTCATGCTGGGTCAGCGCAACCGTGGGCCGCCATTTTTCCCAGCGACCACTGCCACGACCACTATCGAGTTGCGTGCCTATAAAACCGATGACGACTTTTTTCTTCTTAATCATTATTTGATAAAAATTTATCTATTTGGATAATTATATATGAAATTAGTTTGTATAGTCATTTCAATGGTTTTCGGGTGAATTCTGTATTTATCTATTTAAATCAATAACTTAAGTCGTCTTGTTAGATGTTGGTGCAGACCTGGCACGCCCATTGCAATAGAGATGGGCAAGAGCGAGTAAATAAACAGCTCTTCAAACATAAAAATAATAGATAGCGAGGAAATGAAATGGTTAATACTCAATTGTTCCAGAGTTTAAAAAACTCACTGACAAATAAATTTTTGCCAGTAACAGATGCAACAAATACAGCAAATTTTTCCGGCGCTGCAGCCTACAAGTTCACTGCTGAACACAAGCTGGCGCAGTATGCAGCCACTGGTTGCCTGAACGCGACTTACTACGCCAGTGCAGAAGCACAACTGGCAACAGTATTGGAATTGACCAAAGAGGTAACGCCACTGTTTGTAGCGCAAACCGCGATCTATTGCCGTGAGCGTGGCTATATGAAAGACATGCCAGCCTTGCTGGTAGCAGCACTGACGATGCGTAATGCAGTCGAGTTGCCACGTACTTTCAAGCGAGTGATGAATAACGGCAAGATGCTGCGTAACTTTGTGCAGATTCTGCGTTCAGGTGCGATAGGTCGTAAGTCCCTGGGTAGCCGTCCTAAGAAGCTGGTACAGGCATGGTTGAATACTGCCAGCGAAAAAGAATTGCTGGCAGCAGCGGTGGGTACTACGCCATCACTGGCAGACGTTGTGAAAATGGTGCATCCAAAACCGGTCGAGGCATGGCGCGAAGCTTTCTTCGCCTGGTTGATAGGCAAGCCATACAAGGCTGAGGCTTTGCCACCAGTCGTAGCAGCGTTTGAGGCTTTCAAGAAAGACCGCAGCCTGGCATTGCCGGATGTGCCTTTCCAGATGCTGACAGCGATGGATTTGACAACAGAAGACTGGGCACAGATCGCCCGTCAGGCTGGCTGGCAGATGTTGCGTATGAACTTGAATACCTTTGGCCGTCATGGTGTATATGCCTTGCCAGGCATGGTGGACTTGATTGCCGCTAAATTGAATAATGCAGAGGCAATTGCCAAAGCCAAGGTATTTCCTTACCAGTTGATGGCGGCTTACAAGGCAGCGAATGAAGAAGTGCCATTGCCCATCAAGAATGCCTTGCAGGATGCGATGGAAATCGCCTTGAGTAATGTGCCAGAAATATTTGGCAAGGTCGTGGTATGTGCTGACGTGTCTGGTTCCATGTCATCTGCAGTCACAGGTTACCGTGGCTCTGCAACGACAGCAGTACGTTGCATAGACATCGCCGCCCTGGTCGCTGCAGCAATGCTGCGCAAGAATCCATCGACTCTGGTTTTGCCGTTTGAAAACCAGGTTGTGAAATGTGAATTGAACCCTCGTGACAGCGTGATGACCAATGCGCAGAAGCTGGCAGCGATAGGTGGTGGTGGAACCAATTGCAGTGCACCACTGGTGAAATTGAACAAAGAGAAAGCGCAAGCTGACCTTGTGATCTTTGTCTCTGACAATGAATCATGGATGGATGCAAGCCGTGGCCGTTCCACTGCCACCATGGCCGAATGGAATGTGTTTAAACAACGCAATCCACAAGCCAAGCTGGTGTGCATAGACATTGCGCCTTACGGCACGACACAGGCAGCAGAAAGAGATGATATTTTGAATGTAGGTGGTTTTTCTGATGCCGTATTTAAAATCATCGCTGCCTTTTCTGCAGGCCAGTTGAGTGCAGAGCATTGGGTAGGTGAAGTAAAGGCAATTGATATTTAGAGAACCGCTGGCGGGGCAAATACAGTAACAGTCTCGCCAGTCCAGGTAATAAAAGTTTTTGAACGCAGCATGAATGCAAATGTGATTACACCTCTCACTGTAAAATCACCTTTAAACCTTGTCATGCCGTGCTTCAAAAACCATGTGAGTGTGGTCTTGAGTTTGAAATGCAGTACGAATGCGCTGGCGATTACATCCAAAAAAATCGCATGCAGACCTTGTCGTACCGTGTTTCTCAATACCGCAATCAGATGTCGCAGTACAGGTTTTGAATATGGCTTGAATGCTGACGTGATTACATTTGAAACGTAATATCACTTTCTATTCTTGTCATGCCATATTCAATAAATATCATTGTGCTTGTTTTCTTGAATGCCCTATGAATGCCCTATGAATGCTCATGTGACTACATTTGCAATGTTCACAGCAATTCTTGTCATAGGGTGGTTCAGGGAATAGATTTGTAAAGGTTTTGAATAAGACAGGAATGCTGACGTGATTACATTTTGCGAAAATGAGACTTCACTTCAAAATTTTGTCCTGGTTTGTTCAATCTGGTTTTACCCGAATGCCATCAGGATTACATAGACTATATTGGTGCGACTCCAATCTGTTTCATTCCGCAAGGGTGAAGCAGAAATCCCGGTAACACTTGTCGGGGTTTTATTTTTAAAGTATGGACGTGATGAAAAGTGGAAAACAAAGACGAGCAGAAATCATGGAAAAGCGGCACGCCCGCATACCTGTGAAAGAAAGTTTTGATGTCTATGCGATGCCTGCACCCATTGGAGCAGTCATGGCTAATTGTGAGGCATTAAGTCACAATAAGAATGCTATTTTTCTGCCCTTGTTTTATGTGGACTATACCTTCAACTGTCGTGATTGTGGATGCGCACAGATATGGACAGGCAAGCAGCAGAAATGGTGGTATGAAATCATGCAAGGGAATATCAATAGCGTAGCTATTCGATGTCGCCCTTGTCGCAAGAAAGAGCAGCAAAGAAAGAAGCTGGTCAGGGACTCACATTTGAGTGGTCTGGCAGCAAAGCACAAACAATAAAGTTTCCAGGCGAATGCCAGTGAACGTGCAACGGTCCTAAGGTGGTTAACAGATTCAGTATGGTCTGGTGTAGCCTGGGTACTGACTCTTCATCGAGTCTCCCGGCCGTCGGTTTCACAAACCCTTGTCGCCGCAAGTAATAGGAAATAAGAGGAAATGAAAGAGCTTGTGCAGTAGTAAAATTTTAGGCGAATGCTGGTGAAATTACATCACTTTTAATGAGGCTGTCGCGGGTTCGAAGCCCGTCACGAAATCTCGGTTTCGTGTAGCTCAGTTGGTAGAGCACCTGTGGGTAACCACATACATTTCACCGAATATTGTCGCCACCCCAAAATGGTAGCTTGTAAAGTAAGAGAAGTGAGGCAACGGTTAATAGTTGTAGCAGTAAAAAAGTTTAGGCGAATGCTGATGAAACTACATCTCTACGAACGAGGAGGTCGTGGGTTCGATTCCCGCCATGGCGTAATCTGGCGCCGTGTAGCTCAGTGGTAGAGCGCTTGTTTCATCACCCCCTTGTCGCCACCAAAGAATTTAATAATAAAGAGAAAAATATGAAACACGAAGATTATGATGTAGTGCAGTACAAAGATGGTCGTCCTATCAAAATGTGGACCAAAGGTGTTCCTGTTGAGGAAGAAGCCAAACAACAATTGGCGAATACCTCCCGTTTGCCTTTCATCTACAAACATATTGCCGTGATGCCAGACGTGCATCTGGGTAAAGGTTCTACTATCGGTAGTGTGATACCTACCCTGGGCGCAGTGATCCCGGCGGCGGTTGGTGTGGATATCGGTTGCGGGATGATGGCTGCCAAGACTACCCTGTTCGCACACGATTTGCCAGATAACCTGGGCCCTTTGCGTACTGCAATAGAAAAAGCCATACCGCATGGTATGTCGCCTAAGACCCGTAGCTTCAAAGGCCGCGATAAGGGTTCATGGGAATCGCCACCAAGCGCTGTGGATAATGCCTGGGCAGAATTGAAAGATGGTTTCGATGAAATCTGTTTGAAAACCCCGCGTTTGAGAAACACCAATAACTACCGTCATTTGGGGACTTTGGGTAGTGGTAACCACTTCGTTGAAGTATGCCTGGATGAAGCCAATGCCGTATGGTTTATGCTGCATTCCGGTTCACGCGGTGTAGGTAATGCGATTGGTAGCCATTTCATCGAATTGGCCAAGCAGGATATGCGTACCCATTTCATTAACTTGCCTGATCAGGATCTGGCTTATTTGCCAGAAGGCACCCAGCATTACAAGGACTACATTGAGGCAGTAGGCTGGGCGCAGAAATTTGCGCGTATGAACCGTGAAGTGATGATGCTGAATTTGATTGCTGCTGTGCGTACCGTGATCAGTAAACCGTTTGAGACCCATGTAGAAGCGGTAAACTGCCACCATAACTATGTACAGAAAGAGCATCACTTCGGTAAAGATGTATTGGTAACCCGTAAAGGTGCGGTATCTGCGCGTTCCGGTGAGCTGGGGATTATCCCTGGTTCCATGGGAGCCAAAAGCTTCATCGTGCGTGGTAAAGGAAATGAAGAAAGCTTTCATAGCTGCAGCCACGGCGCAGGCCGTACCATGAGCCGTACCGCAGCCAAGAAGTTGTACACTGTTGCTGATCAGATCGCCGCAACCGAAGGTGTGGAATGCCGTAAAGATGCCAACGTGATTGATGAAATCCCTATGGCATATAAAGATATCGACGCCGTGATGCTGGCCCAGACTGCCCTGGTGGATGTGGTGCACGTATTGAAGCAGGTTGTTTGCGTTAAGGGTTGATTTGGTTTGCAAGCCTAAGACCTCTCAACACAGAGACACAGAGTCACAGAGAAAAACAGAAGAAGATCCATTCATTTTATTTCTGCGTACAGTTTTCAGGCAATGACTCTCTCTTGAATTTCTCTGTGTCTCTGTGCCTCTGTGGTTAATGGTCTTGAACTTGATTTGAATTGAAAATAAAAATAATGAATAAGAAAATGATAGAGCTGGATGGCTCTTTGGGTGAGGGTGGTGGGCAGATATTGCGTACGTCTTTGAGCCTGTCCATGATTACTGGTCAACCGTTTCGCATCATCAATATCCGTGCTGGCCGCGCCAAGCCTGGTTTGCTGCGTCAGCACTTGGTTGCGGTGCAATCGGCTGCGGCTGTCAGTGGTGCACAGGTGACTGGTGCAGAGCTGGGCTCGACCACGCTGGAATTTATTCCATCGGGTATCTATGGTGGCACTTACCAGTTCGCTATCGGCAGTGCTGGTAGTTGTACCCTGGTGTTGCAAACACTGATACCTGCTTTGCTGTATGCCGATAAACCATCGACCATCAAAATCACTGGTGGCACGCACAATGACATGGCACCGCCTGCACAATTCTTGCAAAAGGCCTATGGCCGGGTATTGCAGCAAATGGGTGCAGATGTCAGCTTTGAATTGAAGCGCTATGGTTTCGTCCCTGCCGGTGGTGGTGAAATCGTCGCCCAGGTACAACCATGCAAACAGTTGAAGAAAATTGATCTGCTGGAACGCGGTGAAAGACTCAAAGGCTACGCCGAGAGCTTTGTCGCCGGTGTACCTGTCGATGTCGCCAAACGGGAGCTTGAATGCGTAGGCGCCGGCATGGGCTGGAATGCCGATCAATTGCTGGTACGTGGCCTTAGCAATGACCAGGGGCCCGGCAATGTGCTGCTGATTACGCTGGAACATGAACAGGTTACCGAAGTGTTTTGCGGTTTTGGTGAAAAAGCCGTCAAGGCAGAAAATGTCGCCAAACGCACGGTGCAGGAATTGCGTGAGTATGTCGCATCCGGTGCTGCTTTGGGTGAGCACCTGGCAGACCAGGTCATGCTGCCATTTGCACTGGCGGGTGGTGGTAGTTTTACCTCCAGCGTGATATCGCAGCATGCCAAAACTAATGCCGACGTGATCGCCAGGTTTTTGCCAGTTCGTACTGAATTTTCTGAGGATGAGAAAGGTTTTTTGTGTGTGATTAAATAATTACCCAGATCATGAAAAAGAGGAAAAGACTGGAATGAAACGTTCATATTGGCTAGTGTCCTATGGCGGGCCGCATTTTGGTGTTTTTATGAAAAAATTACAGCGACTCATGAAGACAACGGCGATTGATATCACCACGTCAGTTCACAATTCAAAAAATGGAAAGCAGATATTGACGAGTTTTCTGCTGGAGCATCAGGTGGATAACTGGCCAGAACTGGTCGTACTTACTTTGCAAGCGGCGCAAATAATTGCAACCGAATGGAAAGTAGCACTTGGATCTGAAAATGGCGGTCGAACAATGAGTGGATACTATGAAAATTCTCATAGAGCCCTGAGTGATATGCACAGCATGCATTTTAAAATTTGCGAATCACAAGTTTATCAAGCTTGGGTATGACTAACTTTGGTTCGCTATATACGAAAAACCGATTAAGCAGAGGTTTAATATGAAACTTGCAGAAGCCTTGTTATTACGAGGTGATTTACAGAAAAAACTGGCATCCATGCGTGAACGCATAGTGCGCAATGGTCTGGTACAGGAAGGCAATACGCCTCAGGAAGATCCTGAAGCCTTATTGCTGGAGGCTTATACCGTGACCACAGAGTTGGAAAAACTGGTACTGGCAATCAATGCGGCGAACATGAGCAACAAACTGCCAGATGGCCGTAGCCTGACAGCCGCCATCGCTGAGCGCGATAGTTTGATACAGCGCCATGCCTTGTTGCAGGCAGCCATAGGGTCGACACATAAAGAACCAGATCGCTATAGCGCGCGTGAAATAAAATGGGTGTCTGTATTCGATGTGAAGAAATTGCAGAAGCAGTCAGAAGATCTGGCCAGACATTTGCGTGAATTGAATGCGAAAATCCAGGAAAGTAACTGGCAGGTAGTGTTGTAAATGAGCTTGTAAAGTTTTTGGAACATAGGGTGAGCGTGGAACCCCGGCCCGATGACAGGGGGTGGAAAATATACTGGGATCGCTAACCGAGCGCGATGGGCAGCGCCAACAAATGACAACTCAGCCCATCACATCGCACTGTTGAAATTGCATACTGCAAACTTGACTACCACACGCTGACTATGTTCCAACCCGTTTAAAAAAATCCACTCAGTCATTGGCATTTTTTGCTCAATGATTTTTGTGGATTTTTCGTCGATAAAAATAATTTTTGTTGACACAGTAATTTAATCTCGTGCAGAATCTAGTCTCTTCGATATGCAGCAATTTAGAAATCCGCAGCAATTCGATTTTTTCCGATTTTTCATCAACACCCAATTCAAGAAAGGAACGGCCATGCCACGGAATACGGCTAGTAAGAACAATCAATACTTTTAGCCCCGTGCACGACGCTCGGGGTTAAGGCAAATCGCCAACCCGAGCCGGTCGTTTTTTTGAAAACCCCGGTGAGGAAACTCGTCGGGGTTTTTTACTTTTCAAAACGCTGATTTTTTGTTGGAACGCCAGAACTTGCATTGCCTTGCGCGGTGCGAGCAGGGATGGTGTTCGCTCAAAAAAATACGCAGGCTTATTGACGAAGAAAAGCAGCCAGATATGTCTCATGTCAGCAGCAGGATTTGCTGACTCGGTGTGAACAACTGGCTGAAAAAACACCGGCATCACAAGAAGGAAAATTGTATGCCTATAGCTCAAAGTTTGCACAAGGCCAAAGTGCCTGTGCATATATTTACCGATGATGTTGATCACACTGCGATACAGCAGTTGCTCAATATCGCTAATTTAAACATCGTCCATCCTTACGTGGCGGCCATGCCTGATGTGCATGCGGGTGTGGGTGCCACGGTAGGCAGTGTGATACCTACCCGTGCAGCCATTATCCCTGGTGCCGTGGGTGTCGATATAGGTTGTGGCATGAATGCCGTGCGCACGACTTTGACTGCCAGCCAGTTGCCAGATAATCTGGCGAAACTGCGCAGTGCCCTGGAAGCCGAGATACCTGTCGGTTTTCGCCAGCATGCATGGAACCGGATGCGCGGGTCTGCGCTGGTCAGGGTGGGCAAGCCCTTGAATGACAGGCTGGACAAGATCGTTGCCAAGCACAAAAGCATCATGAAAATGCTGCCAAAGTTTTACCAGACCTGGATATGCCAGTTGGGTACCCTGGGTGGCGGCAATCACTTCATTGAAGTGTGTATCGATGAAGAGCAGCGCGTCTGGATCATGCTGCATTCCGGCTCGCGCGGCGTGGGCAATGTCATAGGGCGACATTTTATCTGGGCCGCCAGGAAAGAAATGTGGCGGCACCAGATACATTTGCCGGACAAGGACTTGTCTTATTTCACTGAAGGCTCGGAATTGTTTGACGACTATGTTGAAGCGGTGCAGTGGGCGCAGGATTATGCGCTGGCCAACCGTAGCGAGATGATGCGCAGGGCACTGGCTGTGCTGGAAAAAGAAGTCACCAGTTTCAAGCTTGATGGTGAAGCCATCAATTGCCATCACAATTATGTGTCGCAAGAAACCCATGGTAATGAAAACCTCTTCATTACCCGCAAGGGAGCTATTTCTGCCCGCATGGGCGAGATGGGGATTATTCCTGGCAGCATGGGCGCACGTAGTTATATCGTCAGGGGCAAGGGTAATCCTGAGTCATTCTGTTCCTGTTCTCATGGGGCGGGGCGCAGGATGAGCCGGGGTGAGGCGAGGGAGACGTATGATGCTGATGACCTGGCAGCCCAGACTCAGGGTATAGAATGTCGCAAGGATAAAGGCGTAGTCGATGAAATTCCTGCAGCGTATAAGGATATCGATGCAGTCATGGCGCATCAGCGTGATCTGGTTGAAGTTGTGCATACCTTGCGTCAAGTCGTTTGCGTGAAAGGATAAGAGATGAAACTCACAATCAAATTGCCCAAGCCACGCAATCCACTGGCAGTAGTGGCAAAACAACGTAATGCCGGTGTCCATGGTGCACTCAATCCCAAGCGTACCGAACGCAGGCAAGAGAAGCAGCGCTTGCAACAACTCAAGGGCGGACGGCTGAAGGATGAAGAGTAAGCATCTTATTTGTGTTAACTGGTTTTAATCATGGCGCTCATTTGGCAACAAATGGGCGCTTTTTTCTTTTCCTGACTTGAAATACTTTGCTGCGGGCTGTGAGTGCTGGATAGAATTGCTGCATTAAAATAAAAACTGCGCCTGGTCGCAGACGGGGGATACGCCATGATGCGACAAAACCGGCTACAAGCCATAGACCTCTTGCGCGGTCTGGTCATCGTACTGATGGCGCTGGATCATACCCGCGACTTTTTTGCGGTCACTCCATTTGATCCACTGGATTTGCAGCAAGGCTCGCCAGGCTGGTTCTGGACGCGCTGGATCACCCATTTATGCGCGCCCATCTTCGTGACTCTGGCGGGCATGTCGGCCTTTTTGCGGGCGCAGCAGCGTGATAAAAAAGATATGACGCGCTATCTGCTAAGTCGTGGTGCCTTGCTGGTTTTTCTGGAATGCACCTGGGTCAGCTTCAGTTGGCAATTTGATTTCAATGTGTTCATCTTGCAGGTGATCTGGGCGATAGGTGTGGCGATGATGGCGCTGGGCTTGCTGATCTGGTTGCCGCGCTGGGCGATTGCCCTGGTTGCAGCAGCATTGATATTGCCGCATAACCTGCTCGATGGCATGCATGCCAAAGGCAGCCATGTCTTGTTCATGGCCTGGCACCAGGGCGGCTTTTATCCCCTGACTGATAAGTTGGGTATTGTCTTTGCCTACCCGCTCATGCCCTGGATAGGCTTGATGGCGGCTGGTTATGCGCTGGGGCCGGTGATGTTGTGGGAAGCTGACAAGCGCCAGCGTTTCCTGTTCTCAGCTGCGGCTACCCTGTTTGTGAGTTTCGTGATTTTGCGCAGCGGTAATTATTATGGCGACCCTGATTTTTGGTCGGCACAGGGCAAGGGCTGGTTCTATGACTTCATGTCTTTCATGAAGGTACATAAATATCCACCCTCCCTGCTTTACCTGTGCATCACGCTCAGCATAGGTTTGGGCACATTGGCCTTGATGGATAAGTATGTGCGAAAACCTTTACCGCTGCTGATGTTGTTTGGCAAGACACCCATGTTCTTTTATCTGGTGCACATTGCATTGATTCATGCCCTGGGCTGGGTTTATATGCAGCTACGTTATGGGCAGATAGTGGATTTTCGCAAGCCTGAGGCGACGCCGGAGTATGAAGCTTCGCTCCTGGTTTGCTATCTGGCCTGGTTGTTTGCCTTGGTTGTGATGTGGGGATTGACGAAGTTATGGCTGGCGCGCCGGGCTGCAGGCCGCTTGCAGGTGACCGCTTAGCTTCGCCTGATTTCGCCGCTATCCCTCGCAGGGAATAGCGGCGCATTTCTTACTGAATTGCTATATTTATTTACCCGAATCCTGCGCTGCCTTGCGCAAAGTTTCCAGCGTCGCACCTGGCGTGATCAGGTTGCCGTCATAACGCAGTTCTATAAGCGCAGGCAGATTGTGCTCGCGGCTATGGGCCAGTGCTCTTTCCAGCGCCGGGGCAAATTCTGCCGTGGTACTGACAATTTCACCACTGCCACCAAAAGCCCGGGCCAGGGCGGCAAAGTCCGGGTTGTGCAATTCCGTACCAGACACGCGCGCCGGGAATTCTTTTTCCTGGTGCATGCGTATGGTGCCATACATGCCGTTGTTAAAGACGATGATGACCACGCCTGCCTTGTATTGCACGGCAGTTGCCAGTTCCTGGCCATTCATCAGGTATTCACCGTCACCAGCAAAGGTAATGACGGTGCGTTGCGGGTCTATGATCTTGGCGGCAACACCAGATGGCACGCTATAACCCATTGCGCCAGAGGTCGGGGCCAACTGCGTGCGCATGCCACCGTAAGGGAAGTAGCGGTGTGCCCAGGTCGCGTAATTGCCTGCGCCATTGGTGATGATGGTGTCTTTGGGTGCCAGGTGCTTGATGTCCTGCACCACTTGCCACAGGTTCAACGGGGCATTTTCTTCGGCGAAAATTGCAGGTTCGGTTTGCCAGGCCAGCAAGTCGGCCCGTGCTTCGCTGACTGTTGCCTTCCACTTGGTGGCGGCATCCAGGCCTTCCATCTCTGCCAGTGCTTCGGCAATTTCCTTCATGCCGCTGTTGATCATCAGGTCAGCCTGATATACGCGGCCAAGCTCCAGTGCGTCACTGTGGATGTGCACCAGTTTCTGTTTGGGTATCGGTGCTTCCAGCACGCTGTAACCGCTAGTGGTCATTTCACCCAGGCGCGGGCCTATGGCAATTATCAGGTCGGCATCTTTCAGTCTTTGCGCCAGCTTGGGATTGATGCCTATGCCTACATCACCTATGTAGTTGGGGTGGGCATTGTCCATCAAATCCTGGAAGCGGAAGGCGCAGGCTACAGGCAAGTGATTGCTGGTAGCGAATTCGCTGATGTGCTGACAGGCTGCCTGGTCCCAGCCGCTGCCACCGAGTAACAGCACAGGGCGTTGCGACACGGTCAGCATATTGCGCAGTTGCGCCAGTTGCTGTGGCGAGGCGGATGCCTGCACCGGTGTGTAATGACGGGTGTCGGCGACTTCGGCCACCTGAGCCAGCATATCTTCCGGCAATGCCAGCACCACCGGTCCAGGGCGGCCGCTGGTGGCGACCTGGAAGGCGCGGGCGATGTATTCAGGCACGCGGTCCGCGCGGTCTATCTGGGCTACCCATTTCGCCATCTGGCCAAACATGCGGCGGTAATCAATTTCCTGGAAAGCTTCACGCTCGACAAAATCATTGCCGACCTGGCCTATGAACAAAATCATTGGTGTGGAATCCTGATAAGCCGTATGCACACCAATAGAGGCGTTGGTCGCACCCGGCCCGCGGGTGACAAAGCAGATGCCGGGTTTGCCTGTCATCTTGCCATAGGCGTCAGCCATGAAGGCAGCGCCGCCTTCCTGGCGGTTGATGATGAAGCGTATGGGGCTGTCATGCAGGGCATCCAGCACTGGCAAATAACTCTCGCCAGGTACACCAAAGATGGTATCGACACCGTGGATCTGCAGGGCATCCACAATCAACTGGCCGCCAGAACGTGATTTCAGCATGATAGACAATGATAAAAAGTAAAAGCAGTACGCTACCAGAAAGCCTGCTTAATTTGCATCGTAAATGAGGGTTAGGAACTGAATTATCGCTGAGTGGGGTACGAGTAAGGTACAATAGTGCCCGAAGCAGGCCAGACAATCGCTGGTTGCCTTGAGTAATCAAGGTGACGGGAGGAAGGTCCGGACTCCATAGAGCAGGGTGACGGCTAACGGCCGTACGTTGAAAGCCAGGGCGCAAGTTTTGGTATAAGACGAGGAATAGGGCCACAGAGACGAGCGTATTAAGTTACGGTGAAACGCGGTAACCTCCACCCGGAGCAATTTCAAATAGGCACGCGTTGATGTTGCTCGCGGAGCGTGCGGGTAGAAAGCTTGAGCGGCGGAGTAATCCGTCGCCTAGAGGAATGATTGTCATAGCAGACGGCAGCAATGTCTATGCCGTAACAAAATCCGGCCTATCGGCCTGCTTCATTTATTTTGCATTTCCACCAGGCAAGTCCCTTGCCGCCTCGTAATATGCCGCAGTCTGCCCCAGATTGTCGCCATCAAGCATCATTCCTTGCAAGCAAGTCCTTGTTCTGAAAATACCAGTGGTACACTGGTGCAATAAGTTCTACTGACGCTGTATCTACAAAATTGCAAAACGCATGGAGACTGGCGGTCTAAAGAAAGAGCGCGATGTGCCTATACTGGCATTCGCTATTTGCATCTGCCTGATTGCAGTCGCGATCATAGGGCAGAGCTGGTGGTCTATAGCCCAAGATAAAACGCTGACCATCAATGCTGCACAGGAACATAATTTCCTGGCAGTACGCATGCTTGAAGAGCATGTCAGCGAAGTCATGCGTGGTGTGGTGCGTGTCACTACGGTGGCAAGTGAAGAAGTCCTCTCGGAAACCAAAATATCGATTGCTGATGCCGGGCAGTTGCAGCAAATCCTCGCCATGCAAAGGCAGGAATCTGAACCCATACATGCGCTTTCCGTATTCGACTCACAGGGTAAATGGCTGGCGTCCAGCCAGGTAAATATATCTGCGCCTGACAAGGTCGAAGAGCTGCGCCATATAAAATTTTTACTTGAACATCCTGAAGATACCAGGGTAGTGCTGGGTGACGCTTATCAATTGAGCGAGACCGGTCAGTGGATTTTGCCGGTACTTAAAAATTTTTTTGATAAAAATGGTCAACGCGCTGGTTTGATACAGGCTGATATCCAGCTTCGCTATCTCTATGAATTCTATGAACGTATTGCCCTTGGCAGCGGTGCCAGCATCGTCTTGTATGATGAATCTGGTAGAAAATTGGCTGCGGCTGGCCTGAAGGAGCGTGATTATTCCAAGGCTGTGGTGAATAACGTCATCCGCAATAAGGCGCCGGAAGGCGCGCTAAGGGATGAAGATGAAGAAGGCAAGGCCTGGTTGATCAGTTATCGCAAAATCAGTGATTTTCCTTTAATCCTGGTCTATGCACGCGAGAGCAACGTCATATTGACAGACTGGAATGCCAGGGTCACACAAAAGATCATGGTGACAGCGGCAACGGCGGGCTTCATATTTTTACTGGCATTGATGTTGTTATGGCAAATTCGCCATTTACGTGACTCCAGGAACCGCCTGGAAGCCAGCGAGAGCCGTTACCGGCTCATTTATCAGGGCGCGCAAGATGCCATCCTGCTCATCAGCCGCGACTATATCTATGTTGATTGCAACCCGGCCGCCGTTGCCTTCTTTGGTGTCAATAGCCAGGAAGAAGTGATAGGACGCAAGGTAGGCAGTTTTTCACCCAGTATACAGTCCGTGACCGGTTATGCCTCCCAGGACAAGGATGTGCTGGTAGCTACCCTGATAGACCAGGCCTTTAAAGGGCAGCCACAGCGTTTTGAATGGGTGACGGTCAGGAATGACCAGATACAGCACACAGAAATTTCCTTGAGCCGGGTTGAAGTTGATGGTGAAATGCTCTTGTTTTGTGTGGAGCGTGATATCAATGCGCGCAAATATAGCGAATTACTGATCGCCGGACAAAACCGCCTGCTGAAACTTATCGGTGGTGAAGAAGAGCTGACTTCCATACTGGAAGCCATCAGCCAGTTTGTTGAAAAACTGTGCCCTCATTGGCGTTGTGGCATACAGCTGCTGGCCGATGACAGGCGTAGCTTTGCCCATGCTACCGGTAGTCGCTTCCCCGAAGTCTTGCTGGCCCAGATACCTGGCATGACAGTAACCCACGGTAGCGGCATCTGGTCTGAAACCGCACTGACCATGGAGCCTGTCTGGTTGCGTGAGTTTTTACAGGCACCTGCCATGCAATTCGTGAATGGGGTGGAAACCCTGGTTGAATTTTCTTCTTGCTCAGCCTGGCCCATCTTTGGCAAGAACGGCCAGTTACTCGGCAGCTTCAGCCTGTTTTCATACAGCCGTGAACCGCTCAGCGAAAAAGACCTGGGCCTGGTCAGGATCACGGTCGATATTGCCGGCATTGCCATAGAAGGTCGCCGCTCCGAAAAGAAAATCATGCAGCTCGCCCATTATGATGAGCTGACGGGTCTGCCTAACCGCTTTCTGTATAACCAGCATCTGGCGCGTTCACTGGCCATTGCAGAGCGTAACCGCAGCCAGTTGGCGGTGCTATTCCTTGACCTGGATCGGTTTAAAAACATCAATGACACTTTTGGTCATGACGAGGGCGACAATGTCTTGCGCACTATTGCACTCAGTTTCCGGCAATGCCTGCGCGAATCCGACATCATTGCCAGGATAGGCGGTGACGAATTCATCCTCCTGATAGACCAGTTCAGCGAGGCGCGTGACCTTGGTGATGTTGCTGACAAGCTCTTGTATGCTGCTGCCCAGCCTTTTGAGATAGATGGGCAAGAATGCCAACTCAGCGCCAGCATAGGGATAGCCACCTTCCCGGCTGATGGCAGGGATGCCCAGACCCTGTTGAAAAATGCCGACATTGCCATGTACAAGGCAAAAAACAAGGGCAAGGATAATTACCAGTTCTATGCCTCTGAAATGAATACCCATACCGTCGAGAGGCTGGCCTTTGAAGCACGCTTGCGCAAGGCACTGGAGCGACGCGAGTTCGTCGTCCATTACCAGCCCAAGCTGGATGTCAAAACCGAACGCATCGTCGGTGCCGAGGCGCTGGTACGCTGGAACCATCCTGAGCGTGGGGTATTGTCACCGGTGGAATTCATCTCCCTGGCAGAAGAGGCGGGCCTGATCGCTCGCCTGGGTATGCTGGTACTCGACATTGCCTGTCGCGACATCTTGAGTTTCCGTAATGTTGACAAGGATTTTGGCCGGGTGGCAATCAATCTGTCTGGCGCACAGTTCAACGATGCGCACATGCTGGAAGAGGTCAAGAGCGTCGTCGATTTCTGGCGCGTGCCTGCCAATTCCATCGAGTTTGAGATTACCGAAAGCATGGTCATGCATAACCGTGAGCAAGCCATTTTGCTCATGGATGGTCTCAAGGAAGCTGGTTTTACACTCTCAATAGATGATTTTGGTACAGGCTATTCCTCGCTGGCTTACTTGAAGCGCTTCCCTGTTGATAGCGTCAAGGTAGACCGTTCCTTCATTAAAGACATCCCGGAAGACCCGAATGACACCGCCATCGTGCTGGCCATAGTCGCCATGGCACATACCCTGGGCATCAAGGTGATTGCCGAAGGCGTGGATTCAGCCATACAGCTGGAAACCTTGCGTGAATGCAAATGTGATGAGTTCCAGGGTTTCTATTTCAGCAAGGCTGTTCCGGACAAGGAATTTTTGCAATTATTACAGCGTCAAAGAAGGGAAACTTAATAGCTGTATATCGTAACGCTGCCAGCCTGGCATGCAGCGCTGAATTAGCTCACTAATTCACCTGCTTTTGGCGTGAAAACCTGCCCGTGCAGGCCAGTTTTCAGCGATAATCTGCCCCCGTGTCCATCCTCCTCAGTAAATCAACGTTTATAAATTGTCACTTCAGCGGCTAAAAAGCGGCGATCTCCTCTTTCTTGCAGGCATTTTCCTTAAGTCTTCCATCCCAAAACGCAACAGTCCGGGATAAACACATGGTTATATGTAAGGCGCTACTTTCACTATCCAGTGTAAGTACCTAATTTATCAGGATAAATTGTCTGAGGTTTGCTGAGCGTCACCTCAAGTGTTGGCGCTAAGTCATTGACTTCATTAGAAATTTTCCCAAATTACTCCTCAAATACGCTTGACCGAGTTCAAGTCATCCTCTAAAGTGGGCAATAGTGTGAAAAAGTGTAATTTTGTGGCATAGAATTTCCAATTTCGCTTACATTCCATGCTTGGACAGACATACAGATTTTCAGGAAGAAGGTAGATAGCGTGTTTCAGGGGGCATCCTCACTCAATCTCGATGCAAAAGGCAGGATGTCCATCCCTGCCCGGCACCGTGACGCGCTCAATGTGCAGTGCGAAGGCCGGATTACCCTGACCCGTCACCCTGACGGTTGCCTCTTGCTTTTTCCACGCCCTACCTGGGAATCCCACCGTGAACAAATCGCCGCCTGGCCAATTCAGGCGCGCGACTGGAAGCGTATTTTTCTAGGCAATGCCTTTGACGTCGACATGGATGGTGCTGGCCGCATCTTGGTTGCACCTGAGTTGCGCAGTGCCGTAGGCATGCAGCGTGATGTCATGCTGCTCGGCATGGGCAGCCATTTTGAGATTTGGGATGCTGCCAAGCTGGCAGAAAACGAAGCGAAAGCCATAGCTGGCGGCGCTCCTGATGTATTAAACAATTTTTCTTTCTGATCGCAGGCAATGAGTATTCAGCAAGCGGCAGATTTTACGCACCAGACTGTGCTGTTGCATGAGGCTGTAGACGCCCTCGGCATCGCAGACCAGCGTGCCAGCGGGATTTATGTAGACGGCACCTTTGGCCGTGGCGGACATAGCCGCCTGATCTTGTCGCAACTGGGCAGCAATGGCCGCCTGATTGCTTTTGACAAAGATACCCAGGCGATTGCCAGTGCAGCAGAAATAAAAGACCCGCGTTTTCATATCGTACATGACAGTTTTGCAGCCATCGGTGAGGCCTTGCCTGACTGTGGTGTAGTCAAGGTCGATGGCATCTTGATGGATTTGGGTATTTCATCCCCGCAAGTGGATGATGCCAGCCGGGGTTTCAGTTTCAGATCAGATGGTCCGCTGGACATGCGTATGGATACCACGCGTGGCATTTCGGCTGCCGAATGGCTGGCGACTGCCGAAGAAGAACAAATTACGGAGGTTATAAAAAATTATGGGGAAGAACGGTTTGCTTTTCAGATTGCAAAGGCGATTGTTGCTCGCAGGAAGACAGACGCCATTCGTGGAACACGACAGCTCGCAGAAATCGTCGCACACGCCGTCAAAACTCGCGAGAAGGGTAAAGACCCGGCAACTCGCACCTTTCAGGCTATACGGATTTTCATCAATCAGGAGCTTGAAGATCTCGAAATAGGTTTGGCTGCGGCGTATGAAGCATTGGCCCCGTATGGGCGCATGTCGGTGATCAGTTTTCATTCACTCGAAGACCGCATCGTGAAGCAGTTCTTTGCTTCCAAGGTCAAGGTGGAGCAGCCTGACCGCCGTCTACCGATACGCCATATCGATTTGCCGAAACCGCAAATGCGCTTGCTGAACCGCATCAAGCCTACCGAGGCTGAGGTGAGTGCCAATCCGCGTTCGCGTTCGGCAATTTTGCGGGTGGCGGAACGTTTGCCTGAGGTGGGTGCATGAGTACCCGCTGGAACATTATCCTGGCAGCGGCATTGATCGCCTGTGCCCTGTCATTGATTAATGCGCAGTATCAGGCACGTCGCCTGTTTATAGAGCTGGAGCGTGAACAAAGTTTAAGCAAGCAATATGAATTGCAATGGACGCAACTGAAACTCGATCAGTCCACTTTTGGCAAGCATGCACGCATAGAAGCAACGGCGGCGCGAGAGTTGAATATGGTGGCAGTCACACCTGACCGTACTCAGTACCTGAAAGCGGTGGAGACAAAATGAGCAGATCAGCAAGTACATCCCGTACCGCCGCTGCACGCGGCGTCGCCTTTTCTTCCAGCCCTGTGCTGGACGTGAAGCTGCCTGCCTGGCGTTCGCGTTTTGTGCTGTTTTTATTGTTTGCAGCGTTTATCGCGCTGATTGCCAAAGCCCTGTATCTGCAAGGGTTTACCAATGATTTCTTGAAGCAGCAAGGTGCCAATCGTTACGCCCGTACGCTGGAGTTGCCAGCCACCCGTGGCAAGATCACTGACCGTAACGGCCAGGTACTGGCATCGTCAGTACCAGTAAAAGCCATCTGGGCTATCCCGGATGATGTACTGGAAGCACCAAAAGAAAAAATACAACAACTGGCCAAATTGCTGGATATGACAGAAGCAGAATTGCGCAAGAAGCTTGATTCTGACCGTCAGTTCGTCTATCTGAAACGCCAGGTCGAGCCTGCCATCTCTGACAAGGTCGTGGCACTGAACATCGCCGGGATAGAAACCCGCAAAGAATACAAGCGCTTTTATCCAGAAGGGGAAGTCATGGCCCATGTGGTCGGCTTCACCAATGTAGAAGACGTAGGACAAGAAGGTATAGAGCTGGCATCGGAAAAAAACCTGGCGGGCAAGACCGGGAGTCGCCGTGTCATCAAGGACAGACTGGGCCATATTGTTGAAGATATACAAGCCGTGCGCGAACCGCATGATGGCAAGGATCTGACACTGTCGATCGACAGCAAGATTCAATACATTGCGTTTACGCATTTGAAAGAAGCACTGGAAAAACACAAGGCCAAGGCCGGTGGTGCCGTGGTACTGGATGTGCAAACCGGTGAAGTGCTGGCGCTGGTGAACTTGCCTACCTATAACCCGAATGACAGGTCGGTGCTGACTGGTGCGCAATTGCGCAACCGTGTCATGACCGATACCTTTGAGCCTGGTTCCACCATGAAACCAGTGACAGTAGCCCTGGCACTGGAAACTGGCCGCGTCACACCTGATACCGTTTTCCAGACTGCGCCTGGCGTCATGGCCATAGGTCCGAACCTGATACATGATGCCCACAAACAAGGCTCACTGACAGTCGCGCAAGTCATACAAAAATCATCGAATATCGGCACGGTGAAAATGGCCTTGCAGATGCACCCGCAAGAGATGTGGGAAATGTTCACTACCCTGGGTTTTGGCCAGCAACCCAAATTCGGTTTCCCCGGTGCCGTTGCCGGGCGTTTGCGCAATTACAAGAACTGGCGTCCCATTGAGCAGGCGACCATGAGCTATGGTCATGGCATCTCGGTATCGCTGATACAGATGGCGCGCGCTTATATGATTTTTGCCAGAAATGGTGACATGATTCCGCTGACTTTTCAAAAATCAGCGGAAATGCCACAAGGTTCACGTGTGATCTCTGAAAAGACCTCGAAACAAGTGCGCATGATGTTGGAAACTGTGACAGAGCCGGGCGGCACTGCCCCTCAGGCGCGTATCGCTGGTTACCGTGTAGCTGGTAAAACAGGCACTGCTCATAAACTTGAGGGTGGCCGTTACGTGAATAAATATCTGCTTGATTTCGTTGGTTTCGCTCCCGTTTCCAATCCACGTGTGATTGTAGCGGTGATGGTGGATGAACCAACTGCTGGGGGACACTTTGCAGGCCCGGTCGCAGCACCGGTGTTTGCAGCAATTATGGCGAATGTCTTGCGCTCACTGAATGTGCAGCCAGACTCTTCCGTCACCAGCATTATTCCTGAAGAAGGCGTACAGGAAAGCATGTAATGACACAGAAAAATACAATGATAATAGCAACGCTGGACTGGCTGAAGCTGCATGCGCCGAATGCGCAATTGAGCTCAGATTCCCGCTCCATACAAACAGGGGATGTCTTCTTCGCCTTGCGCACCCACATTACTGATGGCCGTGCGCACATAGCCCATGCAATTGCCAATGGTGCAGTTGCAGTGGTGTATGAGGCTGATAATTTTGTGTGGGATGAAGCACTAAATATCCCTCATCTGGCTGTAGATAATTTGCAGGATGTAGTTGGTCGTGTAGCCCATGCCTGGTATGGTCAGCCTGACGATGGCTGGTTCAATGTCGCCGTCACCGGCACCAATGGCAAGACTTCTTGCTCACAGTGGATAGCCAGGGCCTTGTCACTGAGCGGCACACCTGCTGCGGTGATCGGCACGCTGGGCATAGGCCAGTACCGCAATGGCATGCTGGGGCAACTGGCAGAGACTGGTTACACCACGCCAGACGCCATAGGTTTGCAGCAAAAGCTGGCAGACTTGCAGCGCGATGGCGCGCAGGCACTTGCGATAGAGGCTTCTTCCATAGGTTTGCATCAAGGTCGTCTTAATGGCTTGCATTTTGATGTCGCTGTACTGACCAATCTGACGCGTGATCACCTGGATTATCACGGTGATATGCAGGGCTATGCTGCGGCGAAAACCAGACTGTTTGAATGGCAGGGTTTGGGTACTGCTGTCATCAATCTGGATGATGCCTATGGCCTGGAATTGGTAAAGCATTTGCAAGCCAGTCAGCCAGCTACAAAACTGCTGGGCTATAGCCTGGAAAAAGACTTGGTGTCAGGCATAGATGCACTGGTCGCCAGCAATCTGAAAACCAGCTACGCAGGCACCAGCTTCCATCTTGAGTGTCCATTTGGCGCGGCGCAAGTAAAGACCCAGCTCATAGGCAAGTTCAATGTCAGCAATATCCTGGCGGTACTCGCTGTCTTGCTGAGCAAGGGCATCGCCCTGAACAAGGCGGTGGGCATCATAGAAAAACTGACGCCTGTTCCTGGTCGCATGCAATTGCTGGGTACTGCCGGTCATGTCATGGTCGTCATTGATTATGCGCACACACCAGATGCGCTGGAAAAAACCATCGAAGCCTTGCAGCAAGTTGCGCAAGAAAGAACGGGGGCTTTGTGGTGCGTGTTTGGTTGTGGTGGTGACCGTGATCCGGGCAAGCGTCCACAAATGGGCAAGATTGCTGAACTGGCGCAGCATGTTGTCGTCACCAGCGATAATCCGCGCAGTGAAAATCCTACGCAGATCATTCAAGACATCCTGAAAGGCATGACAAGCACGCCGCAAGTCATCGAAGACCGCGCCAATGCAATCCTGTATGCGATCAAGCATGCTGATCATCATGACGTGGTTTTGCTGGCAGGCAAAGGACATGAAACCTATCAGGATATCAATGGAAAAAAATGGCCATTCTCTGATGAAGAGCATGCCGCCCTCTCACTCGCTACCGTGGCAACCAGCGGTAATATGAAGAGGGGGAGCTGATGGAGTTTACTCTTCAGGAATTGCAGGCCGCCTTGCCAGCGGCGAAGTTGACAGGTGATGCCGGTGTTATTACCCGTATCACTGGCCTGACTACTGACAGCCGCAAAGTTGGTGCTGGCGATCTGTTCGTCGCCTTGCGTGGTGAAAATTTTGATGCGCATGACTTTTTGCCGCAAGTAGCGGCTGCCGGCGCGGCAGCAGTGATCGCTGAACACCTGCCAGCAGACTTCAGTCTGCCAGCCTTGCAGGTAGCAGACAGCAAACTGGCGCTGGTAAAAGTGGGCCGCTTCTGGCGTCAAAAATTTGAACTGCCTGTCATTGGTGTGACTGGCAGTAATGGCAAGACCACCGTCAAGGAAATGATTTCTTCGATATTGGCCGCAGCCTTTGGTACAGATGGCCGCCTGGCGACTGCAGGTAATTTGAATAATGAAATCGGTGTGCCTCTGACCATCATGCAATTACATGCAGGACACAAGGCAGCCGTCATAGAAATGGGCATGAACCATCCTGGTGAAATCGCCTTGCTGGCATCTGCCGCTATGCCTACCGTGGCACTGGTCAACAATGCCCAGCGCGAACATCAGGAATTCATGCAAAGCGTGGAAGCAGTAGCGCGCGAAAACGGCGTGGCAATACAGTGCCTGCCAGATGATGGTGTGGCTGTATTTCCTGCCAATGATACTTACACAGGCTTATGGCAATCCTTTGCGTCTGAACGTGGCCAGCGTAAAACCCTGACCTTTGGTTTGACAGCCGATGCAGATGTGCATGCCACTTACCTGCCTAGTGTGTTTGGCAGTGACCTGCAAATCAACATGGCTGGCCAGGTCTTGTCAGTACGCTTGAATGCAGCAGGCCAGCACAATGTCTTGAATGCACTTGCCGCTGCAGCTTGCTGCCATGCGACAGGTGTCAGCAAAGAAGCCATCGTTGCGGGTCTGGAAAATTTCGCACCCGTGAATGGTCGCCTGCAACGCAAGCAAGCACAAAGTGGCGCGACGGTGATTGATGACAGTTATAACGCCAATCCCGATTCAGTACGTGCCGCGATAGATGTACTGGCACAAATTGGTGGTGACACTGCGCTGGTGCTTGGAGACATGGGTGAAGTTGGTGAAAACGGCGCGCAATTCCATCATGAAATTGGTGAGTATGCGCAGCAGCGTGGCATCAAAAAATTGTTCTTGCTGGGCGAGCTGGTTACCCATGCTGCGCAAGCTTATGGTGTCGGCGCGCAGCACTTCGCCAGCCTGGAAAACCTGTGCCAGAACCTGGATGCGCAAACTGCGGCTGACACGATAGTGTTGGTCAAAGGCTCACGCTTCATGAAAATGGAAAGAGTCGTTGCCCATTTGCTGGCAGGTGAGGTAAATGCAGAAAAAAATAGATTACAACAAAAAATAATAGGGAATCACTAGTATGTTGCTCTGGTTGGCTGAAATGTTAAAGCAGGATATAGGCTGGCTGCGCGTATTCGGGTTTATTACCTTCCGCGCAGTGTTTGCCACGATGACGGCCATCTCCATCGGTATTTTTGCTGGTCCAGCCGTCATACGCATGCTGACCAGGCTCAAGGTAGGCCAGGCTGTGCGCAGCTATGGTATGGAAACACATCTTGTCAAATCAGGTACACCAACCATGGGGGGTGTACTGGTCTTGATTTCGATTGGCATCTCCACTTTGTTGTGGGGCGATTTGAGTAACCGTTTTATCTGGGTGGTGATGATAGTCACTCTGGGATATGGCGCAGTCGGCTGGGTCGATGATTATCGCAAGGTGGTTCATAAAGACCCTGAAGGCATGCGTTCCAGGGAAAAATATTTCTGGCAGTCGCTGATCGGTTTGATCGCTGCTTTTTATCTGGCGTTCTCAGTATCCGCACCAAGTAATTCCAAAGTGCTGGAATTGTTTATCGCCTGGGTACAGTCCGGTTTCAATATGGATTTGCCGCCCAAAGCAGATTTGATCGTGCCTTTCTTTAAGACTGTCAGCTATCCCCTCGGTGTCTGGGGTTTTATTGCGTTAACCTACTGCGTCATTGTTGGTACCAGCAATGCGGTGAATTTTACTGATGGTCTGGATGGCCTGGCCATCATGCCTACCATCATGGTTGGTTCTGCCCTGGGCCTGTTTGCTTATCTGACCGGTAATGTAGGCTACTCCAAGTACCTGCTGATACCGCATATACCTGGCGCTGGTGAGTTATTGATTTTCTGTGGTGCGATGGCGGGCGCTGGCCTGGCTTTCCTTTGGTTCAATGCCCATCCTGCGCAAGTATTCATGGGTGACGTAGGTGCGCTGGCACTGGGTGGTGCGCTAGGTACGGTGGCTGTCATTGTCAGGCAAGAAATTGTGCTGTTTATCATGGGCGGTATTTTTGTGGCCGAGACATTGTCAGTCATGCTGCAAGTCAGTTACTTCAAATACACCAAGAGAAAATATGGCGAAGGCCGCCGCCTGCTGTTGATGGCACCTCTGCATCACCATTTTGAGAAAAAAGGCTGGAAAGAAACCCAGGTTGTCGTGCGTTTCTGGATCATCACCATGTTGCTGGTGCTGATAGGTTTGTCTTCCCTGAAGTTGCGTTAAAAAAGTGAATAAGTAGTTTGATGTTTGTTTTGTTGGATAGAAATAGCAGATATGGATTTTTCGGGTAAACATGTACTGGTTCTGGGCTTGGGTGAAACCGGGCTGGCGATGGCGCAATGGCTGCTGCGCGCCGGTGCGCGCCTGCGTGTTGCCGACACTCGTGAAGCACCGGACAGATTGCCACAATTGCAGGCCCTGTCAGATCAGCTTGAGTTTATTGGTGGTGCTTTCAGCCCGGCATTACTCGATGATATCGAGTTGATGACAGTCAGCCCCGGCTTGTCACCTCTGCGTGAATTGCAGGAACTGTTACCAGTAGCTGCTGAAAAAGATATCCCGGTCTGGGGCGAGATAGAGTTGTTTGCCCAGGCACTACAGGTATTGAAAACCGAGCGCGAATACCAGCCGAAAGTCATCGCCATCACTGGCACGAACGGTAAGACCACGGTCACCAGCCTGGTTGGTTTGCTGGTAGAGCGCGCCGGTTTGACAGTCAAGGTCGCAGGCAATATCAGTCCAGCTGTACTTGATGTGCTGCGTGAATGTCTGGATCAAGACAGCCTGCCGCAAGTCTGGGTGCTGGAATTGTCCAGCTTCCAGTTGCACACTACACATAGTCTGCAAGCGGATGTGGCAACGGTCTTGAATATCACCCAGGATCATCTGGACTGGCATGGCAGTCTGCAAGCTTATTGCACTGACAAGGCAAAGATTTTTGGTGATCAGACTTTGCAAGTCTTGAACCGTGATGATGCACTCGTCATGTCCATGGCAAAACCGCTTGGTAATGCTATCAGCTTTGGTATCGATGCACCCAAACATCTGGCTGATCTGGGTTTGCTGAATGAGCATGGCATGGGCTGGCTGGCGGTGGCAAATCCGGCAGAAGATGCACCAGTCGTGACAAATAGCCGCCGCAAGAAAAAAGAAGTGGAAGAAATGCCGGTCATCATCAGTCGTCTGATGCCGACCGATGCACTGCAAATCCGTGGTCAGCACAATGCTGCAAATGCCCTGGCTGCTCTGGCTTTGTGCCGTGGCATAGGTTTGTCATTTGCGCCTTTACTGCATGGTTTGCGTGATTATAAAGGTGAGCCGCACAGGGTAGAGCAGGTTGCCAATATAGCGGGTGTTGATTATATCGACGACAGCAAAGGCACAAATGTCGGTGCTACGGTCGCTGCTTTGAAGGGTTTGGGTCAGCAATCTGACGCATTGCACAAGCGGATTATTTTGATTGCCGGTGGCGAAGGCAAGGGACAGGATTTTTCTCCGCTGGCTGATCCGGTAGAACGTTATACCAAAGCCGTCATCCTGATAGGCAAAGCCAAAGAGGAATTGCAGCAGGCATTGGCAGTGACTGGTGTATCTGTGCACGATGTGGCGACGCTGGAAATGGCAGTGCAGGCTGCGGCTGAACTGGCTGCAGATGGCGACATCGTTTTGCTGTCACCGGCTTGTGCCAGCCTGGACATGTTCCGCAATTATGCGCATCGCGCCCAGGTGTTTGTAGATGCCGTGCGCGAAATCGCACTGGCACGCGGGGAGGTTTGCTGATGCGTCAGCTCTTGCTCCCATTGCAAAGGTGGTCTCCGTTTGGCGCAGCACCAGCGAGTACTAACCTGGTCAGCCGGTCCAAGATGATGGACTATGACCAGCCTTTGGTGTGGGTGACAATTATCCTGATGCTGTTCGGCATGGTCATGGTGTATTCGGCTTCTATCTCTTTGCCGGATTCACCCAAGTATGCCAATTACAAGAATTCGCATTTCCTCATGCGCCAGGCGATCTTCGTCGTGGTGGCCTTGATCGCCAGTGCTTTGGTATTCCGCGTCCCGATTGCGACCTGGCAAAAATATGCACCCTATTTATTTGTTGCAACCCTGGTGTTGCTGGCGGCTGTATTGATACCCGGCCTGGGCAAGGGTGTTAATGGTGCCAAGCGCTGGTTGTCTTTCAAGGTGTTGAATTTGCAGCCATCCGAATTGATGAAGTTGTTCATGGTCTTGTATGCGGCTGACTATACCGTGCGCAAGCAAGAATACATGCACAAACTGACCAAGGGTTTTGTGCCCATGCTGGCGGCGGTTGGCATCGTGGGTTTGCTGTTATTGCTGGAACCTGACCTGGGTGCTTTTGGTGTCATCGTTTGTATTGCCATGGGCATCCTGTTTTTGGGCGGTATCAATGGCGTCTGGTTTGGCGGTATTGCCGCAACCCTGATTGGCATCTTTACTTCAGTGATTTTGCTGTCGCCGTGGCGGCGTGAGCGCATTTTTGCCTACCTTAGCCCGTTTGAAGAAGATCATGCCTTGGGCAAGGCCTACCAGCTGACGCATTCACTGATCGCCTTTGGCCGTGGCGAATTATTTGGTGTTGGGCTGGGTGCCAGCGTACAAAAACTGCATTACCTGCCAGAAGCGCATACAGATTTTTTGCTGGCTGTCATCGGAGAAGAGCTGGGCTTCGTTGGTGTCATGGTGGTCGTGCTTTTATTTTACTGGTTGCTGAAACGTGCTTTTGAAATCGGCAGGCAAGCGATAGCGCTGGATCAAACTTTTGCCGGTTTGCTGGCCAAGGGCATAGGTATCTGGATAGGTGTGCAGGCGTTTATTAATATGGGGGTTAACCTGGGCTTGTTGCCTACCAAGGGTTTGACCCTGCCTTTGATGAGTTACGGTGGTTCTGGTGTCATGATTAATTGTGTGGGTCTGGCGATTTTGTTGCGTGTCGATTATGAAAACCGCGTATTGATGCGTGGAGGCCGCGCATGAGCCAGGTCATACAAAAAATGCCGAAAAAATTGCTGATCATGGCAGCGGGCACGGGTGGGCATATCTTCCCTGGCCTGGCGATAGCCGACATCATGCGCGAACGCGGCTGGCAAGTCAGCTGGCTGGGTACGCAGATAGGCATGGAAGGGCAGATCGTCCCCAGGCACAATATCGCCATGGACAATATTGATTTCTCTGGCTTGCGTGGCAAGGGTTTATCGCATACGGTCAGCGGGGCTTTCAAGCTGGTCAAGAGTTTCTTTAGCTGCTTTAACATCATCGGTCGTCGCCAGCCAGATGTGGTCCTGGGCATGGGTGGTTATGTGACCGTGCCAGGTGGCATCATGGCTGCCTTGCGTGGTAAACCGGTAGTCCTGATGAATGCTGACGCTGCCTTGCTGTTGTCGAACAAGGCCTTGCGTCCTTTCGCCAGTAAATTGCTGTTTGGCCTGCCATCGGCAACGGTGACTGCGGATAACAAAACTACTGTCATCGGCAACCCGATACGCAAAGAAATTTGTGAATTGCCCGCGCCAGCAGCACGTTATGCAAATCGCACAGGCCCTTTGCGCATACTGGTGGTTGGCGGCAGCCTGGGTGCCAAAGTATTGAATGATGCAGTACCTCAGGCAGTGGCCTTGTTGCCAGAAAGCCAGCGTCCGCTGATTACGCATCAGTCTGGCAAACAGCATATAGAAGCCTTGCGCCAGAGTTATGCGCAGGCCGGCGTGCAGGCTGAAGTGCTGGATTTTATTGACGACATGCCGCGTCGTTATGCCGAGGCTGATCTGGTGATTTGCCGTGCCGGTGCGATTACCGTGTCGGAACTGACTGCTGCCGGTGTGGCCAGCATACTCGTGCCTTTCATGGCGTCGAGCACTTCACACCAAAAAGAAAACGCCATCTGGATGGCAGGGCAAACAGCCGCCATCCATTTGCCACAAACTGAATTAAGCCCAGCCTTGCTGGCAGAGAAATTAAAAGTACTGGACAGAGCGCAATGCCTGGCGATGGCAGAAACAGCCTATGCCCTGGGGCAGCGCGAAGCCAGTGCCAACATCGCCCATATTCTGGAAGCATTAGCATGAAACACAAAGTCAAACACATCCATTTTGTAGGCATAGGCGGCTCAGGTATGAGCGGCATTGCCGAAGTCTTGCTGAACCTGGGTTACACCATTTCAGGTTCTGATCTCGGTAGCAATGCTGCTTCAAAACGTCTGGCGCAACTGGGCGCCAATGTCGTGCAAGGTCATGCCGCTGAAAATATTGCGGGTGCAGATGCCGTCGTGACATCAACTGCGGTAAAGGGCGATAACCCTGAAGTCATCGCTGCCCGCGCCAAACATATTCCCATCGTGCCACGCGCAATGATGCTGGCAGAACTCATGCGTTTGAAAAGCGGCATCGCGATTGCTGGCACGCACGGCAAGACCACGACGACCAGTCTGGTCGCCAGCGTCCTGGCGCAAGGTGGTCTGGACCCGACTTTCGTCATCGGCGGTTTGCTCAATAGCGCTGGTGCCAATGCCAAACTGGGTAGTGGCGATTTCATCGTGGCAGAAGCCGATGAGTCAGATGCTTCTTTCCTCAATCTCTTGCCGGTCATCGAAGTCATCACCAATATCGATGCCGACCATATGGAAACTTATGGCCATGACTTCGCCCGCCTGAAGCAGGCTTTCATCGAATTTACCCAGCGCCTGCCATTCTACGGGGTTGCAGTCTTGTGCCTGGATGATGCAAATGTGCGTGAAATCATGCCTTTTGTTTCCAAACCCATCGTCACTTATGGCTTTCATGAAGATGCCGATGTACGCGCCGTTGATGCAACCGCTGCCAATGGCAAGATGCATTTCACTGTGGTGCAAGATGGCTATGAGAATATGCAGGTCAGTTTGAATCAGCCTGGCATGCACAATGTACAAAATGCCTGCGCCGCGATTGCGATTGCGCGTGAAGTCGGTGTCAGCGATGAGGCAACTCAAAAAGCACTGAGCGAATTCAATGGTGTAGGTCGCCGCTTCACCCGTTATGGCGAAATCGCTCTGGCAAATGGCGGCACTTTCGCCCTGGTCGATGACTACGGTCATCACCCTGTGGAAATGGCGGCTACTCTGGCAGCAGCACGTGGCGCTTATCCTGGCCGCAGGCTGGTACTGGCTTTCCAGCCGCATCGCTATACCCGCACCCGTGATTTGTTTGAAGATTTCGTGCGAGTGATTTCTGATGCAGATGCAGTTGTTCTGGCGGAAGTTTATGCCGCAGGTGAAGCACCGATACTGGCGGCAGATGGCCGTTCCCTGTCCCGCGCCTTGCGCGTCATGGGCAAGGTAGAACCGGTATTTGTAGAAGATATTCTGGAAATGCCGGACAGCATAGTGCGGATATTGAAAGACGGCGATGTAGTCATCGTCATGGGCGCAGGTTCCATCAATGCTGTGCCGGCAAAACTGGCGCAGTCAGTGTAAATGTAGAAAACAAGTGATCAGATCATCATGAGCGAATTGAATTTGAAATCTCTGGGCAAAGTAGGCGTGCTGTTTGGCGGGCGTTCGGCTGAACGTGAAATCTCCATCATGTCCGGTACTGGCGTACTGCAAGCCCTATTGAGCAAGGGCATAGATGCCCATGCTTTCGACACGGCAGAACGCAGTATCGCCGAACTGGCAGCAGAAAAATTTGACCGCGTCTTCATCGCCCTGCATGGCCGCTACGGTGAAGATGGCAGTCTGCAAGGTGTGCTGGAGCAATTGAATATTCCTTACACTGGCAGCGGTGTGATGGCATCGGCAATCGCCATGGACAAGATTTTTACCAAGCGCATCTGGCAAACCTACGGCCTGAGCACACCTGCTTATGCCGTATTGACAGGTCAGACTGAATTGCGCCGCGTGCCGGATGAACTGGGTTTGCCATTGATCATCAAGCCGCCACATGAGGGTTCTACAATTGGCATTACCAAGGTCGTGGGTTATTCCGACATGCAGGAAGCCTATGCTCTGGCGGCCCAGTTTGATGAAGTGGTGCTGGCAGAAGAATTTGTTGAAGGTCGTGAATTGACAATCGCGATTCTGGGTAAGGGTGAGCAGGCGTATGCCTTGCCGATTACCGAGATCGTGGCACCCGACGGTAACTACGATTACCAGAACAAGTATTTTACTGACGACACACAATATATTTGCCCGGCAGTGCTGGAACAGGATTTGACGGATGCCATCCGCAAAATGGCTGTCGATGCCTACCGTGCTCTGGATTGCGAAGGCTGGGCCAGGGTTGATGTCTTGTTGCGCAAGTCGGATAACAAACCGTTTTTGCTGGAGATTAATACTTCTCCAGGTATGACCGGGCATTCGCTGGTGCCCATGGCAGCCAAGGCAGTTGGCATCAGTTATGAAGACTTATGCGTGGAAATTTTGAAGACAGCAAGCTTGAAAATTAAATCTGAACAAAAAAAGTAAACGAGTAAGAGTAAAAAATGTGGCATGACAGCAAGCTGATGAACAATACCGCGAATGCCCTGTTTGGGCTGGTGCTGTTCATCCTGGTGTTGTCCGGTGTGTGGTGGGTAATACAAAGGCCGCTTTTTACTTTGCGTGTGATCCGGGTGGAAGCGAGTAGTACAACAGACGGTATGGATTTGCGACATGTGAACTCACTCACGATCAGGAATACAGCTTTACCCAAGATCAGGGGCAATTTTTTTACCGCAAACCTGGATGCAGTGCGGACAGCATTTGAAGCAGTACCCTGGGTGCGCAAGGCCAGTGTGCAAAGAGAATGGCCCAACAAGCTCATCGTCACTCTGGAAGAACATGTGGCGCTGGGTACCTGGGGTGAAAACGGGCAATTGATTTCTGCCAAGGGCGATGTGTTCACCGCCAATCTGGCAGAGGCAGAAGATGATGCAGATCTGGTTGCTCTGAGTGGGCCAGAGGGTAGTGAAAAAGAAGTGCTCGCGCAGTATATGGAATTTAAAAACTGGTTTGCCAAGATCAGCCTGGCACCGGATGAAGTGAATTATTCCAGTCGTTATGCCTGGAGTCTGAAGTTGAATAATGGCATGCAGGTGCAATTGGGCAGGGTGCAGGATGCAACAACGCTCAAGAGCAGGGTGGATAAATTGATGACAGTTTACCCGCAACTGCTGGCCAGTTTGCAGGACAGTATTGAAAGTGTGGACATGCGTTATCCGAATGGCCTGGCGCTCAAATCGAGTCACAGTAATATCGGATCAAAAAAGCAAACAAAAGCAAGTGGAAAGACATGACAAAAGACGCTAAAAATCTGATCGTTGGTCTCGATATCGGCACCTCAAAAATTGTGGCGGTCGTGGCGGAAGTCATGCCTGACGGCAGGCATGAAGTCATAGGCCTGGGTCAACATGAATCCAAGGGGCTGAAAAAAGGTGTCGTCGTCAATATCGAGGCCACCGTCGAATCCATACAGCGCGCTTTGGAAGAAGCCGAGTTGATGGCTGACTGCAAGATACGCAATGTGTACACCGGGATCGCCGGTAGCCATATCCGCAGCTTTAATTCCAGCGGCATGGTGGCGATCAAGGATAAGGAAGTCACCGCAGCTGACGTTTCGCGCGTGATAGAAACTGCCAAGGCCGTCAATATACCGACTGACCAGCAATTGCTGCATACCTTGCCGCAAGAATTTATCGTTGATAGCCAGGACGATGTGCGCGAACCGATAGGTATGAGCGGCATACGTCTCGAAGTCAAAGTGCATATCGTCACAGGTGCTGTGTCTGCAGTCCAGAACATCGTCAAGTGTGTTCGCCGTTGCGGCCTCGAAGTATCTGACCTGATCTTGCAACCGATGGCCTCGGCAGAAGCAGTGTTGACCAAGGATGAAAAAGAGCTGGGCGTAGTGCTCATCGATATCGGTGGTGGCACGACTGACGTGGCGGTGTTCAGCGAAGGTGCGATACGTCATACCGCAGTGATACCGATTGCCGGTGACCAGATCACCAATGATATCGCTATGGCCTTGCGCACGCCGACCTCAGAAGCAGAAGAGATCAAGGTGCGTTTTGGTGTCGCCAAGCAGGTATTGGCTGACCCGTCCGACACGCTGGAAGTGCCTGGTCTGGGTGACCGTGGCCCGCGTTCTTTATCGCGCCAGGCTTTGGCCGCAGTGATAGAGCCACGTGTAGAAGAATTGTTTGCGCTGGTGCACCAGGTGGTGCGCGAATCTGGTTATGAAGATGTGCTCTCATCCGGCATCGTTTTGACAGGTGGTTCTGCTGCCATGCCGGGCATGGTGGAGATGGCAGAAGACATCTTTTTGAAACCGACCAGATTAGGCATGCCAGCGTACAGCGGGCAGTTGGCAGATGTCGTGCGCAGCCTGCGTTATGCCACAGTTTTGGGGTTGTTGTTGGAAGCGAAGAAGCAGTATTTGCGCGGTCATCTGGTCACTCGGCAAGAAGGTTCAGCCAAAGCGGTCTGGCAACGCATGAAAGAGTGGTTTTTAGGGAATTTTTAGCTTGTATTTTGTATCTAAATTAGTGTAGTCATTTTATAATAGTTCGATATACAGTTATTAGTCGCTAGTCGTCACACCCCGGTGATGCCTAGCGACTGATAACTGCCTACCTGGAGGAGTCATGATGGAGTTCGATATGGTTGATAACGCCACACAAGGCACCGTAATCAAGGTTGTCGGCGTAGGTGGCGCAGGCGGCAATGCGGTTCAGCACATGATCAACAAAGGCGTGTCCGGCGTTGAGTTCATAGCAGCAAACACAGATGCGCAAGCACTGTTGCAGTCTAAAGCAAACAATGTGATACAGATCGGCGAGACTGGTCTGGGTGCAGGCATGAAACCGGAAGTCGGCCGCAAGCTGGCGGAAGAGTCCCGTGCCCGTATTGAAGACGCATTGCGCGGCGCGCACATGGTATTTATCGCTGCAGGTATGGGCGGTGGTACAGGTACAGGTGCTGCTCCCGTAGTTGCGCAAGTCGCCAAGGAATTGGGTGCACTGACCGTGGCGGTGGTTTCCAAACCATTTTCCTACGAAGGTCAGAAATGCATGGACATCGCCGACGAAGGTCTGGAAGCCTTGTCCCAACATGTCGATTCACTGATCATTATTCTCAACGAAAAACTTGAAGAGATTTATGAAGACGACAGCATGATCGAATGGCTGCAGCATGCAGATGATGTCTTGAACAATGCCGTCGCCGGTATTGCCGAGATCATCAATGTGCCCGGCCATATCAACGTCGACTTCAATGACGTGAAAACGATCATGGGTGAACAAGGCAAGGCCATGATGGGTACGGCAACTGCCTCCGGCGTTGACCGCGCACGCATTGCCGCTGAACAGGCAGTTGCATCACCACTGCTGGACGGTATCGATTTGTCCGGTGCTCGTGGCGTGTTGGTGAATGTCACAGCCAGCCGTGGCCTGAAAGGTAAAGAGATCAAGGAAGTCATGTCTACAGTGCGCGCTTTTGCTGCACCGGATGCATCGATTGCCCAGGGTATCGCTTACGACGACAACATGGGTGACGATATCCGTGTAACGGTAGTGGCAACTGGTCTTGGCCGTGGCAAGAAAAATATTCAGCTGGTGCAAACACCAATGCTGCGTACCGGTACGCACAATGAAACAGTAATGGCCAGCCCTGTCATGACATCTGCCACCATCAGCACTGGTGCTGGAACTGGTTCAGCAGGCTTTGATGGCCTGAGCAAACCTGCAGTATGGCGCCGTGAATCTGCGTCAGAAACAGTACGTGCCCTGGAAAAAAATGGCATGGAAACTTACGATATCCCAGCTTTCCTGCGCAAACAGGCTGACTGATTTATCTGGTTTTTCTGCAAAACGCCAGCTTCGGAAGAGGCTGGCGTTTTTTATTTGGTAGATCGAAAAGCTAGACCAAAAGGCTCACCACAGAGACACAGAGGCACAGAGAAAGGCAAGAGAAATGCTGTGTTTGGTTAGGTATCAGACTTATAGCAAAGATTCTATTTTTGGTGAAGACAATACTTAAAAAAACTATTGGTTCGGCGCAGCGCGATATCAAGCACTTATTTCGATTGTTTTTCTCTTGCTCTTCTCTGTGGTGCAGCAGGGAATTCGCGCGGCATGCCGCGTGCCTGCGTAACGAAGTCTGCTTGCAAGCAGACTTCCTTCCTCTGTGCCTCTGTGTTGAGAGGTCTTAAGCCTTACTCTTTTAACCTCTGCAAGAAAATTCTAGCTCAGGCATACTTGCGTCCTTCACTGTCGGTGTTGATATGGCCCAAACTTCCTGCTTTTGGCGGAGGGGCATACAGCAAGGCAATGAATATCCGAATACTTATCTAGGGAGCATAAAATGACAATCAAGATTGGCGATACCCTGCCTGAAGGCAGCTTGGCAGAATTTATTGAAGTGGAATCAGAAGGCTGTTCACTCGGACCAAATACGTTCAAAGTCGCAGACCTGACCAAAGGTAAAACCATTGCGATTTTTGGCCTGCCTGGCGCGTACACGCCAACTTGCTCAGCCAAGCATGTGCCTGGCTATGTTGCACTGGCAGCAGATTTGAAAGCCAAAGGCGTTGATGAAATCTGGTGTATCTCTGTGAATGACGCATTCGTCATGGGTGCATGGGGCCGTGATCAAAAATCCACAGGCATCGTGCGCATGATGGCTGACGGCAATGCAGATTTCAGCAAAGCGTTGGGCCTGGATGCAGATTTCAGCAAATTCGGCATGGGCACTCGTTCCCAGCGTTATTCCTTGCTGGCTGTTGACGGTGTCGTCAAGCAATTGAATATCGAAGAAGGCGGCAAGTTTGAAGTGTCGAACGCAGAAACACTGTTGGCACAATTAGGCTAATCAGGTCTTCTGACTCGCATAAAAAATGGCGCGCAGTTTTTGAACTGAGCGCCATTTTTTTTACTATACGATATTTTTATTCAAGCGACTTGCTCATGATGTGTGACTGCACGCCATAACCCTGAGCTGCATAAAAATCCATGGCATTGCGGTTGAAGTCAAAGACTTCCAGCCTGATTTCCACTGCGTCATGCTGACGTGCCCAGCTAGTTGCGCCATCCATCAATAACTTCCCTATGCCGAGCTTCTGATGTGAGTCAGAAACCACGATAGTGCCTATGCGGCAGATACGGCGACGGTACAAGAAGGGGATGGTTACATTTTCATGCCAGCTCATGGTGATAAAACCCAGGACTTGCTCTTCATCGCAGGCCAGCAATGCACAGCCGACCGGGTTTTCAAACGTGCCGTGCCAGAACTGGCGGTCAAGTTCGCGATTCGGTTTTTGTACAAAAATTCTGGGGGCAGCAGCATGATGCTGGGCATTGATCTGGTCAGCAAGGTCGCACATGGCATCCAGATCAGTGACCGCTGCGGGGCGAATTTGAATTGTTGTTTTTGTATTCATTTTTAATATGTGAAACGGCTAATTTTCCTCACTCCTGCATGGGAAATTGCCTGAAACGCTATAATAGCGCGATGTTAAAGCAAAGAACCATCAAACAAGTAGTGAAAACCGTTGGCGTCGGCCTGCATTCTGGCACCAAGGTTGAACTCGTCATGCGCCCGGCACCAGTAGATACCGGCATTATCTTCACACGTACTGACTTGAATCCTCCCGTGGTCTTGCCAGCCCAGGCGCTGGCTGTGGGCGATACCCGCATGGCATCGACCTTGTCGAATGAACATGGCAAGGTATCAACGGTTGAGCATTTGCTGTCTGCCTGCGCCGGTCTGGGCATAGATAATCTGTACATTGATGTCAGCGCAGAAGAAATCCCCATCATGGATGGTTCGGCTTCATCTTTCGTCTACTTATTGCAGCAGGCTGGCATGCAGGAACAAGACGCGGCCAAGAAATTTATTCGTGTATTAAAGCCAGTAGAAATTCGCGAAGGCGCAGGCAAGTCGGAGAAATGGGCCCGACTGGAACCCTTCAATGGTTTCAAGCTGCATTTCTTTATTGAATTCAATCACCCGGCAGTCGATGGTACTGTGCAAACGGCAGAAGTTGATTTTGCTAGTGCCACCTTTGTACAAGATGTTGCCAGGGCGCGCACTTTCGGTTTCATGCAGGATGTGGAAATGCTCAGAGGCATAGGCCTGGCACGCGGCGGCTCCATGGAAAACGCGATCGTCATGGACGAATACCGCATTCTGAATTCAGATGGCCTGCGTTTTGATGATGAATTTGTGCGCCACAAAATCCTCGACGCCATTGGTGATTTATACCTGATCGGCCATCCCTTCCTCGCCAGTTACACTGCCCACAAGTCTGGTCACGGCTTGAATAACCAGTTATTGCGCGCTTTATTGGCCCAGCCCGATGCCTATGAAATCGTCAGTTTTGACGATCTGGACATGGCACCACCAACTTATGCCACGCAAGTAGACAGGGAGTGGGCACTCGCTTAAGGCCCTGGCTTTCGGCGCGTTTGTGGTCTGCTGATTCAGCTTTCAGATCGGTGGCGCTGTATCAAACGCCCCAGTGCGGCACGTAAGTCTGCATTCTGTGGCGTGTCTTCCAGCGCATGTTCCAACTGCCCAAAAGCCTGCAAAGCCTTGCCTGAAAAAGCTATTTGCTTTACGGCAACAGGTTTCTCCACGACACGCCTGACTTGTACTTTAATCCGGATTGCGTTAATCTGCCATCCCCGTTCTTGCAAAAATGCTTGCAGTTTCGGGCATTGCTGTTTCAATTTGGTCGCCAGTGCGGCATTCGGCGCGGAAAGCGTCAACTGTCCCTCCGTTACTTGCATAACCTCACAAGAGGCAAATATCGGCGGCAGTATGGACCCACAGTCTTTTTGCAGCTTCAAATTGCGCTGCACTGTGGGTAGCAGTTGGGAGATTCTCTCATTACTGCGCAAAAAGTCACCGGCTTCGCTGGCACCAGGCACTTTGCGACCGCGTTTAATGTTAATCGGATAGGTAGGGCGTGAGAATGTTGACATGCGCATTACCTTACCACAAACAGGACAGGCCAGCTCTCACAAGGAGCTATAGGTCATCCATCGTTTTCAGAGGAGCATATTGATGCAAATCATTTTGATGCACTCCCGTTTTACCCAGGCAAAGTCAGTGACTTTGTCTTCCCGTCACGTGGTTCTTGGTTTATTTGCATTTTTGCTTGTCATCACTTTCTGCGCTGCTCTGATGGCTGCCATGACCCTTAAACTGGCCAGTGCCGACTTGCCGCTTTTGCGCGATTTGGTGCCAGTAGCTGCAGCAAGTAGTGATACTGGCAATAAAGACAAGTTCATGAAAGAAAACCTGGCTGCCATGGCCGCCAAGCTAGGCGAAATGCAGGCGCAACTGATACGCCTTGATGCACTTGGTGAACGGGTGCAGGGTCTTGCAGGCGTCAAGCCAGAAGAATTCAATTTCAAGGAAATGCCAGGTCGTGGTGGCCCTGAAGTCTCTACCCAGCCAGCGCAGGAATTGAATCTGGCCGAGTTCCAGGCGGCTCTTGCTGCCATGTCCGTGGACATAGAACACCGTTCAGATTATATGAATGTGGTGGAAACCAAGCTCATGGGCTTCAAGGTGCAATCCAAGCTCTTACCCACCATCCAGCCGGTTAATGTTGCTTATAATGCATCTGGCTTTGGCTGGCGACTTGATCCATTTTCTGGCCGCAGTGCCTTTCATGAAGGCATCGATTTCTCCAGTCCCAGCGGTACGCCCATCGTCGCGGCTGCTGGTGGCGTAGTGGTGGCGGCCGAATACCATCCGCAATTTGGCAACATGGTAGAAATAGATCATGGTGGTGAAATCATGACCCGTTATGCCCATTCCTCCAAAATCTACGTCAAGCTCGGCGATATTGTGAAACGTGGCCAGCATATTGCTGACATTGGTTCTACGGGCCGGTCCACTGGTTCGCATTTGCACTTCGAGGTACATGTCAAAGGCGTGCCGCAAAATCCCCATAAATTCCTGTCTGCAGGGGCGAGTCAAGCCAATCTTGCCGCTGTGAACCAGAAGTAGGACATACGAAAAATTGCCCCAGCTGCGTTGCAGCTCCTAGTCGTACTATTTGTACTGCCGTCGTCGCTGTCGGTGTAGTTGGGGTTTCAGACAACATGTTGTCTGCCGACGTAACGAACCGCCCCTGCAAGGGCGATTTCTTAGAGCGATAGCCCTTGCTGGGGCAATTTTGCGTAAGTCCTATTGAGATTGCCGATTCAGTCACCAACTGCTAGCGCATGTCTGGGAATTGTTTGCCAGGAGCTCATGGTAATTGCTAAAAAATCTATTTTCTTGCTTAGTTGGCAGGAGAATTGCGCAATTACTGGTTAATTGAGTGTCACATGGTAAAATCACAGGTTATCCTAATGTTGTTGTCAAATTAAGCACTATTTCAACAATTTTTTTAAGAATTTAACTTTCCGTTCATAGCATGTCATTCCTGACCAAGATATTCGGCAGCCGCAATCAGCGGCTTTTGAAGCAATACCAAAAGACGGTGCGTGAAATCAACGCATTGGAACCCAAGCTGGAAGCCTTGTCGGACGAGGCTTTGCAAGCCAAGACTGCGGAGTTCAAAGCACGTGTTGCGAACGGAGAGACACTTGATGCCATCCTCCCGGAAGCTTTCGCAGTCTGTCGCGAGGCCAGTAAACGCGTCTTGAAAATGCGTCACTTTGATGTGCAGATGATAGGTGGCATGGTTTTGCATTACGGCAAAATTGCTGAAATGGGCACGGGCGAGGGTAAAACCCTGATGGCGACCCTGCCAATTTACCTGAATGCCTTGTCGGGCAAGGGCGTGCACGTTGTTACCGTCAATGATTATCTGGCGCAGCGCGATGCTGAATGGATGGGCCAATTGTATGGCTGGCTGGGTCTGACTACCGGCATCAATCTGTCGCAACTTGATCACGACGCCAAGCAGGCAGCTTATGGCTCTGACATCACTTACGGCACAAATAACGAATATGGTTTCGATTATCTGCGCGATAACATGGTCTATGAAGCCAAAGACCGTGTACAGCGCAGCCTGAATTTTGCAGTCGTCGATGAAGTAGACTCGATTCTTATCGATGAAGCCCGTACGCCTTTGATCATTTCTGGTCAGGCTGAGAATCACACCGAGCTGTATTACAAAATCAATGAAGTACCAAAACTGCTGACACTGCAAATCGGTGAAGAAACACCGGATGGCAAAGGCAAGATTGAAGTGCATGGTGATTACACCAAGGACGAAAAAGCCCATCAGGTCTTGCTGACTGAAGCGGGTCATGACAAGGCAGAGAGCATCCTCACGCAAATGGGATTGCTGCCTGAAGGTGCATCGTTATATGACGCTGCCCACATCACGCTGATCCACCATTTGTATGCTGCCCTGCGCGCGCATGCACTGTATTTCAAGGATCAGCACTATGTGGTGCAAGACGGTGAAATCGTCATCGTTGATGAATTCACTGGTCGCATGATGACAGGCCGTCGCTGGTCTGATGGCTTGCACCAGGCGGTTGAAGCCAAAGAAGGTGTGCGCATCCAGAATGAAAACCAGACTCTGGCATCGATCACTTTCCAGAATTATTTCCGTATGTACTCCAAGCTGTCAGGCATGACAGGTACGGCGGATACTGAAGCCTATGAATTCCAGGAAATCTACGGTCTCGAAACCGTGGTCATTCCACCCAACCGTCCTTCGCAACGCAAGGACAGGCAGGATCAGGTCTACAAGTCTGCGCAAGAAAAATACAATGCCATGCTGGTGGATATCCAGGATTGCTACGAGCGTGGCCAGCCAGTGTTGGTGGGTACGACTTCGATTGAAAATTCTGAACTCTTGTCCGACATACTGACCAAGGCCAGTTTGCCGCACAATGTCCTGAACGCCAAACAGCATGCCCGTGAAGCAGAAATCATTGCCCAGGCTGGTCGTCCAAAAGCCATCACTATTGCTACCAATATGGCGGGCCGTGGTACGGATATCGTGCTCGGTGGTAATGTCGCCAAGCAAGTGCAAATGATAGAAGCCAATGACGCTTTGTCTGATGCAGACAAGCAGGCGCAATCGCAAAAACTGCGCGACGAATGGCAATCCCTGCATGAGACTGTTGTCAATGCCGGCGGCTTGCACATCGTTGGTACTGAGCGCCATGAATCCCGCCGCGTTGATAATCAATTGCGTGGACGTTCTGGCCGTCAGGGTGATCCGGGTTCTTCCCGTTTCTATTTGTCGCTCGACGATACTTTGCTGCGTATTTTTGCGGGTGACCGTGTCCGTGCCATCATGGACAGGCTGAAAATGCCTGAAGGCGAACCTATCGAAGCAGGCATCGTTTCCCGCTCTATAGAATCCGCGCAACGCAAGGTCGAAGCACGTAACTTTGATATCCGCAAGCAATTGCTGGAATACGATGACGTTGCCAATGATCAGCGTAAAGTGATTTACCAGCAGCGTAATGAATTGCTGGAAGCGCAGGACATGGCAGAACTGATTTCTTCGCTGCGTCATGGCATGTTCGAAGATATCGTACGTGAATATGTACCAGCAGAATCAGTCGAAGAACAGTGGAATATCCCTGGCCTGGAAGCTGTTTTGCGTGACGAATGGGCGCTGGATTTGCCACTGACGCAAATGCTCAAAGACGATGCCAATATCACGGATGAAGATATTCTGGAGCGTGTGCAAAAAGCCGCCAATGAAGTGTATGACGCAAAGATCGCCATCGTTGGTAAAGAGTCTTTTGCCGGTTTCGAGCGCAATGTCATGCTGCAAAGCATAGATACCCACTGGCGTGAACATCTGGCGGCGCTGGATCATTTGCGTCAGGGTATACATCTGCGCGGTTATGCACAGAAAAATCCTAAACAGGAATACAAGCGCGAAGCGTTCGAACTGTTTGGCCAGATGCTGGAAGCCATCAAAAGCGAAGTGGTCAGGACCGTGGTTACGGTGCGCATACAATCCCGTGAAGAGATTGATGCGGCAGAAGAAAGACTGGCACAGTCACAGATTGAAAACGTCCATTATCAGCACGCTGATTTTGATGCAGATGCAACGCCTGAAGAAATGCTGGCACCGCTGGCAGATTTTGGTACTGACCAGCCAGAAATCAATTACGCCCTGAAGGTAGGTCGCAATGATCCTTGCCCTTGCGGCAGTGGCAAAAAATTCAAGCAATGCCACGGCAGGCTGGCTTGATCGATCTGCTGGCTAGTAAGTGATCATGGAAAAGGGGCGATATATTCGCCCCTTTTTCTATCTTATGACCCGTCCTGATTAAAGTTGACACTTTTCTAGAACCGGAAAGGAAAGTGAGATGGACACAGGGATGCGCAGGAGTCAGCGAGATTACACGCTGACTTTTAAATTATCAGTAGTAGAGCAAGTAGA
>NZ_JBMPOZ010000009.1:0-259900 GCF_049340385.1 Undibacterium sp. Ji83W | reverse complement strand
GCCATGGTAGAGCATGCCTTTGGCATCATCAAGCGCGTGTTTGGATTTGCGAAGGTGCGTTATCGCGGCTTACAAAAGAACGCGCATCGCTTGTTTGTCACCTGTGCGCTGGCGAACTTGTTTATGGTCCGCAGGCGCTTGATGCACATGCAAGGGCGTAGTGTGCCAATTGTGCGAGAAATCGCGCAAGAACAAGGGAAATTCGGAGAAATTTGTCCTAATTCCCACTATAAAACATGCTCTTGTGAGCATGTTTTATGAATGAGCAGCACTTGGTTTCGAAGTTTAAGAAAATTAGAACTTAATCAGATGTTCCCTAACTATAATTTCTTCAAATTCTGGATTCATGCGCATTGCCAGTTAAATTGATAACTCAAGGTGGATGGCTGAAAATATTAACGACAAACCATTGCACTTATGGCGAGTCTTTAAAATCGGGAATTGACTCTGCCTGGAAATAATCCACTTGCAGGGAATACCAGAGGATTCATTTATTCTGTTGTCGCAACGCGCTTAATTCAGCATCAATTTTAGCCAGATCCTCAAGAAAAGCCTTGGTCTGTGCTTCATTATTTTCATTCAACTGGGACAATATATTCAATTGCTGATCACGTAATTCTCGATAACGAGGTAATGTCAAATATGAGACATCGAAAACCTGTTTACCATTAGAAACAGAAATTTTTAGCGTCTTTGATTTTTTCGGCATTATTGCTACTTCCATCAAATAGTTTGAATTCAATACTGTAAAAATTATTGTAGGGTCACATCAAGCAACCACGACACATTAATTTTCATCCAAATCCAGCGTCAACTCAGATTCTGCTTTTTTGCAATACTCAATCGCTTCATTTGCACCTATAAATGGATGGCCATCTTCTTCATTTAAAATCAAGCCATCTGTGATGGAACAAAGAACTGAAGAAGCTATGGTCGATGCGATCAATTCACGCATATCACTATGTGTAGAAAACGTGACTAAATAGTCCCGATCTCCTACCAGTTGCATTGCATCCTCCTCCATCCAGTCGTCTTCCAGCTCCCCAAAAAAATATTCGAATCCGGTTTCTTCGCCTTTGTATACGGATGGCAAATAACCAGAAAATTCTTCAACGTCAAAATCAGTATCCACTTGCAAATCAAACTCAAGCCTTGCAATGGCTTGTTGCCATTGCTCTGGAGTAGGCATGTTTTCTTTTTTAAGAATAACGTTAATATCGACAGACATAATATTGACTTTTTTAAAAATTCAAAGAAATTTCTCTTGCTGGAACCCTTTGGCTATTCCAGCCTTTACCATTTCTATACGTTCCGCCGTCGGGTTATAACCACGCTCTCCAACGTAAGCAACATAGGTATCATAAGAATTAATTGTCGGAAACCAAGGCAAAGCATATTGATCAATTAAATCCAGTAATGATCTTAAGCTCAGCTCCATTACTTGTTCGTTTTCAACAGAAAGCAATGGTTCCCCGAACATATCTTTGGGAAACCCATCAGACAGACGCCCCCCGATCAATGAGTAATCAGGAGGAAACTCTCCAAGCTCGCCATTTGAATGATTTACCCAAGGCGACCATATCGTCACTTTGACTTCAAGAAAATCTCCTGAGCTAATCCTTGTTACAAACATGTCAAATAAAGGCCCGCGTTTCCTCCAGAAAACAAATTTCTTTTCTACTGCAAACCCACGCCTCCGCATCTCGTCATGAAACCATTTACTCGCGTATTTATCAAGTTGTGCCAAAGTAGTCATAGAACTAAACCATTTCAAATTTTAAATTGAAAAGTGAATAAAAGTGCCCCGAAACGCCGCTCATATTGATTCCATTTTTCAACAGATATTGGATTCCCCTTACCTGCTTTCCCTAATTTCATATCAAATGCAACCCAAGTTTTCACTCCAATAAACACCACCACATCTAGGCGTAGTGAGCCTTTCTTACGAGACTCCTCTCCATTTTCATCTAAAGACAATTCTGCAACGACGCGAACGCCTTTCCCAAATGGATAAAATGGATTCATCTAGCGTGAATCATTTTATCCTGGGTATTGTGGATCATGGTACGCGCATGAATTTGCTGTTGCAGTGTTTGGAACTGGCGACGACGGCGACGATACTGGCATGCATCAAAGAAGTGATACAGTTATTTGGTCAGCCTGCAATTATCCGCACAGACAATGCGTCTGTGTTTCGCAGTAAAAAATTTAGGCGGGCTTTGAAGGAACTGGGTATACGTCAGGAATTCAGTGAACCTGGCATGCCTTGGCAGAACGGGAGAATTGAGTGTTTCTTTTCAACACTTAAAAAGATGTTGAACCTGACCACACCTGTCAATGGCTTGACACTTGATTGCTTGCTGGGCGATTTTACGAGCTGGTATAACCTGGTCAGGCCGCATCAGCATTTGCACGAGTATACACCTGCTGAGGTGTGCGCTGGTGTAAATCCTTATACGTCAGCACCGAAATCTGTTGAGTATTTTAGTGCCTGGGACGGTCTGCTGACTGGCTACTATATGCAGCGTTAGCGACACCCCAATAAAACAAAATAACTGTCGATATTGAACATTTTTAGGTGTTCAGGATAGTACTCGTCTCCAGCAAATAATTTGCCTGTATTTTAATCAGGCGGACAATATTTTTTGCTTGCCTGATTAAAAAATGATCAGTTCTGTGTTCAACTGAACCAAAACCTTTGCCAGTTTTTTCAAAAATTGCTGATCTGGCAGAGGAATTTGGTTTAACTGAACAGTGAACAGGGCAGCAGCAACTACGCGTTATAACTTTCTTCTACTAACGTGTTTAGCACTGACATATGAAGCGGAGTTAATTCAGAAAAACGCAGCAAAAGTGATTCGATTGAATCCCCTAGCGCCACCCGTCGAATAAGAAAATCGACTGAGATTTTTGTTCCATTAATAAAAACACGCCCACTCTCACTTAACTCAATGTTTTCTTCTGTCGTTTTCTTACCAAGTACTTTATTGAGCCAATTTAACACTAATACTTTTCTAGTATTCCATATCAAATGCTTAAGTTCATCGACTGAAGAAACTTCATCTTCTGTATTTTTACCATTTTTAATGAACATTTTTTTACAACGTCTCCCAGTTTCATCCACGTAAGAGATTGTAAAGTTCAAACTAGAATGCGATTTCGATATTAGAGTTAGTATTTTTTTTGGTGGCGGGCCACAAAGACTGAAAATCAAATTAATTATCGACGATGATGAATCTATTACGACGTCACTAGCGTCACATTCAATACCCCAATTTTTCTTACGCCACTCAAAAGCATGTCCATATCCGAATTGATCTATATTGGACTTAAAGAGTTCCCCATAGAAAATTCGTTTATCCCCCTCATCCCCAAGCGTTTTAATACATTTAATAACTTGCTCTTGACTGACCAGTGGAAACGGATAGCCCAGTTCCTTAGCAGCCTCCTTAAACATCCAACGACCAGTAAGTTTGCGCCAATTGCCAAAGAGGGCATCATACCCATCTTCAACAAAATTATTCATTTCAAAATCCAGTGATTCAGGCATTTTTATAATTGAATTTAAGGAAAAAATTCTATGTACAAAATGTTGTTGAGCAAAGGTATTCAGGTCCGCCTGCTCACCTTTAATTTCAATCAGAACATCAAAAAAATTTCCGTTTCCCATACCCCCCCTTGCATTTATGACCTACAAGCAATTTTCTATAACGAATTCGCCAAGAAAAGTCGAAATATTGATAAATCCGTTCACAAATTGGATCATCCCGGCATTTCCTGAGAGCGCACCAAGTAAATTTCCAGTGCGATTTCTAAATGCCAAATCGCCCAGTTTATTGAAAGATAATGCATAAATTTTTGTATTGTTATCTATGGCTGCTTGAAGTTGTTTTGCACTCCTTGTAAACGCTTCTTTAGCTGATTTTAGTGGGAGTTTAGTTTTAACTTCCAAGTAAGTAATTTTCTCTCCCACCTTGAACAAAAAGTCAGGCACTGCACGCAGATTACTACTGGTAAAGATACCGTCAGCCTTAGTCAATTTCTTAAATTCAACGCCTGGTTTTAAGCAATTCCGTATAGCGTTTTCAACAGTGCCTTCTGCCGCAGTACCTGCCGCATTAGCTGCTTGTCCAGAAGCTTGTGCACCTAAAGTGGTACCATTAGTAACCCCTATTTCCCCTACCGTTGATTGGCCTTCAATTCCGGATTCAAGCTCCCCCAATGACTGAAGTCCACTTGGATCTACATACATTAATGGGTTCGCGCTTGCATAAAGATATTTGTGCAATGAAATTGGCTTTATCACTCTACCATTAATTAAATCTATAGATGAAAATCTACCGGTAGTCGCTTCGTACCATCTCATCCTATTGTATTGCAGGCTTATAGAATCATCGAGATATTGACCGGTATAACCATATGGATTCTGAGTAGCGCCAATCCTGTCAGTAACAGTACCAAACGCGTCGTACTGATAAGCATCAGTCACATTACCGTTTGAATCCGTCAATGCCTTGCTACTACCCAATGCATCCGTATGGTAGTAACTCAACTGCCCCGCCCTGCTCTGTAGAATCAGTCCATTACCCCACACATAGCTGGTGCTTTCTGTAGAACCACCTTGTGAGGTTGTCTCCTGCACTGTCTGTGCATACTCGAAGGTCTCATCTACGAGGTAATTGGTGACCTTATCAGGATTAGTATTCTGCCCTGGCTCAGTCTTCTGCACACGATTGCCATTGCTGTCATAACTGTATCGCGCAATTGTTACCACACTTGCCTGACTGCTGCCCTGTTTCACTTCTACCAGACGGTTATCCGCATTCCAGCCATAAACGGTAACTTGCCCACCCGTGGTCTTCGTGCTCAAATTACCCTTGTCATCCCAAGTGTAAATCGTGGCCACATTGTTAGCACCAATGGTTTTCGTTTCCTGCGTCAACCTGTCATTGGCGTCATAAGCGTAGGTAGTCGTCGTTGTAGCATTCCCCGTAGTCTCAGTCTTCTGACTGCGGTTACCCACCTTATCGTACTGATAGTCGGTAGTGCGAATAGTCGCATTGCTTCTGTCCTTGACCAGTTCCTGCGTCAGTCGATTTACGCCATCATATTGATAACTCGTCGTGCGGACAGGATTAGCTGCAAGCAGATTTGCCTGTGTGCTTTGTGTATCGAACTCCTCCACTTTCGTCCGCTGACCATTGACTGCCAAGGCGTAACGACTTCCCGCAACAACACTGTTACCTTTAACGTGCAACACCTGCAGCAAACGTCCATTCGTGTCATAACTGTAATTGGCTGCCACACCATCCGATGTAGTGGCCGTCGCCAGTCGCCCTGCATCATCCCAGGTGTAAGTCGTGCTGCTGTTGGTCGCACTATTCGTTACTGTCGTCAGTTTCTGGTTCTTATCATAGCCATAGCTGACTGTGCCAGCCATCGTACTCCGCTGGCTGATATTACCATTGGCATCATAGGCATAAGCGAGGAAACTACCATTCGGTTTAACCTGTTTAGTAAGCCTATCATTGGCATCATAGCTGTAGCTCGTCTGTCCATTTTGACGGCCATTACTGCTGTTACCGCCAGCAATAGTCGTGCTGGCGACTTGTCCATTTGCTGTATAGGTTGTGCTGACACTGCTTCCATCCGGGTAATTTGTTTGAACTACCTGACCAAGTACATCATAGACATAACTGGTCACCTTACCTGCAAAGTCTGTCTTTTGCGTCGGATTACCTGCCACGTCATACGCAAAATTTTCTGTCTGCCCTGCTGGCAAAGTCCTACTGGTAACACGGTTATTTGCATCATACGTCCAGCTTGTGACGTGACTTTGCGCATCCGTCTGGCTGGTCTTGTTCCCATTAACGTCGTAACCGTAAATTGTTTGCTGTTGTGTCGCTGCATTGGTTTGCGTGACCTGATTCAGTCTGCCTACTGGATCGTAGCCGTAGATTATGGTATTACCTGCCTGGTCAGTTTCTGACTGCTTGGTGCCTGTGGCATTCCAGATCGTGCCAGTCGTACTATTGTCAGGATAAGTCGTTTTGGTCAGACGATTGAGTGCATCATACTCAAATTGCGTCACCTTATTGGTAGCATCAGTAACCTTGGTTTGATTCCCTATCGCGTCATACTCAAACTTAGTTTGTTTGCCTTTGGAATCGGTCAAATTGATCAGACGCCCGGCTGCATCATAGCCATTGGTGATCATGTTACCTTGTGCATCTGTCGTGCTGGCAACACGCCCTGCGTCATCATAAACTATACTGGTACTGGTACCATCAGCAGCAGTGGTTCTGACAAGACGGTTCAGTGCATCATACTCATAACGTATGCTTCTGCCCTGGCGGTCAGTTTCACTAATTTTATTACCGCCTGCGTCATAAGTGGTCGTAATCGTTTTGCCATCAGGATAGGTGGTACTGGCTAATTTGCCAGTATCGTCGTAACTATAGCTTGTGCGTCGTCCTTGCGTGTCTGTCGTTGCATTGACTTGCCCGCCTGCCGTATATTCAGTTTTGGTGGTTCCACCCAGAGCATCCGTTTCGCTGATGATACGCCCTTCAGCATCCAGAGTTCTGGTAACGCTGACTGTTTTTTGCGTTGGCACACCATTAACCATGACGGTGCTAATCCAGCTACGGCTAATCTCCTTGCCGTTATCATCGTAAGCATACGTTATAGATTTACCTGCCGCATCAGTCTCGCTGATCCTGTTGCCTTTGACATCATTCTGGTAACGTGTCAGTTGGTCACTGAATGTCAACGAAGTAGTGTTCCCAGCGTCATCATTACCAATGTGGATGTAGCTACTCAGCGGCTGATCCACGCGAATGCCTTTGGCAAAGTAAGAGTAGCTCGTGACATTACCTTTAGCATCGGTACTGCTTTTCAACTGAGTCCGCGTATTAGTATCGTAATCCCACATACTGGTTTTACCTAACGGGTTTATTTCACTAGTAAGCTTATAACTAGTCGGATCAAATGTCGTTTTCGTCGTCTCATTCGCCGCATTAGTCACACTGGCCTGATTCCCATTAGCATCATAGGTATAAGTCGTTGTCTGGTTCAGTGCGTTAACGACCTTAGTAACGTTACCATTGCTGTCATACGTATAGGTCGTCTTGTTCCCCCTGCGGTCAGTCACAGTCTGCTGATTGTTGTCGATGTCATGCTGCATCTGCACTGCCTTGCCATTGGCGTCATAGCGAGCAATCAACCTTCCACTCTGGTCATACTCAAACCTTGCCGCCAGCTTGCCGTTCGGATAGGTGTAGCTAATAAGGCTGTGGTTAGCGTCATACGTCATCTTTGACACCGCCCCATTGCGGTCAGTGACACTGATGAGGTCGCCGGTAGCGTTGTAGGCGTAACGAATCTGTTTGCCTGCCGGATCAGTGACGGCGGTAATGCGGTGGCTGGCGTCTCTTGTAAAAGTGGCTGCCGTGCCATTGGAATGGGTGACGCCACTGTCGCTGTAGGTCAGGACGTTGCCATTCGGGTCTTTGATCTTGGTGATGCCTATGCCGTCGGTCAGATAGTATTCGTAGTTATCTTCTGTCGTGAGTTTGTAGTATTTGGGGTTCCAGGCAGTGGTTTCACTTTCACCTGCACCGGCGACGTCGATGAGCATGCCGCCCTGTGCTTGGATCAGGGCGGGTACGTCAACGAGTTCTAGCCTTGCGGTGGTACCGGGCAAGGCGGTGAAGAGTATTTTCACGGGCGGGACGGTGACACCACAGTCTCTTTCGTTGGCGGCAGTGAATCTTGCGACATCACCGGTTGGTAATGTCACGTCTACCTTGCGCTTGCCTCTTGGGCGCAAACAGGTAGTCAGTTGTGCCGGGATGGTGACGACGTCCCATTCCAGGCCAAGGATGATGTTCTTTCTGATTTGCACATTTTGGTAATCCACACTCCAGCCTTGCCCAAAGTCGAGCGCCTGACCTTTGCGTCTGGTGTCGTAGGTGCGGGTGATCCTGATGGGGATGCCGGAGGCCTGGACGTTGAGGTCTTCAAAGCTGATGCTGAACTGGCCGATTTTAAGATTACGGGTGACGTCCAGGGTGATCATGTGGCTGGCCTGGACACCATTGGTATTGACGGCAATGACGCTGAGTTCGTAGATGCCGTTTTGTAGCTGCGTCGGGTCAAACTTGCCGAGGGTGCCGTTGCTGACGTTCTGGTAGCCACGGGCGAGCTCTTGCCATTTGTCGGTGCCTGCCGCGCGCATGAGCAGCTGGTAGTAGGCGAGGTTTTGTGCGGTGGCTGTGCCGATGATGGTGGTTGGTGCGGTGATCTCGACGTCATCTGTGGGGGTGCTGATCTGGGCCGTGGGCAAGCTGGTGTCTGCGGGGTTGGCAACACTGTAGAGGCTGGTTTTGCTGACGGTGGTCAGGTCATCTTTGGCGGTAGCCACAACCTGGTGCGCGCCTGTGGCAGTGGCGGTGATGGTGGCTGTGCCTTGGGCATCGAGTGTTTGTGGCTGACCATCAACGGTGACGCTGGTGCTGATGTTGCCGGTGCCGCCGTTGGTGAGGACGGTGACGGTGACTTTGTCGCCTATGTTGACGAGTGCAGGTGCCACGGCCATGCTGATGGACAGTGCCAGGGCATGGTCGCTGACGGTGAGCAGGTAGCGTTGTTCTGCAAAGGCTTTGCCATTGTCTGCGCGTAGTGTGACGTTGAAGCTGCCCAGTACCGGGCTGGCCCAGGTGATGACGCCTGTGCTGCTGATGCTCATGGTGGAGCGGGGGTTTCGGGTAGCACTGCTACCCGCCCGCGTAACGATCTCGCCTTGCAAGGCGAGATTCCTTGCATGACACTTTTGCAGTTACTGTTATAGAAGGTGTTGCTGTTGTCTATCACTCATAGAGTGATCTGGAGTGATCAGGCGCAGGTTGAACACATGTAGCGCTGTTCATTCATGTGATATACGGCTGATTTTGGATTGCCTATAGTGTTGATGTTGATGATTTTAATGATGTTCTTATTGACTTTATGCAGTTGGCAGTGGTTGATCACGAATGTATATTTTCGGGTGATTTCTTGCTGGGTTTTGAATGTACTTTTAAACTTGACTACGGATTTTCTGAAACGTGTTCAGCACTGGTTTTGCGGCTTCAACTGGCACAGGCAGGAATATGCTTCTGCCCTACTCCCACCGGTGAAGCAGTTTTATGCAAAGCCCAAAAGAAGACGGACTGGCAGGCCTAAGTCACGCTGGATTTTGCAATTTGTGCTGGAGAGGTTTACAGAAGGTAAAAGCTATCGACAGATCATGATGGAGTTTAACCGGCTCTATGCACACAAGGACATGACGATCAGTCTGGGGACGGTGTATAACTGGGTACAGAAGTACCATTCAGAAATGGAGGTGATACGTAAGGAAACGCGCAATCGATTTCCGGAACCCAGCCCTGCGAATTTGCGGTGGTGTATCGATGGTACGGGTAAAGTGACAGCAGATGGCGTGAGCCATTTTATCCTGGGTATTGTGGATCATGGCACTCGGATGAACTTATTGTTACGGCGTCTGGAGTTGGCAACATCAGCGACGATACTGGCGTGCATCAAAGAGGCGATGCAGTTGTTTGGTCAGCCTGCAATTATCCGCACGGACAATGCGTCTGTGTTTCGCAGTAAGAAATTTAGACGGGCTTTGAAGCAAATGGGCATACGTCAGGAATTCAGTGAGCCCGGCAAGCCGTGGCAAAACGGAAGGATTGAGCGTTTGTTTTTAACGCTCAAAGAGAAATTGAATTTGATTACTCCTGTTAATGGCTTAATGCTCGATTGTTTGCTGGGCGATTTTACGGTCTGGTATAACCAAATCAGGCCACATCACCATTTGCATGGGTATACATCTGCTGAGGTGTGGACCGGTGTTGATCCTTACACGTCGGCCCCGAAAACTGTTCAGTATGTTAGTGCTTGGGACGGTCTGCTGACTGGCTACTATTTGCAGCGTTAGCGACATCCTTCATAAAAAAATAGCTGTTGATCTTGAACATTTTTGGTGTTCAGGGTGATGCTCGCTTCAAGCAAATAATTTGCTCAAATTTTAATCAGACGAACAATTTTATTTCTCGCGGTGATTAAAAAATGATCAGTTCAGTGTTCGATTGGACCAAAACCTTTACCAGATTTTGCAAAAAATGCTGATCTGGCGAAAGGACTTGGTTTAACTGAACACTGAACAGGGCAGCAGCAGCAAGCAGGCAGCGATTAGGAAAGTAATTTCCAAGCGTTTTTACTCCATTGGGGTAAAAATATTTCACTCCTATCATCCCATGTCTTTAGACTAACTATACTTGCTTGTTTTAAATTTGTTTTTAAAAGAGGTATTTTCGGGAAAGTCGCACTAATATCATCAGCATATGCATTAACAACATCGTTTTTTCCAAACACTGTCAAATGAGGAAATAGGAAAAAACTGTCCATTTTTGTTACTGTTTCTGGCTTTGCAACTAACATTTCAGCAACGGAAAATGTTGAGATATGGTTTTTTGCATCCAATACGCCCATCCATCGATCCGTCCCGTCTAATGATTCTGCAAGAGCAACACTGAACTGATGAAGCTGGTCGGGGCTTACGACTACACCTTCCACTGTTTCAACGGAAATCAAAAATAAATTAGGATAGTCCTTGAGTGCTCTCCCAAATACAAATCCTTCATGAGAGGCGAGACTTCTCAAAGTAGAATTCTGTGTGTGATTTTTACTTTGTGGAAAATCCTTCCCAATTGGTGACCAAATTTCATCAAGAGGACTTGGCAATAAAGAGATTGAAATTTTTCCTAAAATACCATCACCAATTTGTAATTCGCCTTCAGCGCGCACAACGAGCAAATTAATGCCTTCAACATAGCGTTCAGTAAGAAAATTTCTGATTTCACTGTTCACAATATTCTTTTTTCGAAAATCTGACTTTCCACGAACTGAGACATCAAAACCAGATAATGAGCTTTCTTTTTTTAGCGAGGCTTGCAACAAGCGCGATAAATAAGTAAGTGCCAAGGTTTGAGAGTAAATACATACATAGCCAGATATCAATATCATTTTTGATTTTCCGAAAATTAAAGTCTGTTTGATTTTAAATACATAAATTTAATATAACAAAGCGATGAGCAATGAATTCGGTTTTATTTTTTTAGCGTTTTGAAATTGTTGCAACACCAATCATTACTGCCAACAATGAAGTAGCTAATTGACCAATACCAGCACTATTACTTACCCAAGAATTATATGCTCCGTAAATTGCGTTTTCATTTAACGAGGATTGCTGCCACATTGCGTTATTTTTTACAAACCAATTTAACTTGGCGAGAGGAAACATGCTTGCTTCCATTGCTAATTGTTTGTCGTCAGTATAAAAAATAATCCCACCTACGGTGATAAAGAAAACAGGTCTAATTCCGCCAACCGTGACTGGTTGACGCGGCGGATTCCAATCACCTCTTTGCCAATTTGAGCCAGATAAAATACCAAAAGCGCTTTTAATACCAAAAGCAATATCATATGCATCCATCTGCGCAATACCAGCAACAATTCCCGAAGGAGTAAGCGGTTTTATTTCCTGATATTTCTCCAAGGTAAGATCTTGGATATCTGGTTTGTAGAAATCTGTATCACTATATCTCCACACCCTTCCATAAATCACGCGATTCATCGAATGGTCTTGATCATATTGTTTTTGTACCTCACCTTCAACATCTCGGCCAAACTGTGCCTCATCAACAGTCAGTCCACTGCTATCCGTGAACTTAGCAGGATTTGAATTTGCATAAACATATTTATTAAAGCTCACTGGCCGTATGTCAAAACCGGGGAAACGATCCTGTGACATAAACCTACCCGATAACTCGTCATACCATCTCGACCTGTTATATTGCAAGCTGATCGCATCATCAAAGTACTCCCCAGTGTAACGATATTGATTTGTGGTTGTACCACTCTTATCCAATAAATTCCCGAACACATCATACTGATACGTGTCAGTGATGTTGCCTTGCGCATCTGTAAGTGCCTTGATGCTACCTAATGCATCGGCACGGTAGAAGTAGGACTGCCCCACTCTGCTCTGCTGAATCAGGCCGTTTCCCCATACATAGCTGGCACTTTCGCTTGCAGTTCCTTGTGTAACTATTTCTTGCACAGTTTGCGCATAGTTAAAGGTGTCATCAATGAGGTAGCTCGTGACCTTATCTGGACTGGTGTTCTGTCCCGGTTCTACCTTCAACACCCGGTTGCCATTGCTGTCATAGCTGTATCGTGCAACTATTACCGCACTTTCCTGACTGCTGCCCTGTTTCACTTCTACCAAACGGTTATCCGCATTCCAGCCATAAACGGTGACTTGTCCACCTGTGGTCTTCGTGCTCAGATTCCCCTTGTCATCCCAAGTGTAAGTCGTGACCACATTGTTAGCACCAGTGGTTTTCGTTTCCAGCGTCAGCCTGTCATTGGCGTCATAAGTGTAGGTAGTTGTCGTTGTACCGCTTGCCGTGGCTTCAGTCTTCTGGCTACGATTGCCCACCTTATCGTATTGATAGTCGGTAGTGCGAACAGTCGTATTACTTCTGTCCTTGACCAGTTCCTGTGTCAGACGATTTACGCCATCATATTGATAGCTTGTCGTGCGTACAGGATTCGCCGCAAGCAGACTTACTTGTGTGCTTTGCGTGTCAAACTCTTCCACCTTCGTCCGCTGACCATTGGCAGCCAAAGTGTAGCGGCTACCTGCAATAACATTGCTGCCTTTGACGTGCAATAATTGCAGCAAGCGTCCATTCTGATCATAACTATAGCTAGCAGTAACACCATCCGGTGTCATTGCCGTCGCCAGTCGTCCGGCATCGTCCCAAGTGTAAGTCGTGTTGCTGTTGGTCGTACTATTTGTTACGTTGATGAGCCTTTGATTCTTGTCATACCCGTAGCTAACAGTTCCTACCGCCGTACTGCGCTGCTTGATATTGCCATTGGCATCATAGGCATACGAGAGGTAACTACCATCAGGCTTAACCTGCTTCGTGATCCTGTCATTCGCATCATAAGTATATATCGTCTGACCATTCTGGCGTCCATTACTATTGTTACCACCTGATGTGGTGCTGCTTGCGACTTGTCCTGCTGCAGTGTACGTGGTGCTGACACTGCTGCCATCCGGGTAGTTTGTCTGGACTACCTGACCAAGTACATCATAGATATAGCTAGTGACCTTGCCTGCAAAGTCTGTCTTTTGTATCAGGTTACCTGCCACGTCATACGCAAAGCTTTCTGTCTGCCCTGCTGGCAAAGTCCTACTGGCAACACGGTTATTTGCATCATACGTCCAGCTTGTGACGTGACTTTGCGCATCAATCTGGCTGGTCTTGTTCCCATTAACGTCGTAACCGTAAATTGTTTGCTGTTGTGTCGCTGCATTGGTTTGCGTGACCTGGTTCAATCTTCCTACCGGATCATATCCGTACTGCGTAGTGTTGCCTGCCTGGTCAATTTCTGATTGCTTGGTACCAATCAGATTCCAGATCGTGTTGCTAGCGCTGTTATCTGAATACGTCGTTTTGGTTGAGCGAGATAATATGTCATATTCAAATTGAGTTACCTTGCCTGTGGCATCGACAATTTTGGTGCGATTACCAACACCATCATATTCATAATGGGTTTGTTTGCTTCTGGCATCAGTCAAAGTAATAAGGCGTCCTGCGCTATCATAATTTTTAGTTACTGAATTACCTTGTGCATCAGTCATACTGGTAACACGCCCCGCGTCATCATACGTAGTACTGATACTCGTGCCATCGGCAGCAGTTGTTCTGACGAGACGGTTCAGCGCATCATATTCATAGCGCGTAGCCCTGCCCTGACGATCCGTGTCACTGATCTTGTTGCCACTTGCATCATAAACCGTGGTAGTGGTCTTGCCATCCGGATAGGTAGTAGTCGCCAATCTGCCGGTGTCGTCATAGCTATAGGTGGTACGTCGTCCTTGCGGGTCGGTCGTTGCGCTGACGTTTCCACCTGGAGTGTATTCCGTTTTGGTGGTTGCACCCAATGCATCCGTTTCACTGATGACACGCCCTTCTGCATCCAGTGTTCTGGTAACACTAACAGTCTTTTGCGTTGGCACGCCATTGACCATGACAGTAGCAATCCAGCTTCGGCTGATCTCCTTGCCGTTACTGTCATAAACATAAGTCGAAACTTTGCCCGCAGCATCCGTCTCACTAATCCTGTTGCCTTTGATATCGCTCTGGTAACGAGTTACCTGTCCCGATAAATTGAAGTTAATTACATTTCCAGAATCGTCTTTTACTCTATTGGTATATCCTCCCAAGGCATTCGTTGCTGTAGTTCCATTACTTCCATAATAGTAAACAGTCCTGGCACCCTTTGCATCCGTGCTAGATTTAAGATGAACACCTGCGTTAAGATCATATTCCCAGTTATTTATGTTTCCCAACGGATCAGTCTCACTCAACTGCTTATAAGTCTGCGGATCATAAGTACTCTTGGTGATGTTCCCCATAGGATCAGTCACGGTCGCCTGATTCCCATTCACATCATAGGTATAAGTCGTGACCTGATTGAGCGCATTAACAACCTTCGTGATGTTACCGTTGCTGTCATACGTATAGGTCGTCTTGTTCCCCCTGCGGTCAGTCACAGTCTGCTGGTTGTTATCCACATCATGCTGCATCTGTACAGCTTTACCATTAGCGTCATAGCGAGCAATCAACCTTCCACTCTGGTCATACTCAAACCGCGCCGCCAGCTTGCCATTCGGATCGGTGTAGCTAATAAGGCTGTGGTTAGCGTCATACGTCATCTTCGACACCGCCCCATTGCGGTCAGTGACGCTGATGAGGTCGCCGGTAGCGTTGTAGACGTAACGGATCTGTTTGCCTGCCGGATCAGTGACAGCAGTGATGCGGTGGCTGGCGTCTCTTGTAAAGGTGGCGGCCGTGCCATTGGAATGGGTGACACCACTGTCGCTGTAGGTCAGGACGTTGCCGTTCGGGTCTTTGATCTTGGTGATGCCGATACCATCGGTCAGATAGTATTCGTAGTTATCTTCTGTCGTGAGTTTGTAGTATTTGGGGTTCCAGGCGGTGGTCTCACTTTCACCTGCACCGGCGACGTCGATGAGCATGCCGCCCTGTGCTTGGATCAGGGCGGGTACGTCAACGAGTTCTAGCCTTGCGGTGGTACCGGGCAAGGCGGTGAAGAGTATTTTCACGGGCGGGACGGTGACACCACAGTCTCTTTCGTTGGCGGCAGTGAATCTTGCGACATCACCGGTTGGTAATGTCACGTCTACCTTGCGCTTGCCTCTTGGGCGCAAACAGGTAGTCAGTTGTGCCGGGATGGTGACGACGTCCCATTCCAGGCCAAGGATGATGTTCTTTCTGATTTGCACATTTTGGTAATCCACACTCCAGCCTTGCCCAAAGTCGAGCGCCTGACCTTTGCGTCTGGTGTCGTAGGTGCGGGTGATCCTGATGGGGATGCCGGAGGCCTGGACGTTGAGGTCTTCAAAGCTGATGCTGAACTGGCCGATTTTAAGATTACGGGTGACGTCCAGGGTGATCATGTGGCTGGCCTGGACACCATTGGTATTGACGGCAATGACGCTGAGTTCGTAGATGCCGTTTTGTAGCTGCGTCGGGTCAAACTTGCCGAGGGTGCCGTTGCTGACGTTCTGGTAGCCACGGGCGAGCTCTTGCCATTTGTCGGTGCCTGCCGCGCGCATGAGCAGCTGGTAGTAGGCGAGGTTTTGTGCGGTGGCTGTGCCGATGATGGTGGTTGGTGCGGTGATCTCGACGTCATCTGTGGGGGTGCTGATCTGGGCCGTGGGCAAGCTGGTGTCTGCGGGGTTGGCAACACTGTAGAGGCTGGTTTTGCTGACGGTGGTCAGGTCATCTTTGGCGGTAGCCACAACCTGGTGCGCGCCTGTGGCAGTGGCGGTGATGGTGGCTGTGCCTTGGGCATCGAGTGTTTGTGGCTGACCATCAACGGTGACGCTGGTGCTGATGTTGCCGGTGCCGCCGTTGGTGAGGACGGTGACGGTGACTTTGTCGCCTATGTTGACGAGTGCAGGTGCCACGGCCATGCTGATGGACAGTGCCAGGGCATGGTCGCTGACGGTGAGCAGGTAGCGTTGTTCTGCAAAGGCTTTGCCATTGTCTGCGCGTAGTGTGACGTTGAAGCTGCCCAGTACCGGGCTCGCCCAGGTGATGACGCCGGTGCTGCTGATGTTCATGCCACTCGGTGCATCGGTGAGACTGTAGCTGAGGCTGGCACCTTTGGGGTCTTGGGCTGCGACGGGATAGCGATAAGCCAGGCCAGCAACAGCAGCGGTAACGGGCGCGCTGGTGATGACGGGGACGCTGGCGATATCACCGGGGTCACCATCGAAGGCGGTGGTGGTACCAAGGTTGGCGGCGATGATAGAGCTGAGGTTGTCGCAGGTGCTGTTACTTTGTGCACCGGTCAGACGAGCCAGGAAGAGACCACTGGCGACGTCGGCCTGGCCACTGAAGTAGGACCAGCGTACGCTGTCGGTATTGTCAGTGCCGCCACCGGGCAACATGCTGGCGAGAACGGTGTCGTAGGCTTTGGCGGCATTGATTGCGGGGGTGCTGCTGGCGGCTGCCAATGCGGGTTCTGCCATGAGCCAGCCCATGCCTTGTGTGGCAAGGATGGCGGCGGTGGTGTTGCCGTTGTTGCCGGAAAGGCGGTAGGCACCGGCACCGGTCTGGATGTCTTCGATCTGCATGGCCTGCCCTGTCCAGCCGCTCATGGTTTGCGGACTTTGTGGAACGAGGACGCGGTAACCGGCACCAACGGCATTTTGTACATCGATGGATTGGCTGTTGGTCAGATTCAGTTTTAACAGTGCAGCAGCAAGGTTGCTGCTGGTGACGGCATAAACGCTTTGTTGTTGTGCCTGTGGCAGCGCGGCAGCTTTGGCGAGTACGCGTATCGGTGAGGCGGCAGCGGTGGGGGTTTGTGACTGGCTGTAGTGCTTTTCTAAAACCATGTGGGCATAGGCGACGTTGCGCTGGTTGCTTTGATGGGTGTAGGCGGCTGGACTTAGGCCATCGGCCTGGCTTGCTACTGCAGTCTGGAGGCGGTCAATATCGAGAGCAACACCAGGGAAGGAGACGCTGTTGACAAGACCGAGGGTCATGTCGGGTATGGCTTGTGCCACTGCCCTGCCGAGTGAGGGCAGGCGTTGTTCTACCACGCCTGCGGCGTGCTGGAAGATGGCGCTGTTGGCGTCTGTGGTGGCGAAGTAGGCGAGTATGGTCTGGTGCAGTAAATCACCTGTGAGGTCATCGCGGCTCACGCTGCCAGGTTGGCTGGTGAGCTTGGCCTGGGTGGCGGCGAGTCTTTGCTGGACGGTGTTCAACTGGGCGGGGTTGATGCCCTGGGTGTCGGCGACGATGGCGTGGTAGTCACCGGCATGGACGCTGAAGTTGTTGTCGTTCCAGCCGCCACTGGCGGGTTCATAACTGCCTATGGAGGCGCTGAGTTCGCTGCCGAGTGTGAAGCTGCCACCGCTGGCGACGATTTGACCATCGAGGCGGAGTTCTGCCTTGACCTGGATGAGGTAGCCGGGGACGCTGAGCGGGAATTCGCTGGCAGTAACGGGGCTATTGTCGGCATGCGCTTTGGGCAGGTAGGCGGCGAGTACGTCAGCATCGGCCTGGGTGGCGGGACTAAAACTGAGGGTCAGGCGTTTGCCTGCGAGGGCGGCGTAGCTGCTGTTGACACTGACGGTGGCTGTACCCTGGGCTTGTGCTGCGCTGCTGGCAAATACTTGCAGGCGCACTGCTCCCTTGAGGTTAGTCGGCAGGGCCTGGAAGGCGGCGCTTTTAACGATGGTTTTGTAGGGCAAACTGCCCATGAGGATGGCGTAGTTCTCTGCGCTGATGACGTTGCTGCCTAATACACTACCTATGGTGAGGTCTGCACCTTGCTGGTTGAGGACCTGGTTGAGCTGGTTCTGGTAAGTAGTGAAGGCGCTCTGGATGTTGGCCTGGTTGAGGCTTTGTCCGTAATCAGGGGTGCAGTTGGCACCTTGTTTGGCGATGTCAAATACACCGGCTTCATTGAGGCTGACGCTGCTGCGCAGGTTCAGTGCGGACTGGGATGTCAGTTGTTTGAAGCTGGGGTCTAGCGGCAGCCAGGTGCTGGCTGTGTTGTTGCGGGCACCTCGGCTGGGGCTGGCATCGACATAGGCTTCTACCCAGACGTGTTCGACTTGTATCGCGGTAACTTGTGCGCCCTGGATGATGGCTTTGTTGGGCACGCCTGCCTGGCTTAACAATGATTGCGCTGCGCTGACGTTGTCGACGTGCAGCCAGTTCAGTAAACGTTGGGTTGGGATTTCGACTGTGCCGTACACGTAGCGGCTGGGGATGCCTGCTGCGCGGTTAAGGGCAATCAGCAAGCTGGCGGCATCGATGTCGTTACCGCTCTTGGCTTGCAGGGTCTGGGCTGCGCCTTGCAGGCTGCCGTAACCGACTTTGTATTTGATGTTGTTGCGGACGTAGTTGTAGATGGCAACGGGGTTGTTCTGTAAGGAGGCAGCCAGAGACTGGATCTCTGAAGTCAGCTGGATTTCTTCAGCGGCGGCAAGATCGGCGGCGGCTGGTGCATCACTCAGGACGGTATCGGGTAAAGCCAGGCCGGAGAGGCTGCCTGCTGCGGCCACGGCAGGTGCTGGGGCAAATGCGGGTGGTGGTGACTGGCGGCTGGCGCTCGTGCTGGTAACTGCAGCAGTTGTTTTACGCACCTGGTCGCTACTATTACCCCAGGGGAGTTTGGTGCCGTTGAGTGCGCTGGCCTGGCTGGCGTATTGCTTGATGGCTTGTTGCCATTGTTTGAGAGCGGCTGTCGCATCACCCTTGCCTGCTGCGGCACTGTCCAGTGGGGCGTAGGCGTCTTGCAGCAGTTTGGCACGAGCGGTAAATTCGCTGACCATGCTTTGGTGGCGCTGGAGGACGGTGCCGGTTAATTTGTTTTGGGTGAGGAAGCTTTCTGTCGCGGTAAAAGCTTTGCTCAGCAATTGCTGTTGTTGCTGCAGTACCTGGTATTGGCTGCGCAGGCTGGTAATGACAGTCAGGGCGGCGGCATTGCTGGCCAGGCTTTGCGGGCTGACTTGCGTACTGAGGTCGATGAGTTTGGTCAGCGCGCGGGCGTAATCTGCACTGGCGGTGCTGCTGGTATTGCTGGCCACGGGTGCGGGGGCCAGCAGGGACGCTTTACTGTTCGCTGCTTGGGCTGTTGGCATGGTAACGGCCATGCCTTTGCTGGCGGGCAGCTTGCGTGGACCCAAGGGCAGCAAAACACTATTGTTACTGTCCGCAACACGGGGCGCAGCTGTTATCGTACCTTGGGCCATCGCCAAGGGCGACAGCAGGCTGCTGACGAAACTCGCCAATACGATACTGGCGACGCTGCGTTGTAATGGAATGTGGCGGAACATAATTTTACTCTTGGTAATAAGTATTTCTGACGGCATGATGCCGTGTCTATTCATTCGATGCGGTGATTGTCACCACATCTTTAATTTGTTGGGACAAACAGGGTCGTGCCTACTTCCATATTCGAATCCCAACTGGCGGCGATGACTATGCCCTCCAGATGTCCACCTGAAGTCTTGATGCAGGCATAGGGGGCAAGGATGCTGCCATATACACCAGCATTAATAAAGTTCAACAACTCGGTGTCGTACATATTGATGAGCACTTTGCTATGGCGGTTGATAAAAGCCGTCATGCTGATGCCAAACTTGATGGTGCGTTGGGCATTGCTGGCAACATTCAAGATCAGATAAGCATCTTGTTTTACATTTGCCAATACAAAATTATAGGTACTGACAACATGATCTGCAGTCAGGTTAAAGACTTCAATATCCTTGTTGCTGCCAGTGAGTGTTATCTGGGCATAGAGCTGGCTGACTGTGCCCGTTGCCGGTGCAGTGCGCAGTTGTTGCGAGAGCACTGTCAGGTAAGTGCGCTCTGCTTCAAAATCGATGGGGCCTACGTCTTGCTTGCGGAAATCAAGATAGCTGGCAACTTTGGGAGATGAACCTTTGGTACCTGAATAGATTGCAAAGCCATTATTGGTACTCGAACCGAGACTACCTGCATAGGCAACCAGATTGCCGCCCACCACCAGCGCTGGACGGGCATCGTTGGGGTTCATCTTATTACCGATACTACCGCCCGGCGTATTCAGTGCGCCGCCAACTGCAAGCCGCCCTTCAACGTCGGTGACATTACTGACATTACCAAAGATGAAGGCAGAATATTGTCCGGCCACACCCAGATCAATTTGCTGCGCCTGGCACAATGCAGAAGAGAATATCAAACCCAGTGCAAGGCACAGGCCTTGCACACTGATATGGAGTGGGCGATGTATTTTTAATTTCATGATCATTCAATTATTCTATTTTTATTACCGTCACGCTTAGCGCGCACTTTGTCGTTCAACTACAGCAATCAGGTTGGCCAGTGATTTGCTGACCGGGCCGACGCCGGTTTCTATGTTCTTCAACTTGCCCTGTACAGTGATCAGCAAACGCAGGGCTTTGTCCATGCTGTTGCTGCTCATGGCGGTATTGGCCTGGTTGAGCAAGTCTATGATGGCGGTACGTTGTGCAAGTTGTGCTGGCGTTGACAAGCTCAAACCTTGTATCAAGCTGATGGTTTGCGCATTGATCTGGCTGGCGCTTTGTACTTTGATAGCCTGGTCTTGCGACTTGTAAGGCGTGGCATTGCCACCGCTGACCATGCTGACTGCGAGGTTGGCGTTGTAGGTACCAGCAGATACCGGAGCCTGCCAGCGTACCGATACCACGGTGTCAGCGGCAGACGCGGCGGTCAGGTTCCAGGTGGCAGTGACGTCGCCATTGCCATTGCTGCCCACGGTAGCGGCTGGCGTGCTGGATTTAATCACCGATCCTGCTGGCAAGCTTTGGACTATGCGTACGGGCTGGGCGGCACCTGCATTGGTGATGGTGCTGCTCAGTGTGCTGATGTCGCCTGGCAGCAGTGCATTCAAATCTGCGGCTGCGGGGGTCAAATAGTCGAGACCTTGCTTGATCATCAGCGGCCAGCGGCTTTCGTTTGCCTGTGCAGCCAGTGTATCGCTCCAGTCAAAACCGAATGCCAGGGTTTTGCCATTGCCATAGTTGGCGCTGACGATGCCTGGGCTAGAGGCTGTGCCTTTCAGCGTTGCTTCTACCGTGCCACCTGCTGCTGCCAGTTTGGTCTGGGTGGCTGGGCCTGCAAGGTCGCCACCTTTGAATACGCCGCCAGCCAGGCTCATTTGTTGCAGGGCTGTGGCATAGGCGCCGTTGTTGGTGACGCCTGAGCATTGTGCGAGCTGGATATTGGTGGCTGTAACCAGGCTGTCAAGCATGAAGCCCTGACCGCGCTTGACTGCTGCCAGCAATTCAGAAGCTGCTGGTTCTGGCAAGGCGCTGGCGCCATTGCTGATCCAGTAGGTGCTGTAGTTACCGCTACGCAGTTGGGTCAGGAAAGTCGCCGCGTCGGTGCTGATGGTGTGGCTGATGCCTTGATTAGCGAGGACGTTGTCGAGCACACCTGCCCTGCTGGTATCACATTGCGCCAGGGTCGCGGCGTTTTCTGCGGGGAACTTGGTGGCGGCACATTTACCCAGCAATTCATCGGCAGCGCGTTTGCAGGCACTGTAGACGAGCACGTTTTGCCATGGCGTTGCGGCTTGCTTGATGGTCAGGCTGACGACGGATGAAGTCAGCGTAAACGTCACCTGGCCCAGCGTCAACGTGTTGCTGCCGACTTTTGCACTTAACACGGCTGTGTATTGCGCACCTGCGGTACCGGCACTGGTCCAGTCTGTGTTGCCAGCAAAACTGGCTGTCATTGCCAGCGTGGTTTTGTAAGGGAAGCTGGCGATGACTTTTTGTGTGGCGTCAATAATGCTGACGGTCAGCGGTAAATCTGTCAAAGCTGCATTGCCCTCGTTCGTGACATTGAAAGGGAAACTGATGAGGTTGCCAACTGGCACTTGCGGTACAGAGGCGGTGATGCTGCCTTTCAAACCACTGCCTGTGCTGGCGGTGGATGCGACACTAAATACACCACTGGCTTGTGAGAGCACGGTGTTGCCAGCGATGCTGACTACGACAGATGTCGTGTACTGCCCTGCCGGAGCGGCACTGAGGTTAATACTGTAGTTGTAGTCTTGCGCTGCATTGGCTGCCAGGCTGACCAGGGTTTCAGTTTTAGTGAAACGCGTGCTACCGTCCGGGTTTTTGACGGTGACCACAACCTGCAGATTATTGGCTGCCTGATCAGTTGTAATGTTGGTCAGACGTTCATGCAGCTTGACGATATCGGTGGGTGCATAGCTGGCCTTGTCGGTATCAACAACTGTGGTCAGTTTGATTTGCGGCGCAGCCAGGGTGAAGTTGGCTTGGGCCAGGGTCACGGTGTTGGCACCAAACGTGGCGGTCAAAGTCGCTACATAGGTAGCGCCTGTGGTGCCAGTGGCGGTCCATGAGGTGCTGCCACTGTAGGTGCCACCGATAACTATGGTACTGGTGTACGGGAACTGCCCGACGACCTTTTGACCAACGGGGTCAATGATGTTGACGCTCAATGCCTGGTTTGTCAGTGCGCTATTGCCTTGGTTGCTGGCACTGAAGTTGAGTGCCAGTGCACTGCCCACGGCTACCTGTGCCGGGGTGACGGTGACTGTACCTGTCAGGCCACTGCCATTGCTGGAAGAAGCTGTCACTGCAAAGCTGCTTGTGGATTGCACTGTGGTGGTGCCAGCAGTTGCTGTGACTTTGACTGCGTATTGACCAGGCGCTACGCCACTCAGTGGCAGGCTGTAGGCATAGTTTTTGGTATTTGCTGCTGGCAGTTGTGCCAGGGTTTCGGTTTTAGTGAAGCGTACTGTGCCGTCCGGGTTGGTCACGTTGGTGATGACCTGGATATTATCGACAGGTGCATTGCTTTGCGTATTGCTTAGTTGCGGACTGATGCGCACCGTCTCTGAAGGGGTGTATTGTTGTTTATCAGTCGACGTTGACAACTTCAGGCCGGTACCAGCGGCAGAGCTAATAGTGAATGGTGTCGAGGCGCTGGCGATGACCTGGCCTGCGGTATTGATCATCTCCGCGACGACCTTGTAGCTACCTGCATAAGTGTTACCGGTTGCAAAGTTCACTCCACCAAAGACACCAGTGCCGCCCACTGCGATACTCTGTGGTGATGTACTACCCAAATCAGCAACCAGGACGTTGTTCGTATCTTTGATCGAGATTTTTACCGTGCCGGTTCCTATCGCACTACTGAGGTTCTTGACGGTGCTGGTTATCTGAACCATTTCATTGGCAACATAAGACGTCTTGTCTGTTGTTGGTGCAATCTGGAAAATGGATGAATAGACCGTGACATATTGCGGGTCCAGCTCAGTTCGCACAGGGTTGCCACTAATATCGTCATAAGTCAAAGCTGTTTTGTAGCTGACCAGGCGCTTTTCATTTGGTACCGGATTCTTGAAGATAATATCAAAACCCAAATCATCGGTTGCGTCCGCACTGAACGTGTCAAAACGCCATTCAATGATTTTCTGGTTACCCACATCGGTCACGCTGAATGGAGGCTTGGTGAAAGATGATGTATCAACATCGATATCAACATTTGACAGGGTTTTCACTACACGCACATTGCGCAGCAAAGGATGCATAGGCGCCACCTGTAGCGTGATGGTCGCTGAATAGTCGTTAAGGCCGTTGCCACTGCTATTCAAAGGGCCAACCAGATCAGGGTAATCTGGCGCAACTACGGGATTGCGGTAATCCAAGAAACTAAACGCGGTCATCGTCACCTTTGCATCTTCGGTTACGAAAGACAGTGAGTTGGCACCAGGAATGGGATTTTGATCAAGTATGCCGAGGCCAGGCTTAACCCATGGCGTCAGTGCGGGAACCGCGACATTGAATGGAACGGATGCAGAAATTCCTGGAATGGTGCTGGTGTTGAAAAACAGATTCAGCCCAGCAAAAGGTGCCGTCCAATTAAAGCCACTGCCGTCGGAACGGACAAGAAACGTGTACGTGCCTGCAACAGACAAGTCAATGCTGGGCGAGGTAGCGAGGCCATTGCCTGTACTCAGGAATACATGAGAACCCGTCAGAAAGTAGAGGTTGAATACGCCATTGGAACCAATGGTATCCCAACCATTGCCGGTGTACCCGCCATCTTTGTCAATTGCATAGATTGTTGCCCCAGTCAGATTGAGTGTAGCGGCGGATGCCGCGCCAAAGGTACTCAGCGACAACGCAAACACCACGGCCAATGAACCAATCCAGCCCATCACGCTGCGCAACTGTTTTGTTTTGATTAGCATTGCACATGCAGCGAGTATTCCCATACAAACCCATTGGTAGTTTATTTTTTTCATTTTGATTCAACTCCTTTGAGCAGGATATCGGTGCGTATCCTCTTATTCCCATCTGGCGTTACGACTGATGGTGTAAGTTCCTGGCTCATTTCAATGCGTATGCCAGGTGCGACGACAATGGTGCCACCCATGACAGTGGCCGGTGTCGGCCCATTCGATGTCTGTACCAATATGGGATGAGACCCGCTTTGCGCAAATGTGTAGGATGTACCGTTCAGGACGAGCGATTTACTGCCGTCCGAAGGTAACAAATCGATCTTGCTGGTACCGCTGTAAATGACGATGCCGCCAGGAGCCTGCAACTGGAAGGCCACATCGGCGCTAACTGGGACGTTGGAGCGATTGAATACATCCAGGCCAAATTGAATCGACTTGGTCTCACCAACGTTGGCAAACCTCGGTTTTGGCGAAACTGTAACGCTACCAATCTCTTGTGTGGGATCAATTACGATACTTGTCTGCCTGTCGATATTTTCAAGGCCGCCCGCCGCGCCTGTAGAAACCGTTCCCAAGATGGTATAGGCTCCAGGCGCATTCGCATTGGTACTCCAGGGTATGGTTAAACTGGTGTCACCGGGTGGAAAATCAAACTGGCGAACCAGGCCGCCCTGGACATTGGTCCAGGTTGCATCCACGTTATCGACTATCTGGCCTTGCGCATCAACAATAGCCGCCTTGAAAGTGCCCGAGCGGATTTCGGTACTATCGTTGCGCACCTTGATTTGAATCGCTACCGACTTATAAGCACCGTAGTGTGCCTGGTTGGTAATCAGGTCGCCTATGGAAAGCGTGCTGGCCGTTTGCGACGCCAAGGAGAAATTTTGCACGAGGTCGGATGGTGCGGAGACCTGCAAGTTGATCGTTTGGGAGTTATATCCGGCAGCGCCAACCCGCACGGAAAAACTGGTGCCGGCGATATTATTGATGGCGTAGCTACCGTCCGCCGCCGTTGTCGCGGCATTCGACATGCCGACGATCTGTACCGTCGCTCCTGCGATTGCAGTATTGGAAGTATTGACGACTTTCCCTTTGATGCTAGTACTGGTTTTGACTGGCATCAGGGTAACCGTGCCAGCATCAACTGTACTACCTGCAGAAGCAGTAAAAATTTGCGTGACCGAGGTATAACCTGACAGCGAGAAAGTGGCAGTGTAACTACCAGGGTTCAAGGTTTGATCAAACTGTCCATTTGCGGCTGTCACAGCGTTGCTATTGGCAGCACCTCCAATTTGTATGGCAACACCCGCCAACGGCGTATTTTGTCCGGCAGATACGACCTTACCTGTGAACCTGATGGTACCTGGAGTGGTTTCACTATTGGTATATAACACTGGAGCAAACAATACAGTTTGCCCTGCCGCGACTGTACCACTGGATGAGGCTGTCTTATAACCGGTCAGGCTGGCCGAAATCGCGAAGGCGCCGGGCGATGGCACTATGAATTCATAACGGCCATTGGCATCGGAAGTTGCGTTCAACGTGGCCGCTCCTGACAAGGACATGGTCACGCCAGGCAATACCGCACCATTTGTCGCAGTCACTTGACCGCGGATAATACTGGTACCTGCAAGTTGGGTCAGTTTGACTATGCCTGCATCGCTTATCTGGCCTGCGACTGCGCTATAACTGACAGTTTTGGAAGTATAGCCAACTCGGGAGTACGTTACTGAGTAATTCCCTGACGCCAGGCCATTAAAGGCAAACCGCCCGGAGATGTCGGTCGTCGTTACTTGATTTGGCGCACCCGACAGGGTTATAGTTGCACCAGACAAAGGTGCATTGGTAGCGTTATCGACCAGTTGCCCATGCAAAACGCCCGCACTGCCAGGCGATCCCGCTTGTCCAGAGAGCACACGCAATACCAGGGCAGTCAGGAAAGGATCGGTATTCCAGCTACCATCCGTACCCTGTTTCGAGATCAGAAAATTGCGCGCATTAGTGCGCACCGCAGCATCCGTTGTCACAGGTGCGATACCGGCCATGACAAGCGCGGTGAGATAAGTATTGCCTGACCAACTCCCATCGGCAGCCTGCTGTAGCTGCAACCAGGATGCCAGCGCCTTTACAAGGGTGGTATTACTACCATCTGAAACTGTTTGTAATGCAAGCAAAATAATTGCGCTGTTGCATTTGCGGTTCCAGTCGTTTGGCCCAGACGCACCACCATCAGATGCAAGTTGGGTGACGAGATAGGCGCGTGCACGATTAGCAGCATCACTCGTCCCACCGTTGGTTTGCGCCAGTGCTAATACTGCCCAAGCTGTATCGACGACATTACTGGAGTAATACGATGCACCAGCAAAACCGCCCTCTACGCCTTGACGCGTGAGCAGCAGGTTCAGTGAATTCGCGGGGTCCCAGCCATTGGCGCTCAGTGAAATAATCTTGCGTGCGAGATATTCAGTATTATCTTCGGTGTCGGCGGCAATGCTTGATGCCAAACTGGTTGGCAGCGTTGCCAGCAGCTTCAATGTTCGCGCAACTTCTGAGCGGGTCTGCAAGGGGGTCGCGATAGATTGCGCTTCGCCTATCAGTTTGCCGTCAGCTTGCACCTGCGCGTTGAGCCACTGCAAACCGTTGGACACCTGTACTGTGGTTTGCGCATGGACACCATTTACCAGCAGGGCCGACAAAAAAAGAACGCCAACCAACAGGTTTCGCGCAAAAGCACTGACATTTTGAAACACAGCAGACCCCTGAAATAAACGCACTGAGCCGAATCTCAGTAGTGAATTTGAGAGATCGCAGATAGACGTTGAAAATTTGAACCCGGATAGTAACTATTGTTACAATTTGTGGCAAGCACTAAATTCCCCATAACTGGTATCACTATTGGTGATATCTCAGGATTACCGAAAGCAATGCATAAAAAATAATTTTTCTATAGCAATATTGGTTAAAAGCAGTAAATTGATTTTTTGCTTTTTTTTGAAAGTGGTATTACTACTACGTTGATCACAATGACGCTGTGCAAAGCATTTTTTACGGTTGTCAAAGCACTTTAAACACCCATTCCTGATAGCTTTTTTTATTTTCAAAATCCCTCAATGAGGCAGGAAACTGGGCAAGCTTGATCGGTGCGCGCTCTGACTTGCTATGGATGCCAACGATACCTTTTCCATCTGGCGACAGCAGCAAGCCCCAGTCGGCCTGTAAAGTAATGGGATCAAGATAGAGCTGGCGCACATGGCGGCGTGGCATGGGGTAACGAGGGTCGCGCAGCAAGTCATTGAGTGAGGCTGGGGCACGGAGCCCTCCAGGTGGCGTGGCATTGGCATAACTGAGCAAGGCTTGCTGGAATTGCTGGCCGATGAAAAGCAAGTCTTCTTCTGCAGCCCGTCTTTGCATGAGACTATGGACTTGCATGGTGGCCAATGCCGCAATCGATAACAAGGCTATGCTCAACAGCAAACCAAGATAAGCCATGCCGCTTTGATGGAAAGCTGAATTGCTCCGTCTGGCGTTTACTTTGGCAGTTTTTTGCATGCACTCACTCAAAGAGAACGATAAGCCGTGCCATCGGCACGTTGACCTTGTGCGCCACTTTGTATGTTGTAGACCTGCCCTTGGGCACCATCTGCTGGCGCAATGATTTGCCAGCTGGTTGTGCTTTCTGTGATGGGGTCTATGGGCAAATCCTTCAGATATTTACGCTCGACAAGCTCTTCCAGGTTTTCTGGATAGCGGCCTGTATCTGCGTAAAATTTGTCTATGCTTTCCCTCGTCGTGCGCAGGTTTTCTACCAACACGGCTTCTTTGCCTTTATCCAGGCTTTGATAATAACGGGGCATTGCCAGGGTACTAAGCAAGGCGACAATGGCGAGCACAACCAGCAGTTCTATCAGAGTAAAACCACTATTTCGCTTAAAGTGCACGGGTAAGTTTATTTGTCTTCGCATATCTTCACCATTGCTTGTAAACGATGCCGTTTAAACCTTGCTGGGAATTGGTCGAGTAAACGTCATACACATCATCACCCTCTTGTGGGTCATTGGCCTCGCTGGCATAACTGCGCTTGCCCCAGCTTGCAGCGGCATCCAGATTAAGATTGGCTTGCAAAGGGTCGCGTGGCAAACGTCGCAGGAAATATATTTTTCTGTGACCAGGATCGCGTTGATCAACAACACCTTCTACCAGCATATCCAGATTTGCCGGATAGCCAGTTGAATTGAAATTTTTGGGGATACGCCCCTCATCACTCAGGCGTTTGTACTGGTCTATAGCAGTGCGTATTTCGCGCAGTGCCAGTTTTAAATCCTTCTCTTTGCTATGCTGCACCGCTATCTGCGCAACGGGCATGGCAATACTCGCGAGCACGCCTAAAATTGCCAGGGTAATCAGCAATTCTATTAAAGTGAAGCCATTTGCAGTTGCGCGTTTCATGTCGTTTGTACTTGCTTATGCTCTTTTATGCTCTTCTTCTGCGCTCTACATCAAGGTAGAACTTCAACATTAAAAGGCAGCAAGGCCTGAGCCGGCAAATTACGGCCCGCCACGCCAACTGGCGTAACAGACAATATTTTGAGTGGTGTTGATTCCGCTGCCGCCATGGCGCGGAAGTTGATGGTCATCAGGCTACCCGGGCTGCTGGCACCGCCAGAAGTGCGCGTATTGCTGACAGTCACCTGCCCGTTGGGATCTATCGAAGCATTAAAGTTGGTGGGTGCCCCGCCCTGTTTCAGGAAGATGCCTTCATTCACATTGACGACTTGCAAGACTTTAGGATCAAAACCCAGAACCAGTGGCACGCTGGTTACAAGCTGGTCAGATTGCATGATCAACTGCAAGGAAAATACATCGCCAATTTTTACACTTCGCGGTCCTTGCCATTCCATTTGTGGCATGCCTACATTGGCAATGCCGCCTGTGCCTGCTATGCCGCCAATACCTCCGCTAATTCCACCATTAATGCCGCCAGCACCATTTGCGTTGTTATTTCCGTTACCAAGACTATTAGCCGGATTGGTGTCGGTTTTTACAGCATTCTTTGCTGCCTCATATGGGGCACCGCCAGGTGCTGCATTTGATCCAGGCATGGTGTCCGACATTTCCGGCCTGATCCTGAAGCTGCTATCGGTACCTGACTGGAATTCAGCATTGCGCAATTCTGGTTGCTGGATGTTGCGTATCAGATGCGGTGTAATCGAGAGTACGATTTCTGTTTTTTGATTATCATCAAGCTGGCTACCAAACAGACGGCCAACAACTGGCATTTCACCCAGGCCTGGCACTTTGGTGCCAGAATTACGCTCTTCATCATTGATCAAACCTGCCAGTATTTGCGTCTCACCATTTTTCAGGCGCAAGACTGTGCTGGCTGTCCTGGTGCCGATTTGGTAAGCGACCGAGCCAGATTGCGTCTTCAACTGATTAGTCAGACTGCTGACTTCGAGCGCAATCTTGATGCCAACATCATTATCAAGATAGATGGTTGGTTCAACTTCAAGCTTCAGGCCCACCTCAATGTAGTTGATATTTTCAGAGACAAAGCCAGTGGATGTGGCAGTGGTGGTGATATTGGGTACACGCTCACCTATCAGTATTTTGGCTTTTTCGCGATTCTTGGCACGTATGCGCGGATTGGCCAAAAGATTGGCATCACCCACTTCACGCCTGGCCTTGACGGACACTGGCCCAAGCGTGGCGCTGATGGTGGATGGATTGAGGTTGGTTTTCAAATCACGCAGGGTCAATGCGCCACCAGCCGCTGATGATATAGGGGAAAGGCTGAGTGAATTTGGCCACTGTATGCCTAGCTCCAACAAACGCGTGCGCTTGATTTCAAGTATTTCAACTTCAAGCATCACTTCTGGCTCAGGCAAGTCTTGCAGGGCGATGATTTTTTCTGCCAATTTGATGGCATCGGGGCTATCCCTGAGGATGAGCATATTGAGTTTTTCATCGACTACGATGTCGCGTGTCTTGACCAGTGTTTTGAGCGAATTCGATACGTTTTTGGCATCTGCATTGGTCAGGTAAAAACTTTTAACGACCATCTCCTGATATTCTTTTTGTTTGGCCGCAGTATTGGGATAGATCAGGATAGTGTTTCCATCCAGGACTTGTTTCTCCAGTTGATTAGTCAGCAGTGTGAAATGGATGGCCGATTCTATCGTGCTGTTCTTCAAGAACAACGAAGTACGCTGATCAGTTTTAACATCGCGGTCAAATAAAAAATTAATGCCTGATGTACGGGAAATCACTTCAAAAACCTGCTTGACCGGCGCATCACGGAATTCAATATTGATGGTTTTTCTGTAAGCCGCATTTAATCGGGTTTCTTGCGGCGCCTGCACGACGGACTCGGCCACCATTCTCGCCAATTTATTGGCTGCCACACTACCGGGGTTTTCTGCCAACACTTTTTTAGTCAAGGCCTGAGTACGGCTGTATTCTTTTTTATCGAACGAGGCCTGCGCCTCAGTAATCAATGCTGCATGCTGATCGAGTTGCTCCAGCTTGAATAGCCCTGCCCTGGCCTGTTCATTGGCCGGATCGATATTTAATATTCTTTGAAAATGCAATCTGGCAGCAACCAGCTTTTCCAGCTTGACGGACTGGTCTGCCTGCTCCTGCAAGCTATAGATGATTTGTTCACGCGTTTTCAGATAGGCTTTGCGATATTCAAGCTGGCCTGGTGCCTCTGCCATGGCGAATTTGAATTTCTCCAAACCATCTTCAAGTTTGTCCTGCGCGATGAGGTCTTTGCCATCACGGTAAGCCATCTGTGCAGCACAACCAAATAGCGATATGCAAACTATTATCAGGGACAGTAGCCGACGACCCAGCAAGTGTTGAAATGAATTCATAAATACTCAATTAGTTAATCTGCATTACCGATTTGCAAAGTCTGCACTTGGTTCAAAGGCAGGTAGGTGATACTCATCATGGTGGGTTTGATGGCATCAACACGATAGATATTTTCAATAATAGTTTTTTCCTGGACTATAAAAGTCCGGTCACCACTGGACAGGTAAACCTCCATTTGCCCATCGTCTGTCTTTTTACCGAGATAGCGAAATGGTAAAGGCGGTGCAGTTGGCGGCGGTGGCGGTGGCGGCTTGGCTGCAGGCGGTGGTGGTGGCGTCCAGCTTTGGGAGCCAAAGAAGCTTTCATTGCCTTTGTAATCTGCCGCGATTAATTGTTTTCTGTCGATGACAGTAGCAATCGTCTGCACTTGATTTGCAGCTTGTATCTTCGTTTTGGTATCTGGCAACTTGGCAGGCGTTGCAATTGCCTGTGATGTCACCTGCACCTTCTTTGCATTAGGTGCTGCAGCTTCAACAATATCACCGTCAGGTGTTTTATCTGCATAAAAGGCTATCCATACAGCCACGAGCAAACCGCCACCCAGTAAAATTTTGCGCATGCTCATTCAAAACCTCTGCCAGGCAATGTTGCAGTTGCACCAACATATAAGGTGAACACCATTTTCGACTCGATCACGGGACCATTGATGGTTTCACGCTTGAAGGAAGTTTCATCCAGAGATGCAAATGGGATGGTCAGCAAAACCTGTTCTGCAAATTTACGGATTTGCAGATAACTGCCCTTCACAGGCAATTGCACTTTGTAAGTGAAAAATTTGCCTGCACTGTTTTCTGCCAATTGATACTCGCCAGCTTTCAGGCTAACGCCTGCTTCATTGGCCAGATACAGTATGGTTTTCACTTGTTGTTCTACATGCTTCTTTTCACCTAGCAATTCATAAAATGCATTCAGGCGCTGCAAATTATCATCCAGTACCGGCGTCTGTTTAAGCACATTCAATTGCTGGCGTTTTATCTGCAGATCAGCTTGCTGCTCTTCCATCCTGTAAATCTGCTTTTGCATATAGGGTACGCCGTACCACCAGGCAGCACTGACCGCAAGCAAAAGGCACAACAACAGCAATTTAACCCAACCCAGTGCATGTACTGAAAACACTATGGCGAGACGAATTTTCCTTGGCAAGTTCGAAGCATGTTTTGCTTGGGATGTTGTCATTGCCTGACTCCATCGCGCCATTGCACTTCAAATTGAAACCTGTATGGCTTATTCTGATCTTGCTCATTGATTTCGTGTTTTTCAAGAATCACGGCTGTAAACAATTTTTGCTGTTTCAAGGCTTCGATATACGCAATCATGTCGTCGCTATTTTTTGTCTCTGCCATCGCTTTCAAGCTGGCTTTTTGACTATTCGGTGTCACCTGCAATAAGGCGACTTTGTCTGAACTGGCTTTTTCCAGCGCATCAAGCAAGTCTGTCCATGGCAGATTGAGTTTGGCAATTGCCTGATTGACCGCAATCACTTGCTCTTGCGGTAGCTTGGGCGGTGGCGTCTTCAGTTGTTTCTTTTCGATTTTCGCTATGTCAGCCTGCAAACTCTGCATTTTTTCTGCAGCATGCATGCGACTTTGAAGCAGTTGATTGCCGCGCCAGACCAAACCACCGAGTAAAACCAGTACCAGCACAGCCAGCAACAAGACCGGGAATGAAGTGTAATGCAAACGCCTCGCTATTGAATCTGGCGCGAATTCTATCCGTATCATTTTCATGAAGCGGCTCCCACCCTGCTCTTAAGCAATGCATTGGCATCAGTATTGCTGTCTGCAAGATCTTTTTTTGCGAGCTGATACTGGCTGGTCTGGCGCAACAGACTGTATTGCCAGGTAGTGGGAATACGACCTGCAAGCAACAATTGCGTCGGTGGATTCAACTGGTGCAGCATTGCTTCTCTTTGCAATTGGGTACGCAGCCATACGTCGTCACTGGCCTCAGGCAACAATATGGTTTTGACCAAGCGCAAAGATCCCTCCTGGAATGTACCCAGCGTCATCGCCTTTTCGCCAACAGATACAAACCAGGCGTCAGTTAAAAATCTTTGCTTGCATTGGTTCCACATCCATACAAAGCGAGGCTGCAAGCTCAATATGCGCTGACCAGATTTTTTACTTGCACCGCTGATTTTTGCCAAAAGCGTCTTGGGAATAGCGCAGATCAATGAAGGTTTATTGCTTTGCCAGTCAGCACTGATGAGCCAGTCATCGCTGCTCACATTAAACAAAGTTTCCAGCCGCATTTGGGCAGCAGCATGAAAATCCTTTAATGACTGCGCGTGGGATGGTGGTGCCAACACAAAAAATTTGACCAGTACATCGTCAAGGACGATTTCCAGCAAACCTTTCCTGTCTGGATAATTGGTAAATACCGACTGCCATTGCAGACCAAAATCAGTGGCATCGAGCTCTATATCCAGTGGAAATGAGGGTACTACTTCAAACTCAGGCGAGCGACGGAATTTTGCAACTTGCTGGCTGATACAAATCTGCCTGGCATTGATATCGACCAATAAGGAAGAACAAAAGAATTTAAGCATGCAACGTAATCCTTTTAATTTCTTCCAGCGTTGTGTCGCCACGCTTGACCATTGCCAGCGCTGCTTCGCGCAAGGTCGTTGTACCATTACGCCTTGCAGCATCTTTGATTTGTCTGATAGGACGTTTTTCGATAATCATTTCACGAATTTCATCCGTCAAAGTGAGTATCTCGGCGATGGCGCGCCTGCCTTTATAACCGGTTCCACGACAATCGCCACAGCCCTGCCCTTGCCGGAAATGGAAATCGTGAACGTCTTCCGCAGTCAGATTGACCCGCTTCAACATATGTTCATCAACGCTGATTTCTGTCGAACAATGCGGGCAATTGATACGTACCAGACGCTGTGCCCAGATGCCATTCAATGCAGAGACAAAGGCATAAGGATCAATACCCATATGCGCAAAGCGGCCAAATACATCGAACACATTATTGGCATGCACGGTGGTGAGCACCAAATGGCCTGTCAGTGCCGACTGCACGGCTATTTCTGCTGTTTCCTGATCGCGGATTTCGCCCACCATAATCTTGTCAGGGTCATGGCGCAAGATGGAACGCAAGCCCTTGGCAAAGGTAAGCCCTTTTTTTTCATTGACAGGAATTTGCAATATACCGGGCAATTGATATTCGACCGGATCTTCAATGGTGATGATTTTTTCGCGCCCGCTATTGATTTCTGAAAGCGCCGCATAGAGCGTGGTTGTTTTGCCGGAACCAGTCGGACCTGTCACCAGTAGCATGCCATACGGCTCTTCTGTCAACATGCGCAGGGTAACCAGCGACGCCTCATCAAAACCCAGTGCTTCCAGACTGAGTGCACCATAAGCTTCTACCATTGCGCGCTTATCGAGGATACGGATAACCGCATCTTCACCATGTATGCTGGGCATAATGGAAAGCCGCAAATCGATTTCCCTGTCATTGACCTCGATGCAGAAACTGCCATCTTGCGGCACCCGACGCTCTGAAATATCAAGTTCAGCCAATACCTTGAGTCGGGAAATCACTTGCTCAGCATCGGCAATGCCGGTTGTGGATGTGATGTGATCGAGCACACCATCAATGCGATACTTGACACTCAAACCCTGTGCCGTGCTTTCCAGATGGATATCTGAAGCACCGACCTTTAAAGCATCATACAAGGTGGTATTGACCAGCTTGACTGCAGGGCTGGCTGCTTCCGACACAGATTCAAAGGACAGCCTGGTCGCGGCTTTACTCTCGCGCTTACCTGCGGTGTCAAGCGAGGCGGTATTCGCCAGGCTATCAGTAGTACGGGTAGTATCCTCATGGCGCGACAAATATGCCTGTATGTCTGTATTCAATGCCAGCCGGAACTGTATGGGAGATTTGGCGATGGAACCAAGCCAGATCTGAACATCGGGATCGAAAGGATCAGATATGACTGCAAACAAACCGTTTTGCGCATCACGCAGTATCAGGCTTTGCTTTTGCATGGCACGGTTCAATGGCAGCAAATCAAAAGCCGGCACGTGCGCCTGCAATTCTACCGTCTCCATCACAGGCATATCGCAATAGTGGCCCAGTGTCTGCAGCAGCTTCCTGGCCTCAACCTGTGTCAGATTCAGCAGGGCAAGCCACATGCTGACATGATGTTGATTGGCATAGTCCCTGGCCTGCTGGAGCAATTCTGGCGTAACCAGTACGCTAGTCATATTATCGAAAGCACTATTCATGAAAGACCATCCGCCAAATCGAATATAGGCATATACAAAAGCACCACAATAGTGCCGACAATCAGGCCAATGACAGCCATCAGAATTGGCTCAAAACTACGAATGAAACGATCTATCCAGCGCGTGATTTCGCCTTCATAAAAATTGGCCGATTGCGTCAGCATCTTCCCTAATTCACCTGTGCGTTCGCCCACTCTTAACAGCCGCTGTGAAATTGGTGTAGTCAACTCATAGCGTTCAAAGGCTTCAGATAACATGACACCAGATTCAATCGAAGCAGTTGCCTGCTGTAAGGCCATCTGCATATTGGCACCGACCATGCTGGCAGCAGTATTCAAGGCAGCAACGATGGGGATACCACCATCGAGCAACATACCCAGGGTCATATACAGCCTGGATAAAGAATAAATACGAATAGATTCACTAAACACCGGGAATTTGGCGACCAGACCCAGGGCACCGTTTCTCTGCCAGATGCCTTTGATAGCGATGCCTAAGGACAAAATACCAGCCAGGCAAACCAGGGTAAATACAGAACCGTGTTCTGTGACAAAAGCCCCCCAGTTCAACAACAGTTGGGACGACCATGGCAGCGCGCGCCCAGTTCCGCGATAGACTTCTGCAAAACGTGGTACGACATACACCAGCAAAAAGAAAGTAACAGCGCCGCCAACCAAAAACAGGATGGCAGGATAAATGAGGGAACTGATAATTTTATTGCGGACAACATCAATACGCTGCTGATACTCTACAAATCGTGCCAATGATGGGGACAGGCTGCTGGTGCTTTCTGATGCTTGCACAATACCGACAAATAAACTTGGAAAATATTCTTCTTGCTCAGCCAATACCTTGGAAAAGCGCTTTCCCTCCTGCAAGCCAGTCAGAACGGTAGACAATACGGCACGAATTTCCTGGCTTTGCTCTTTTTCCAATAAAGCTTCCAGAGCTTCCACTATAGTCAGGCCAGCATTGAGTAAAGCCAGCAACTCCTGGGTGAACAGGAGCAGAGAAAATTTACCAGGCCTTACCCCGGAACGACCAGATCTTAATATTGAAAGGGTGCCGGTTTGCTGCAATGACGAAACCACCCAGCCACGGTTCTTTATCGCCAGACGTGCGTCGGCTTCAGTGCGCGCATCAATGATTTCTTCAACGATTTGCTGATCAGGTGTCAGTGCCCTTATTTTGAAGCGCATAGTTTGATTTAAAAAGTTTGCGCCAAAAGCACCTAGTTACTAATATCGGCATCATCACCTGTGCCGCCCGCCTGACCATCTTTGCCGTAAGAGACAATTTCAAAATCCTTGTCTTTTGCTGGTGACAGATAGCGATAAGGACGCCCCCAGGGGTCAAGTGGAATGGATTTCTTTAAATAAGGCCCATTCCATTTTGTATTTGCCGATGGATTTTCCAGCAAGCCAGTCAAACCCTCTTCGCTCGTTGGAAACCGCCCCACATCGATACGATAAGTATCCAGTGCTTTTTCAAACGCAGTAATTTGAGCCTTTGCAACCGCCGCCTCAGACTTGCCAATTTGTGCGAAATATTTTGGCCCCACATACGAAGCCAGCAAACCTATGATGACCACCACAACCAGCAATTCCAACAGAGTGAAACCGGCGTTTCTTTGCAGCGCATTCCTGCCCGATTTTGCTTTTGCTTGCGATTTTGCTTGATCTATTGCGTTCACTTGATACCTGATCGTCTAGCCTGAGAGATGTGCTTCTGCAAAAACTTTCACTGAACTCACAGGGAGACCAGCATCAGAGCAACAATTCGGGAATGTAAAAGAATGTGCCTAAATTTTAGACAGTCGCGGAGCTTAGCATAAATTTAATCAAAAAGGAAGGCCGGGGCGTTGTGTCCTAATGAGCAAAAGAATGGCCACTAGATGCAAAAAAGCCCTTGATTATCCATCAAGAGCTTTTCATGTTCTGGCGGAGAAGGAGGGATTCGAACCCCCGATAGTATTGCTACTACGCCTGATTTCGAGTCAGGTACATTCAACCACTCTGCCACTTCTCCGGCTTGGTTGTTCGTTATAAACGAAGCCTGTGATTATAGCAAAGAACTTGCTCAAATCAAAATTAGCGAAGCAACGTCGCCGTGCAAGTTAAAAACCTGACTACATATCGCGACATGAAGATGTCATAAAGCAAGACTATATTCTGATGCAATGCGGCAAGCTGTCGCCTGTAACTGTGGCTGCATTTGGCATATCAACATTGGGATTAGCTTCAATGGAAAGTTGTATAGCGGGAGATACTGTGGATTATCTGTCTCAGCAAAATCTGGTATCTGAGCAAAACATCAGTCAGTTCGGTGTGCAATCTGCTGCGCTGATGCTGGCGCATTTGCAACGCATCATTGAGCAGCGCCTCCTTACCGCACGTTTCCAGCCCATCGTACAGATGCAGAATGGCGACATCCTTGGCTATGAGGGTTTGATACGTGGCCCGTCGGACAGTCCGTTGCACTCCCCTGGCAATTTGTTTAAAGCTGCATGGGACAATAATCTGACGGTGACGGTAGAGCACCTGTGCCGTCGTATCGTGCTGGAACAATTCGCAGCGCAGAAATTGCCTGGCAAGTTGTTTTTGAATGTCAGCCCTGAGTGCCTGTTGCAAAGAGATGTGCGTTATGGTGAGACGCTGGATTATATCCATGAACTGGGCATAAACCCTGAGCGCGTCATCATAGAGCTGACTGAATACCAGCCCACGCATGACTATGCTTTGCTGTGTGAGGCAGTCATCCATTATCGCGAGATGGGTTTTGAGATTGCGATTGATGATCTGGGAGAAGGTTTTTCCAGCCTGCGTTTGTGGTCAGAATTAAAGCCTGATTATGTCAAGATCGACATGCATTTTATCCAGGGTATAGATCATGATCCGGTCAAGGCGCAGTTTGTGCGCTCCATACAAAGCATCGCTGAGAAATCTGGTACACGCGTCGTCGCTGAAGGCATAGAAACCCAGGCTGAGCTATTGGCTGTGCGTGATCTGGGTGTGGCCTGCGGCCAGGGTTATCATATCGCCCGCCCCCACCCTACCCCTGCACGTGCAGTGTCGGCTGAAGTGGCGCGGATTTTAACGCCGAATCAATATCAGGCAGCACGGCGTACATCAGGCAGCTTTGAGCAGGCGGCTACAGTAGAAAAGATTTTAAAGACACCGCCGACCATTTCTTCTCGCATGCTGAATAACCAGGTCGATGACATCTTCTTGCAACATCCGAAATTACAAATCATCCCTGTAGTGGATGACGGCATACCTGTAGGCCTGATCAACCGCTACCACATGATAGACCGCTTCGCCCGCCCTTATCAGCGTGAACTGTATGGTAAAAAGCCTTGCACGGTTTTCATGGAGGCGCATCCTGTTATTGTCGACAAAAATACCAGCATGCAGGATGTCAGCCACATTATCGTGGAAGCCAATCCCGAGCAGTTAATCAACGGCATTATCATTACTGATCAAGGGCGCTATATAGGTCTGGGTAGCGGGCCGGATTTGATGCGCGAGATCACGCAAATGCAAATCACTGCGGCGCGTTATGCCAATCCACTGACGCAATTGCCGGGCAATGTCCCTATCAATGAGCATATCGATGTATTGCTGCAGAAAGAGCAGTCTTTCTGTGCCTGCTATTGCGACCTTGATCATTTCAAACCCTTTAATGATGTCTATGGTTACCGCCGTGGCGACGACATCATACAAATGACCAGCGATGTATTAAAGCAGCATTGTGATCCGCAACTGGATTTTATTGGTCACATTGGTGGCGATGATTTCATCATCCTGTTCCGCAGCGAGGATTGGGAAGTACGCTGCCAGGACATACTGGCAAGTTTTTCTGCTGCCATTGATGATTTTTACAGCATTGAAGACCGAGAAAGAGGTGGTTATTTGAGTGAAGACAGACAGGGCAAGAAAGTCTTTTACCCACTGGTCAGCCTCTCCCTGGGTGTGGTCAGGTCAAGAGCAAACCGCTATTACTCACATCACCAGATTTCCATCGCCGCATCAGATGCCAAGAAGCAGGCCAAGAAAATTCATGGCAATAGCCTGTTTGTAGATCGTCGTTCTGAAATGGATTTGCTGGCAGGCTAAACGCAATCTGTAAACAAAAAACGCGCTTCACTTTATGTCATGAAGCGCGTTTTTCATTAAACCAGGGCCAATTAAGCCGCTGGTGTCAGTTTTTCCAGGCCACCCATGTATGGGCGCAAAGCTGTCGGGATAACGACAGAACCATCCGCCTGCTGATAATTTTCCAGCACAGCCACCAGGGTACGACCAACTGCCAGCGCAGAGCCATTCAGAGTGTGTACCAATTCTGGTTTACCCTGGGCATTGCGGAAGCGGGCTTGCATGCGGCGCGCCTGGAAGTCGAACATATTCGAAATCGAAGAAATCTCACGGTAAGTGTTTTGTGCTGGCAGCCATACTTCCAGATCGAAAGTCTTGCAGGCACCAAAGCCCATATCGCCAGTACACAGACTCATGACGCGGTAAGGCAGTTCCAGCTTGGTCAGAACGGCTTCAGCATGGCCGACCATTTCATCCAGGGCTTCCATGGATTTTTCTGGATGAACGATTTGCACCATTTCGACTTTGTCGAATTGATGCTGACGTATCATGCCGCGGGTATCACGGCCTGCGCTACCTGCTTCAGAACGGAAGCATGGTGTGTGTGCGGTCATTTTGATAGGCAATGCATCGGCAGCCAGAATCTCGTCGCGCACGGTATTGGTGAGTGTGACTTCGGAAGTAGGGATCAGGTAAAACGTCTCGCCTGTACCTTCTTGCCCACCTTTTTTCACTGCGAACAAGTCTTCTTCAAACTTGGGCAATTGACCCGTGCCGCGCATAGAATCAGCATTGACCATGTAAGGCGTATACATTTCAGTATAGCCATGGTCCACCGTTTGCATGTCAAGCATGAACTGGGCAAGTGCGCGGTGCAGACGTGCCACGCCACCTTTCATGACGGAGAAACGGGAGCCTGTGAGTTTCACTGCAGTTTCAAAATCCAGGCCCAGGGCTGAGCCGATATCGACATGGTCTTTGACGTCAAAATCAAACGCGCGTGGCGCACCGACCTTGCGCACTTCCACGTTGCCGGTTTCATCTTCACCGACAGCAACAGATTCATGTGGCAGATTGGGAATGGTTTGCAGGAATGCACTCATGCGAACTTGCACATCACTCAAATGCGTTTCTGATGCTTTCAACTCTTCTGGAATGCTTGCAACTTCTGCCATCAAGGCGGATGCATCCTCACCTTTGCTTTTCAGATTGCCGATCTGTTTGGACAAGGTATTGCGCTTGCCTTGCAGCTCTTCAGTACGGGACTGGATTTGCTTGCGCTCGGCTTCGAGTGCATTAAAGGTTTCTACATCCAGCTGGAACTTACGGGTAGCCAGGCGCGCTGCCGCACTGGCAATATCTTTGCGCAAAAGTTGAATATCTATCATGATTTTAAGTGCAGTGAACTAAGCTAATCGACTATTGTATCAAGGGATGGGCATTTCCCCTATTTTCAAACAAGGGGAAATGCTGTTTTTACATCAAAATCTACGTATCAATACTTCACAAGACTACGGTAAACCAGCTTGGTATTACCTTCTGCAGGTACGCTGATTTTCCATACTGCCGTATTGCTGGCGCTCTTGGTATAAGGATGGCTACTGCTCAAGACTTGCCAGTCACCAGGCATGGGTTCTTGCACGGTGACGATGACGGCTTCTTTTTTGGCATTTTTCAATACCAGCTCGTAGGCACTTTCAGAAACGTAATTGTATTTGCCGCTCGCTGCGAGTTTTTTGAAGTCAGTTTGCTTCTTGTCGGCAGTCACATCAAAGGCTTCGCCCAGTTTCAGGCGTACTTTTTCATTCTTTGGTGTGTGATCAACACTGTCTTCACCTATGAACTGGGCATTGCCTGCACCATCTTTTTTGTAAACCCGTACGACACCTTTGGGTAAAGGCATGCCCAGTTGAGAGGCCTCTTTATTGTCGAATTCAACAAAAACGCCTATCTTCATTTTTTGACCAAGATCACCGTAACTGCTTTGGTAGTAATAATCACTGCCTGCCAGCAGCAATTCTTTACGTGCAGGCACACCAGATGCAGACAGCAAAGCTACTTGCTTGGTCTGGTTTTCTGCAATAGTGGTTGGCCTGTCCAGCGTGTAGAGGTGATACTCAAACAGAGATTCTTCCGCCATGGCTTTTTTAGCCATCATGGGCTGAGGGGCATCCAGTCTTCTTACTGAACTACCGGTTATTTCTACTCTTTGCAACACTTGATGCACATCACCTGCGACCAGTTGCAGCTTGGCATTGCGGTAAGTTGTGCCACTGGTATTACCTAAAGTAACCCAGCCTGAAATATCCAGCTTGTCATCAGCCGCATTCAACTCGACAACATAGTCTGCCTTCCAGGACAAACCACCGGTCAGGTAACTGAGTTCTACATCCTGTTGCTGTGCACCGTTGTTATCAAGTGCCATGACCAGGGTAGGACGGTCACGCAGGTTTGCTGGCACATCAGGATAAATGATGCGACCAGGCAGGCCGGTTTCTATGCGGTCGCCTATCTTCAACACCACGCCATTATTTGCAGACAAGACTTGCGCAGACTCTGTCGTCTCCGCACCCGTCGCAGGATTGGTGCGGATGATATTGACATTGCGGCCTACATATTTTTCCAGCAGTTTTTGCGGTGTTAGCAAATCGAAATTAAAATTTTGCTCTACGACGGACAAGCTGCCTGGAGAAGACAAGCTGCGCAGCAATGCAGTTTCTGCACGCATCTTGGCGCTGACATCGCGGAAAGCCAGTGCGCTTGCGCCACGCTTCAAGGGTAGTTTGCGCTGGTCCTTGATCAGAGCCAGGTTTTCATTGTAGATCGTGACAGCAACTTCTTTTTGGTCAGCCAGGGTACTACGCTGCTCCTCTGTCTGGGCATAGGCACTTCCAACCAGGGACAATAACAACAGGCTTGCGGTCAAAGGTTTATGCATGATCATCCTTGATGAAAATGGTGGGTTTACTGTGGCATTACTGAGTTTGCTTACTTGGCTTACTCATCCAGACTGCGCAAATACGCGAGTTTTTCTGCTATCTTTATTTCCAGCCCGCGTGGTACGGGTGACGCGGTATCAAGATCTTTTGCAACAACTGCAACCGAGTAGCAATCTTGTGGAAGTTGTAGGTTTCCTTCTGTGGCGAATTCAAATCAAAATAAGTAACAGGCTTGAAATCCATACCCATACAAGGGTGACATTTTTGCTATTGATTCAACTTCAACAAGGCTTTTAGATCATCTCCTGAAGTGCCATCTGCATCCCACTCAACACCCCCTGCTCTCAAGAGTTTCAGGAGGTCATTGATAGATTGAATTTTGCACAGGAGCTCCTTCAACATTTCAATAATGAGCATCAAGTTCGGCCAGAAATTATCATAATGAATCGCAACCTCCATAGGATAGCCCTTTTCACAATTATTCAACTCACATGGCTTCTTCTCTTGCACTATGCGCAAAATGAAGTCACTACGAGATTCGCCCCCCCCACTCAATGCCATGTGCTGTTGAAAATCTGATGCGCTTTCAAAAGCCAGGTATTTGAGAAATGATTCAGAGTGGTTGTTCCCTCCTTTACCAACAATACTCACATACATCTCATGAATGAGTTTCTGCAAGAACTCACCATAAGCAGACAAGACAGTATCTTTCTTGAATGAATTAATCTCCACCGATGCTTTTGAATGAATATAAATCAATAATGCATCCATATACATTTCAGCATCAATCTTGAAGGCATCAACCATCTGGTGAGTTCCATGCATTTGATAGGGATTCAACTTCCAAGTTAAATCTCCATCACTCTGGGATTTTTGCAACTTCTGCTGAAGCTTATTGATTAAGTCACTTGCCTTGGTAGTCAGCACAGAAGAGCAGTACATCCTGTACTGTTTATCTTCATAGGTTTTCGCTTCTTGCCAATAGTTGAACATAGAGTTGTATTCATCTCTAGTTTCTTTCTCATTGTAAGATTTATGCAGATCATGAAGCTGCTCAATCAATGGCGAATAGTCAACTAGAACCTTGACCTCACCTTTTTCTTTGAAAAGCTCAATAAACTCCATAGGATCAATCCCCCGAGAAATCGAGCTTATCTGACCATTGGCCTTTCTGGTGCCTATGAAGAAGGTTTGTCCCGTCATTTTACTGAGTCCAATTCTTTGACTATTTGAATCATTGATTTTCATATCACCTAACTTAACATCTTGCATAGCGAGCTATACAGTCACCACACATCCATTCACCGTCATCAGCGACGAAGATGATGACCCGAAAGCTCTCTTCCAGAGGGGACAGGTCTACCTTGTGTTTACTCTCCAGATTAATCAACAACAGCTTCTGTTTCATGTCTCAAAGCTCATAGCAAGTGGTCATCAAACGCTGCTTCAAACTCAGGCATTCGTTCGGTGCTGTTGTAGAAAGGTAGCCCCCATACCGCATATTTTTTGTTGGAGAAAAGCTGCTCAACTTGGAAGGTATCTCTGATGCTCACTAAGAACTTCTCTTTCCACTCGTCGGCCTTCAGCAGATGACCGCCTTTAGGCTCAATGAAGACTTGATAATGCATCGTATCCGTCTTCTCTTTGCCTATCAGGTAAAGAATAAAATCGGGCTCAAGAGGTCTTCCGTCCTCAAAAGCATAGAGCTTGAAGTGCTTTTCATTCCGAATCAGGTAAGCCTCAGAGTAAACCTTCGCAAGTTCCGCATACCGCTTATCAATATACTGAATCAGCAGCTTTTCTTCCGAAGTCCCAAAGCAATCGTCAAAGGCAAACCAAGCCCTGGTACTGAGATCCAAGTGATAAGCAGTCTCTGCCGGGTCATTCATTGACCGGCCAAACTCCTTGTCCCCACCATCATCCACCATGAAGTTCAGAGTCTTATCACTGAACACATCTCGGACCATACGAGGCGAAAACTTCTTACTTCCCTTGTACTCAATCTTGTCCGAAGCAATCACCTCAGAAATAACCGCCAGTACCTGAATTGTCGCATCAAGTTTTTCATCAGGGCTCAGACTCTTGATCTGTTCAGGCAACCCAGAAACTTCCACCTTAACCAAACCAAGATATTTATTTGAAGCAATGAACTCCTGGACTGAATTCAGCTTTGGCAAATACATCTTTAGATTAGAGAATTCATAAAACTCTATCCTCTGAATAGCCTTGCGAACGATAGCTGCACCAAAATCCCTCAATGAATAATCTACGCTTAATTTGTCAGCACCTTTATCCCTGTCGGGAGCATCAAAGGCGACAAAACTCTTGGTGTAGCCAGTGCGAAGAGAAACCTTGTGGGTTTGATTGATGCTGCTACTATCCAGCCCCTCAATGTCTTCTCGACTGTATTTATCTCGTTCATTCAAGAAGATATGTCCTGCCTTATACAAGGAGGTATCCTTGAATGATTTTTTGAGATGAACTTTCCTCTCTCTCGTCTCCTTCGGCTTCAGACCAATTTCTTGCAGGGCTGTATTTAACTCTTGAATGTATTTTGGATTGTACGCACTGTGATAGAACAACTCTTCGCAGATACGAAGTTCGTTTTCCAAATCTGAATCATACTTCCGACCAAACAACGGTTGATCGCCGGTTAGCTGGAAGGGACAGTAACGAGCACCACGCCCAATCAATTGGGCTTCGCTCATGGTAGTCTTACCGATCTTTCCCCCTTTGCCATCTCGCGTGTCATACAGGCGAACAATGTCAAAGAGGTTGAGAACGTCCCAACCTTCATTCAATTTATCCACAGCAAAGACAGCCCTATACTCGTTAGTTTCCAACGAGTTGACTGCCATCTGCTTGACCTCGCTTTCTTCCTTGCTATTCACTGAAATAAGCTTTTCCTCTGAAAAGTCTTCTTTCAGTTCTGCAATCAAATTCTCAAGACTGATCTTGTTGGCAGCAAGATAGTCAAAGATTTTGAGGACCACCGGCTCACTGCTACGGCTCTTGATTGCCTCAAGGGATTCAGCTTTCAGCTTCTTCACCGCCTCCTTGAACTCTTCCAGGAAGGATTGGCTATCCTTAATGGTCTTCGATTTGAAGAGGATCACAGGCTTAATGTGCTGCCTGTTCTTCTCAAAAATCTTGCGACGATACTGATTCAGCAAGATAGCTTGGAGGGCTCTGTCAATGGGTGACAGGTCCGCCTGAAGAACCTTGACTTCCTTGGAGTAGCCGTCCTTGCGGAACTCCTTCAACGGGTAGTCAAAGATGAGCTTGGGTTGATACTTGGCATTCAGATTTTCATCGCTGAAATCCACTGTAGCCGTGAATTCAAGCAGCACATTGGAAGGATTGGCACGGAAAATCCGTTCGACTGTTCCTTCCCACGAGACTATCTCAAATAGTTCTTCCTGATCTACTTCCTTGCCCTTTTTCGTATCAGAATTTATATGGTGAGCCTCATCTGAAATCAGAACAATCTTCTGATCCTCAAAGTCATCATAGGTAAGACTGTTCTCCCTTGGAGTATTCAAAGCCATGTGCAAGCCCTGAATGGTAGAAAATACGATATTTATATCGTCACCATTCGCACCTTGGAAATTATCCACTTCCTTGATGGCCACTCGCGTGTCTCCAAAACTGATGGTGTCGGAGAACAAGTATTTCTTTGAAGTGGCATTAAGGAAATTATCCCTCGTCTTCTCAATGATGTTGCTATTATTGACGAAGAACAGGAAGTTACGATAACCCTTCTCATACAGATATGCAATAAGCCCAGCCATCATCAGAGTTTTACCGCTACCCGTTGCCATATGGAACAGTAGTTGATGATTTTGACGAGGCTTTCCATCAAAAGCTTCTTGCCAGTAGTTCAAAAAAAACTTGAAGGCTCGCTCTTGATAAGAGCGCGTTGGAAATTGAGGGTTCAGGTTGCCAGTAATGGACTCTGGCAACTTCGTTCCTTCAATTGTTCGTTTCCCAAGTTCTTCTATGAGGACTTGGGAGAGGGTTTTTATCTCAGCCATATTGTCCTCAATCGAAGAATTTTTTGTTCAATGCCTTTTCCGTTTCTGGGATGGCATATGCCTGATCATCAATCTCGGATATGGGAACATAGAGCATATTCTTGTCCATAATTTCTACAAGAAATCTCTTCTGATCAGCCAGGCTCAGGTTAGCAAAATCAGCCTTGGATTCATCAACATCCTTGGAATTGACACGATAGGACAAGAATGCATTCTCCTGCATGTCTACCCAGATCTTCGCAAGCTCTTCAGTTGTTGCTGCCGCTTCAATGGCTTCAACAAAGGCTTGGTTGGCTCGTGCAAGCTCACAATAGATGAACCCACTGCCGCCCTTCCACTCAACCTGCTTGGACACACCGCCTTGTTCACCTTGAATTACTTTTAAAAGACGAGCAATTGACACATCTTGGATATAGTCCATCTGCTCTACACCGATGAAACGACGTTTCATCTTCATGGCTACCGCACATGTAGTTGCCGCCCCCATGAAGAAATCCATAACCAAGTCTCCCTCTTGAGAGCCAATCTCAAGGACTCGTTTAAGCAGTCTCTCTGGCTTTGGTGTTTTGAACAAGTCCGCAGTTTCCGATTCGGGAAACAACTTCTTCAGTTCGTACTTCGCTTGGCGGTTATGGCCTGTTGTTTCATAGTCATCCCATATGCTGGACGGAGCAATCCCCTTCTGATTAACTAGATAGGTCTTCTTGAGAATACGTGTGTCATCAGGGAAGATGATTTCCCCAGTGCGGATGAATTCCTGGACCTTCTCTTTAGACCAACGCCAACCGTTGTTAGGAGGTGCGATCTTACTGCCGTTAGGAGCAATGATGTCGTATTTAAGATTCTCTCGTGGATTCGGAGACGATACATTACCTGAGAACCACGGACCTTTCGGATCGTTATCGGCATTAGAATAATGGCCGTTGTCTTCGTCTGTTCTTTCAAGCCTATAACTCAGCCAACCCGGCTTCTTTGAATAAACGAGAATCGTATTGTGATCAACTGAGAATTGCTTCGCATCATTGTTTGAAGAGTCAGCAGATCGCCATGCAATTGCAGAAACGAAACAGTCTCTGCCGAAAATTTGGTCACAGAGAACCTTTAGATAGTGACCTTCAATCTCATCAATAGTGATCCAAATAGTTCCACTTGGATGCAGCATTTTCCTTGCCACTTCTAAACGGCTCTTCATAAATGTTAGCCATGTGGAGTGACTAAAGCTATCGTTATACCTAAAGCTGTCGTTGTTTGTGTTGTACGGCGGATCAATGTAGATGAGGTTTACTTTTTCAGCGTATCGACTCTTGATACTGTGAAGCGCCAGCAGGTTGTTGCCCTTGAGGATTAAATTATCTTCATCCTTGATTTCCTTTGACAAACTCTCGCCGCCCTTGCCATAGACCTTGAACCTGGTGAATGCTTTGGGCGAAAGCAATCTATCAATCTGGTCAGGAGCCAGAACTTCATTCCAAAAGACTTCGTTACGCTTTGCATCTTCGTTGTCTTGTGAGCCTTCCAGCACACAGTCTTTGTAAGGCCAGGCAAGCACAACCTCTTTGGCTTCGCTCAAATATTCTTCATCAGCAACAAGACCAATCTTGTTCTTATATGCCGTAAAGCTATCAGGTAAAAACTTCTTGTTGCTAACAAATTTCTGAAATTTGATTTTGTCAAAAATCAGCACGCCTTCAATCTCACAAAAAAAGTGCTTCTTCAATGATTCACTTTTTAGAAGGTGTTTTAGCAATAATGAATCAAGGTTGAGGGCAAGCTCGACCACTTTGTTTTTCATGAGCCTGCCTTCGGATACCAAACGATCATCCGTTGAAAGCAAATCTGTCAATTCTTGAAGTAGATTTTGCATTTACATTTTCTTTCTAGTTTTTAGTTTTTCCTGCTTCCTCATCCCACTTCCGCAGGAGAGCAAGCTTTTCAGCAATCTTGATCTCTAAGCCTCTTGGCACTGGCTGATACCAACCAGGTTCTTCAATGCCGTCAGGTAGGTATGTCTCGCCAGCAGCGTAGGCATTGGGTTCGTCATGAGCATAACGGTACTCATGCCCATAGCCCAATTCCTTCATGAGCTTTGTTGGTGCATTTCGCAGATGTACAGGAACCTCCCGGCTATTGTCCTGCTTCACGAAGGCTTTGGCTTGGTTGTAGGCGTTGTAACCAGCATTGCTCTTCGCTGCCATTGCTAGATAGATCACCGCTTGCCCCAAGGCCAACTCACCTTCAGGGCTTCCAAGCCGCTCATAGGTCAAGGCCGCATCGTTGGCTATCTGCATGGCCCTTGGATCGGCCAAGCCAATGTCTTCCCAAGCCATGCGAACGATTCTTCTTGATAGATACCGAGCATCAGCACCACCGTCCAACATGCGTGTTAGCCAATAAAGTGCCGCATCAGGATGGGAACCACGAACAGACTTATGCAAGGCTGAAATCTGGTCATAGAAGTTGTCCCCGCCTTTATCAAAACGCCTTGCATTGAGAGTCAGAGCATTCTGTATAAAGTCTGCATCTATCTTTTGAACTCCAGCAGCTCCAGCAGCCGTCTTGCATTGTTCAAGCAGGTTCAGGAACCTTCTGGCGTCTCCATCTGCATATCCAACTATGTTGTCTATAGCCTTGTGTTCAAACTCAAGATTGCCAAGGGCATTTTCTTCTTTAGCTCTATTGAGCAGAAGTTTCAATTCGTCATCTGTAAGCAACTTCAGGACATAGACCTGAGCACGAGACAGCAGAGCAGAGTTAACTTCAAAAGAAGGATTCTCAGTAGTCGCACCAATAAAGGTAAAAAGCCCCGACTCAACATGAGGCAAAAGAGCATCTTGTTGGGACTTATTAAATCTGTGAATCTCGTCAACAAACAAGATGGTGTTCTTGCCTTGAGCAAGATATTGCCTTGCCTGTTCCATTGCTTCTCTGATGTCTTTAACACCAGACAACACGGCAGACAAGGCGATGAACTCACACTTGAAGGCCGAGGCCGTGAGCCGTGCCAATGTCGTTTTACCAACGCCGGGCGGCCCCCAGAAGATCATGGAATGGGGTTTACCCGACTGGAAAGCCAGTCTCAAAGGTTTTCCTTGACCCAGCAAGTGCAGCTGCCCAATGACCTCGTCCAAGGTCTTGGGGCGAAGTGCTTCTGCGAGCGGGGTGTTCTGAAAACTGGGGTCTTGTGCAAACAGATCAGGCATGGTTTGCCCCCAACGAACAATGGGGAAGCCCAAAAAACTGCACAACGACTCTCGTAATTATTTGATTTATATATGACTTGACAGCTTTATTGAAACGATGGACTTCATCAACAAACAATATGGTGCGGCGATGTGAAGTTGCCTGCAATATCTGGGCACGCTCTACCGCTTCGCGTATGTCCTTGATACCTGACAAGACTGCCGACAAGGCGATGAATTCACATAGAAAAGCATCTGCCATCAGGCGCGCCAGCGTAGTCTTGCCTACGCCAGGCGGGCCCCACAAGATCATCGAATGCGGTTCACCTGACTGGAAAGCCACGCGCAAAGGCTTGCCCTCACCCAGGATATGCTGTTGGCCGATGACATCATCCAGCGTAGCCGGACGCATGCGCTCTGCCAGTGGGGCAGGTTTTTTGCGCGAATTATTGTGCAACATATTCATTAGATACTACTGTCGAAATACATCGGCACCAGCAGGCACGACAAACTTGAATTGCTCAGGCTTCAAGACAGGATTTTTTTCCAGATTCTTCAGGGTCAGGGTAGAAAACTGGCCAAAATTGTCGTGCAATTCCAAAGCGACAGGCACGCCATCTTTCATGCCTATACCTATGGTTTCAAACTGTGAATCCTTGGCTTTGGGCGTAGCTTCCAGCCACTCCAGGCCCTGCTTGGTACCGACCTCTTTGAAATTGAAATTCTTGTCCAGGTCGGCCGAGCCAGCACTGCCAAATAAAATGGCTGCAGGACTGGAGCCCAGGGAATTGCCGAGAGGACGGATCGTGACCTGATTCAGGTCTTTGTCATAGATGTAGAGTTTGTCACCATCTGCCTGCAAGACTTGCTCATACGGTTTGACATATGACCAGATAAACTTGCCTGGGCGGGCAAACACGAAATTGCCTGTTGCTGTCTTGCTGATCTTGGGATTGCCATCGACTATTTTGACTTGCTGTTGGGTAAATTCACCTTTGGCACTTTTATTGTTCGTCACGAAGGATTTGAACTGATCAACCGCAGTAGCAGATGCCCATGCGGGTATCATGGCAAGTGCAAAGGCACCTGCCACCAGTTTTGCCATCATGTTAGATTGTTTCTTCACTGATTTATCCTATTCTGTCGCTGCTATTCTGTTGCTTTATTCAGCTGTATTCCCGGCAGGAACCAGTATCTCGCGGTTACCGTTGGACTGCATGGTAGATACGACACCACTTTGCTCCATTTGTTCCAGCAAACGGGCTGCACGGTTATAGCCTATGCGTAAATGCCTTTGTACCAGCGAGATAGAGGCACGACGATTCTTGAGAACGATGGCAACTGCCTGGTCATACAAAGCATCAGCCTCACCACCACCTGTGCCAGCACTCTCTCCACTTGCCTCGCCCCCTTCTTCCAGCGTACCGCCTTCAAGTATGCCTTCTATGTAATTTGGTTCGCCCTGCGATTTTAAATATTCAACTACGCGATGTACTTCTTCATCCGAGACAAAAGCACCATGCACACGGACAGGCAAGCCTGTGCCTGGCGGCATATAAAGCATGTCACCCATGCCCAGCAAGGCTTCTGCCCCCATCTGGTCAAGAATGGTACGTGAATCTATCTTGCTGCTGACCTGGAAGGCGATACGGGTAGGAATATTCGCCTTGATCAGGCCAGTGATCACGTCTACTGACGGCCTTTGTGTCGCCAGGATCAGATGCAAGCCTGCAGCGCGGGCTTTTTGCGCAATACGGGCAATCAGTTCTTCTACTTTTTTACCGACCACCATCATCAAATCAGCCAGCTCATCAATAATAATGACGATGGTTGGCAGTTTTTCAAGGGGTTCCGGCGCATCTGGCGTCAAACTGAAAGGGTTGGGGATATGAACTTCCTTGCGCGCTGCCTCGGCAATCTTGGCGTTATAGCCAGCCAGATTACGCACACCGAGCTTGGACATGAGCTTATAACGGCGCTCCATCTCTGCCACCGCCCAGTTCAGGGCATGGCCTGCCTGACGCATATCCGTCACCACTGGTGCCAGCAAATGCGGTATGCCTTCATACACAGACATTTCCAGCATTTTTGGGTCAATCAGTATCATGCGCACATCGTTAGGATCTGACTTGTACAGCAGCGACAGGATTGTGGCATTGATACCTACAGACTTACCAGAACCTGTAGTACCCGCCACCAGCAAATGCGGCATCTTGGCCAGATCAGCACAGATAGGCAGGCCGCCAATATCCTTGCCCAATGCAACAGTCAGGCTCGATGAGCTATCGTTATAGACCTTGGAACCCAAAATTTCGGTCAGGCGCACAATCTGACGCTTGGGATTCGGTAATTCCAGTCCCATAAAATTCTTGCCGGGTATGGTCTCGACCACGCGTATGGATGTCAGCGACAAGGAACGCGCCAGATCACGCGCCAGATTGACGATCTGGCTACCTTTGACGCCAGTAGCCGGTTCTATTTCATAGCGGGTTACCACAGGGCCTGGGTAAGCTGCCACCACCTTGGCATCGACGCCAAAGTCTGAGAGTTTCTTTTCTATCAGACGGCTGGTGAATTCCAGGGTTTGTACGCTGACAGTTTCTTGCACCGGCGGCGGTTCGTCCAACAAAGACAAGGGTGGCAAATTGGTATCTGGCAGTTCATTGAACAGGGAAACCTGCTTTTCTTTTTCTACCCGTTCTGAGCGCTGGACCGCAACTACTTGCGGCTCTATGCGTATTGGTGTGGCCTCAACAATCTTGGCTCTTTCCTGTACCACGACTTCTTCACGCTTGACGGCGGCAGTCTGGCCAGCGCGCCGGTCTTCTGCATCTGCATGTTTACTTTGCACGAAGACAAAGGCCCATTCTATGCCAGTGCCTATGCGTTCTGCGATCGTCAGCCAGGATACGTGGAAATAGAGGCTAATACCTAAAGCAATCATCAGCAACAAGGCCAGCGTCGCGCCAGTAAAGCCCAACGCCGCAAAACCGGCATTGCCGATCAATTCACCCAGCACCCCACCCGGCCCCAGCGGCAAGGCCACTTTAAGGCTGTGCATGCGCAAATATTCCAGACCCATGCTGCCAGCCAATAGCAAGCCAAATCCAACATTACGCACCAGGATTTCAGGGAAGCCGACTTCAGGCTCTGGCTCGGGATTGAGCTTCACCCTTTGCGACAAATTACTATAGGAAATCCACACCTGGCGGCAGGCAAATACACACCACCACCATGCTGAAATGCCAAATACATAAAACAGCACGTCAGATAGCCACGCACCAAATTTGCCAGCGATATTGTGTATGCGTGGAATATCCACCGACCGCGACCAGCCAGGGTCTTGCGTGGAATAACTTGCCATGATCAGTATCAGGCAAATGCAAAATGCGGCAAGGGCTATCCATTTCGCTTCCATCAAAAGAACCAGAAAGCGGTTTGGTGGCGCTGCAGGTGCTGCAGTTTTCTTGCTTCGAGTATAAGCTTCGTTACCAGTAGTCATAAAACAGAGAGCAACCTCATTCGGACAGCTATCAAAAGCTGACAAGATAGCATGAAGCCGTGTATGCGCCAAACAAGTGCACTGTAACAGTTGAAACAGATATGCCCGTCTGGCGCACCACGGCAGGAAGACGACCACTATGAGGATAGTCTATAATTCAGGCTTACCTCAGGATAGCGATGCAAAATCAGCAAAAAACTTGAAATTTGCATTAAAAACGCCATCTATTATCTGCAATTCAGCTAATCATCAACTTTTTTATCAGGTCTGCTATGTCCACACCCAAACATGCCCGCGTATTAATTCTTGGCTCTGGCCCCGCAGGTTATTCCGCCGCTGTGTATGCTGCCCGCGCCAATCTGAAACCTGTACTGATCACTGGTGTAGAACAAGGCGGCCAGTTGATGACCACGACTGACGTGGAAAACTGGCCAGCTGACCCTATGGGCGTACAAGGGCCAGAACTGATGCAGCGTTTTTTACAGCACGCAGAACGCTTTAATACAGAAATCATTTTTGATTACATCCACACCGCCAAGCTCGATGAAAAACCAATACGCCTGATTGGCGATCAGGCGCAGTACACTTGCGACTCCCTGATCATTGCTACTGGCGCATCCGCCCAATACCTGGGCCTGCCATCTGAGCAAGCCTTCATGGGCAAGGGCGTGTCTGCCTGTGCAACTTGCGATGGTTTCTTTTACCGTGGCAGGGAAGTCGCAGTGGTCGGTGGTGGCAATACGGCGGTGGAGGAAGCCCTGTATCTGTCAAACATCGCCAGCAAGGTTACTGTCATCCACCGTCGCGACAAGTTCCGCGCAGAAGCAATCTTGATTGACCGCCTGATGGCCAAGGTGGCTGAAGGCAAGATCGAAGTCAAATGGAACCATACGCTCGATGAAGTGATCGGTGATGAATCTGGCGTGACTGGTATCAATGTCAAAGATGCAGATGGAACAGTTAGCCCTATCACTGTGCACGGCGTTTTCATTGCGATTGGCCACAAGCCAAATACCAGCATTTTTGATGGCCAGCTGGACATGAAGAATGGCTATATCAAAACCCGTACCGGTACTGAAGGCATGGCAACGGCCACCAATGTACCTGGCGTGTTTGCGGCTGGTGACGTACAGGACCACATCTATCGCCAGGCCATTACCAGTGCTGGCACAGGTTGCATGGCAGCGCTGGATGCGCAGCGTTTCCTGGAAGAATAAGCCAAACGTCAAGGAAGTAAAGCATGTCGTCTTTTAAAAACCTTGCTGACCTGAAGTCACTCAGTCAGCAATTAAAGCAACAAGAAGAAAGCCGGCAACGCGCTGAAACCGAACGTCTGGAACGTGAAAAGAAAGCCAGAGAAGAGGCCAATATTTTTCGCTCCAGCGTAGGCAAGGTAGAGGTTTTAAAAACTGCGGTGAAACATCAGCCCCTGCCTGAGCGCCTTCAACCCCTGCCCTTTCAACACATTGCTGATGAGCAGGCAGCGCTCCAGGAATCTTTATCAGATGAGTTCGATGCTGACTCACTGCTGGAAACCGATGAAAACCTGAGTTACACCAGATCAGGTGTAGGCCAGGATGTGGTCAGGAAGCTGCGTAAAGGCCACTGGGTCATACAGGCACAACTTGACCTGCATGGCCTGCGCCGCGATGAAGCCAGGGATAGTCTGGGAGAATTCCTGCGCAAATGCATGCGCAATGGCACACGTTGCGTGCGCATCATTCATGGCAAAGGACTGGGATCAATCAACAAGGAACCGGTACTGAAGCAAAAAGTCAGGAACTGGCTGATACAGAAAGATGAAGTATTGGCATTCAGCCAGGCGACTGCGGCTGATGGCGGCTCTGGTGCCTTGATCGTACTGTTGAAATCTTGAAAGCAGCTTGCTGTCAACTAAGGTGACCTGAGCCCTGAAGGACTCAGGCCAGGGCTCAGGCACAACAAACTTAATTGCGGAACTTCTTATCCTTGGAAATAACGGTCATATCAACATATTTTGAACCATTATGATTGGAAGGAGAAAAGTTCACATCAAATCCACCAGCGTCATAACTGCTGCGGTTGATTGTTTCCAGCGCTGACACCAGCTTTTCTCTGGTCAACCCAGATCCGGCACGTTTCAGTCCTTCAACAAATACTTTGGCCGCCAGATATCCTTCCAGGCTGGAAAAGTTCAGATTCTTATTTCCAGCCTTCTCCATACTTTTCGTATACTCGGCAACTGCCGGGATGGACGGTGACCATGGAAATGGCACGACCTGAGAGATGACGACACCCACACCATCTTTATCCAGGGTATCTGCCAGCGCCTGGCTGCCGACAAAAGACACATTGTAGAACATGCCTGTGTATGAAGCCTTGCGCATCTCTTTGACCAGAGCACTACTGGCTGCATAGGTGCTGATCTGTATGATGGCATCTGGCCGTTTGGGCAATAATTTCCCTACCGCTGTTGCCACATCAAGACTGTTTCTTTCTACTGTCGCTGTCTCCGCAATACGCAAATTTCTTTTCTTCATCGCCAGCTCTACCCCAGCCAGACCCGCCTTGCCATAAGCATCATTCTGGTAAAAAACAGCGATATTTTTTGTACCCAGGTTAGCGAGACGATCGACCAGATATTCAGTCTCGTCGTTATAACTTGCCCGGATATTGAAGACCTGACGGTTGAGAGGCTCTCTCAGCGATTGAGCACCAGTGTATGGTGCGAAGAAAGGAACTTTCGCCTGTGTGAATATCGGTAAAGCTGCATTGCTGGTCGCCGTACCAACATAACCAAACAAGGCAAACACGGCTTCATTTTCTATCAAGGCCTTGGTATTGGCAGCTGCAAGGTCTGCTTCGTACTTATCGTCCTTTTGTATGATTTCAATCTTGCGACCATACACACCACCGGTAGCATTGACCTGATCAAAATAAACCTTGGCACCTGAATACAACTGCAGGCCAAGTTGTGCTGCAGGGCCAGAAAATGCAGCCGACTGCCCCAGTAAAATTTTTCTATCTGTGACACCGGTTTCGGCTTGGGCATTTGCCATCGCCATCAACACCAGTGCCACCCCTATTTTTGCTTTTGCTTTTGAAACACCAACAAATTCAATTACTGCCAACTGCTTTAACATCATCATATTTAAACCGCATCAGGTCCCGTCTCGCCAGTACGAATACGTATCACCTGCTCAACATTTTGTACAAAAATCTTCCCATCACCAATCTTGCCGGTATGGGCTGCCTTAATAATCGCGTCGACTACATTGTCGGCAATTTTGTCGTCCACGACGACTTCTACCTTTATCTTGGGCAAAAAATCGACCACGTATTCAGCGCCACGATACAACTCAGTGTGACCCTTTTGACGGCCAAAACCTTTTACCTCAACCACAGTCAAGCCGGTGACGCCAACGTCAGCCAGAGCTTCACGGACTTCGTCGAGTTTGAATGGTTTGATGATAGCGGTAATCTGTTTCATTTCCCTCTCCTTGAATAATTACAGTTATTACGGTTAATATAATTAATACGAACCAAACTAGTCTCTGAACTTCGAAGTAATAGGATAACGCCAGTCACGCCCAAAAGCGCGATGAGTAATCCTGATACCTATGGGCGCTTGACGCCGCTTGTACTCATTAATTTTGATCAGGCGCGTGATGCGCTCCACGTCTTCGGCCTTATAACCAGCTGCGACAATATCGGCACGCGCCTGATTTTCTTCCATATACATGGCCATGATGCCGTCCAGAATGTCATAGGGCGGCAAAGAATCCTGGTCTTTTTGATCAGGTCGCAATTCAGCTGATGGCGCCCTCGTCAGTATCCGCTCGGGTATTACGGCTGACAGGGTATTGCGATAGGCACACAGGCGGTACACCAGGGTTTTGGCAATGTCCTTGATGACGGCAAAACCACCTGCCATGTCACCATACAAAGTACAGTAACCAACCGCCATCTCACTCTTGTTACCCGTCGTCAAAACGATGGAACCATATTTGTTCGACAAGGCCATCAACAGTGTGCCACGTATCCTGGCCTGTATATTTTCTTCGGTGGTATCTTCCTTCAAGCCAGCAAATTCCTGGCTCAGGGTAGAACGGAATGCGCTGAAGCAATCGCTGATGGCGATTTCATCGTAGCGCACACCTATGCGTGCCACCATATCACGCGAATCCAGCCATGAAATATCGGCAGTATAGGGTGAGGGCATCATGATCGCCCTGACCTTGTCTGCACCGAGGGCATCCACTGCAATTGCCAGCACCAGGGCAGAATCAACACCACCTGACAAGCCCAGCAAAACACTGGGGAAACCGTTCTTGCCTACGTAATCACGCACGCCCATGACCAGCGCCTGATACACCTCTGCCTCCAGCGGCAAAGCTGATTCCACGCGGCCACTCAAAGGCTGCGCGCCGTCAAATTCCACCAATTGCAAATCAGCTTCGCAATGTTTTAACTGTGCACAGATCTGGCCTTGCGTATCCATGACAAAGGAATTACCGTCAAAAATCAATTCGTCCTGACCACCCACAAGATTGGCATACACCAGGGACAAGCCCTGGGAAATCACATTGGCGCGCATGACGTCATAGCGCTGATGCTGCTTACCCATATGATAGGGAGAGCCATTTGGCACCAGCAGCACTTCTGCCCCCGCTTGTCGGGCCTGTGCAGGCGCATCTGGCAGCCAGGTATCTTCACAGATGTTGATGCCGAAATTCACGCCCTTGATAGCGAATACACAAGCCTGATTACCCGATGAAAAATAGCGTTTTTCATCAAACACCATATCATTTGGCAAATCACGCTTAAAATAACTGGCTAATATTGCACCATCTTGCAACACGGAAACTGCATTATACCGTTTACCCTCTACCTCACCAGGGTGACCGACCAAAACCGCAAGGCCGGGAAATAGCGTAAGCTGTTTCTTTAAGGTATCAAGCGCGGTAGCGGTTTCCAGATAAAACGCCTGGCGCAGCAATAAGTCTTCTGGCGGATAACCCACCAGGGATAATTCCGGCGTGACAAGTATGTCTGCGCCCTGCTCTGCGGCGCGGCGGGCATATTCTGTGATCTGTGCAGCATTCCCGGCAAGATCACCGACAACACTATTCATCTGGGCAATGGCAACTTTTACGGTCATATTTGCAAATCTGTATTAAATCGAAAATGAAATCTGAATCTCCAGCCCCACATTATCGCATGCGTATCGTTACTTCACTGAGTGAGATAGCGCAATCATCATGGGATAGCCTGGTTGCAGACCAGGTACTTGCGAATCCATTTTTGTCTTATGCATTTTTGAGCGCAATGGAAGAGTCAGGTTCTGCCGCAGAAAAAACTGGCTGGCAAAGCTGTTTTATTACTATCTGGGATGGTGAACAACTCGAAGCCGCACTGCCACTGTATGAGAAAACACATTCTTACGGTGAATATGTGTTTGACTGGGCATGGGCCAGGGCTTTTGAGCGACATGGTCATGATTATTATCCCAAGCTATTGTCCGCCATTCCTTTTACTCCCATTACAGGCAGCCGCCTGCTGGCACGCAATACTGCAGCACAACGCGCCTTGATCGCTGCCCTGCAAGAGTTACAGCAGGCAGGTGAGTATTCTTCCAGCCATTTGCTGTTCTTGCCAGAAGATCAGGCACTACTGTTGAGTGAAGAAGGCTACCTTTTACGCAAAGGTGTGCAGTTTCACTGGGAAAATCAGGATTACCAGTGCTTTGATGATTTCCTGGACACTCTTGACAAGAAAAAACGCAAGAATATTCGTGCCGAGCGCAGGAAAGTGCAGGATGCCGGCATACAGTTCCAGCATGTGCGTGGCAAAGACATACAAGAAGACGATTGGCGTTTTTTCAAAAGCTGTTATGACCAGACTTATGAAGAACATCATTCAACGCCATACTTGAATCTGGATTTTTTCTTGCGCATAGGTCGCGCCATGCCAGAAAACATCCATCTTATTATTGCATTGCGAGACGACAATAAGATCGCCGCATCCCTGCTCATTCATGATGAGCAACGCGTGTATGGCCGCTACTGGGGTTGCCTGGAAACGCATCCCTGCCTGCATTTTGAAACAGCGTATTACCAATCCATCGATTTCTGCATACAGGAAAAGATTGCGATTTTCGAAGGTGGAGCACAAGGCGAGCACAAAATGGCACGCGGCTTTCTGCCAACCACAACTTGGTCGGCACATTACTTGAGTCATCCAGAATTTTTTGACGCAGTATCAAATTTCCTTGTACGTGAAACACAAGATATTGAACTATATTTAAATGACTTGCTCGAACATACACCTTACAAAACGCTGAAACACAATGAAGTAAGCCCTACTTGAAATTTTGCTTCGTTCAAGGCATCCTGTCGCCATGCAAAATAACTTTCTCTCGACACCAAATGCACCACCCGCTGCATTGCCAAGCAAACGCGTAGGGCGCTTTTATCTGAGCGAGCGTCTTGGCATGGGCTCCAATGGTGCCGTGTATCTGGGGCACGACCCTGTCATAGACCGCGATGTCGCCATTAAAATATTTAGTGCTGGCAACAATGCTGCCGACAAGAAACAGCGCGAACAGCAATTTATCAATGAAGCACGTGCCGCTGGCAGGTTATCCCATCCAAATATTGTGACCATATTTGATGCCTCCAGTGAAGGCGGCACGACATTTATCGCGATGGAATTCCTTCAGGGTAAGGATTTGCGGCATATATTGGCAGATGGCAAGCAATTCGACATCATTGAGACAGCTAACATCATACAAAAGATAGCTGATGCTCTCGCCTACGCCCATACCAATGGTGTGATACACCGTGACATCAAGCCTGCCAACATTTTTGTTTTACCCAACCAGCAGCCCAAGGTGGTGGATTTTGGTATCGCCCGCGCACCTAATCGCGTACTCGATGAAACCAGGGAGCAGGCGCATACCCTGTTCAACAATAATATTCTTGGCACGCCCAACTACATGTCGCCAGAGCAGGCCAATGGCAAACCAGTCAATGCCTTGACAGATGTGTATTCGCTTGGCACCGTCATGTATGAAATGCTGACTGGTCAAAAGCCATTTCAGTCGCAAGATGTAGACAAATTATTGCAACAGATTGTAAATAAAGTAGCGAAATATCCTTCAGAAATCAGCCCCAGCATACCGGATTCCCTTTCTAAAATTGTCATGAAGGCCATGCAGAAAGATCCGGCAGCACGTTATGAAAGCGCTGCTGAAATGTCGTCCGCACTGGAAAAATTCCTTGAACGCGACAGGAAACTCAAACGCAAACGTCAAAAGCAAGGCAGCGATACGAGTGACTACAAAAATGATGATAACTCGCACAAAGTATCATGGCTGAGCTGGGCAGCCTTGATCGCTGCTCTTGTTGGTGTAGCTGCATACCTGATGCACAGGATATAGGTACTGGAAACAGTTTGACTCCCTTAATCAGCCAGCAAAAACAAAAAAAGGTGCGATTTAAAATCGCACCTTTTTTGTTTTAAAAACCGTTCAGCTTTTATGCTTCAGCTTTTTTGAAATTCTCTACACCAGCCAAAATTTCCGCTTTGGCATCTTCAGGGCCGCCCCAGCCTTCAACTTTAACCCATTTGCCTTTTTCCAGATCTTTATAGTGTTCAAAGAAATGCTGGATCTGGCGCAGGCGCAATTCGTTCAGATCTTCAGGTTTTTGCCAGTGTGTATAGATAGGCAAAATCTTGTCTACTGGAACGGCCAATACTTTCGCATCGTTACCAGCTTCATCTGTCATTTTCAATATGCCGATAGGACGGCAACGCACCACCACGCCAGGGATCAGCGGGAAAGGCGTGATAACCAGAACGTCAACCGGGTCACCATCACCAGCCAGCGTTTGCGGCACATAACCATAGTTGCAAGGATAATGCATGGCAGTACCCATGAAACGGTCAACAAAAAGGGCGCCTGTGTCTTTGTCGACTTCATACTTGATCGGATCACCATTCATAGGGATTTCGATAATAACGTTGAAGTCATTTGGCAGATCACGACCTGCTGGTACTTTATTCAAGCTCATCTTGCACTTTCTGTATAAGTATCAATAGAAGAAATGGGTTGCACGGGATTATATAGTTTTTCAAGGCAAAATTGTGCGCCGCAACAGGGCATCATTACAATTAGCTTGCAGTCGCTCTATACAATCCGCTCCCTCATAACATGGTTGCCATGGCACATTGGCGATAATGGCTGGCAGCTTCTTCTGCCTGTCCAAGGGCCTCATGCAACTGCGCCAGCTTCAGGTTAGCTTCGCGCACAGTGCGCGGATCAACTGCATCTGACAGGGCTTGCTCCATATGTCTTTGTGCCTTGCCCCATAATTTCTGGCGCAGGCATAGTGTACCAAGCGTCAACGCCAGTTCAGGGTCAGTAGGATGCTGTTCTGACCATTTTTCACAATGTTCAATTTGTGACAACAAGGCAGCCGAACCCTCTGAAGCGGCCGCATCACGATAGGCGCGCATGAGACGCTCATCCCACTCTTCTGACAGTGCTTTTTCGACTATGCCGCGAGCATCATCAAATAAGCCGTGCGAATTGAAAGCCGTCGCCGCAGTAAACGCGATAAAGGCAGATTTGCGGTCAGCCTGAGGAATTTCATACCAGACCCGGCGTATGGATTCGGCATCATGCCCCTGATTAGTCAGCAAATCTTCATAAGCCAGTTCACGCAAACGCTGCGACAGTGCGGGATGCAGGGCACGGTGCTTGTCCAGCGTGCGCACCAGCTTCAATACTTCCTGCCATTTCTGCGCCTGCTGATTGGCCTTCAAAGCCCAGCGCAAGACCTGAATATGACGGGTACCATTGGCATTCAATTCACGCACAGCCTCCAGGGCCTTACCAGCCTGATGCTGATCGACCAGCAATTCTGTCATGCTGACCAGTCGCGCCACCTTATACACATTGTCTTGCTCAAGACCGGCAAACCAGGAGTCACGACGCTCATACTGACTCATATGATGCGCAGCGCGCGCGCCTATAAGAGAGGCAACACCGGCATTGTCCGGCAAATCGGTCGCACGCATGGCGGCTTTTTCAGCATGACCGAAGCGGCCTTCAAACAAGGCTTTCAAGGCTTCACGCAATGCCTTGTTGCTGTCTTTTTCGCGCTTGTTCTGGCGATACATGGCAACTTTGCGTGGCATTTTCCTGGTGGTGACGATGGCACGTATCACCAGGTAAATCAGCACAAAAACGACGAGCAACAGGAACAGGAAGAAGTTCAGGGACAAGTCTATCCGATACGGCGGAAAGAACAGAACCACATTTCCAGGGTTATAACGTGCGCCCACGGCAAGGCCAACTGCAAGCGCAAACAAAATCAAAAGCCGGATAAAGATACGCATACTCTTATGGCTTCACTTTATAGTTACGCACTGCATTCAGGCTCTCACCCAGCGTCGGCATTTCTATCGACAGATTACTGCCCTGCACCTGGCGCAACAAGGCTTGCACAGTCTGCGTTTGTTTGGCGCGGGTATCAAAATACTTGCCGATGGCATCTTGCGCGGCGATCATATCGCTTCTGAAGATACTTTCATTCCTCGACAACAATGCCAGTCTGGCATTCAACAGGCGCAGCTTGAGGTTTTCGCGGGCGAAATAAGATTGTGAGGGTGTCAGCAACAGCACATCCGGTGTTTCTACATTACGGACGCGTATCAACTGTTTGACTTCATTCCACATCTCACTCGAAAAACTCTGCCAGCCATCCTGCAGGCGCATGCTCCAGGTGATTTCTTCTACATCGTCTACAGTCTTCTTTTCTGTTTTTGCAGTGACTGAAGATTTTGGCAAGACGCGCAGCGGTGCCTTTGGTGGCGTCGCAGATACCACAGATTTTTCATCGGACCATAATGGGATATGGTCAATCTGGGCAATCACGCTATCCAGGCGCAGTGCCACACCTGGCAAATCCAGAGCTGGCAAAGACTTCAATCTCTCTATGTCCTTGGCAATCGCGCGGCGTATGGAAATAAATTGTGGCTTGTCTGATTTTGCCAGGCGACCATCGGCATTTTGCAGGGCAATCAAGGCACCTTGCACATTACCGGCAAGCTGTAATTGCTGGCTGGCGGTTGCCAGTACCTGTTCAATCTCGGCCAGTGCCCAGTCATCGCGATTCTTGGACAAGTCCTGGTACAACTGCTCCAGAGCCAGTTGTTGACTTTGCGCTTCAGATTGTTTGCCTTCCAGCAGAATAACCTTGGACTGGATTTCCTTGGCAGTCTCTTGCACATTGCGCGCCAACACCTTGGTTTCGCTGCTATTGGTATCCGCAGTCTGCAGCCTCTTGGCGACCTCTTCACGCAAACCACTGATCTGGTTTTGTGAAGACCACCAGTTAGCTGCAAGTAAAACTGCCAGCACACCGGAGACCAGATAGGCGGGATTAGCCCAGCCGGGTTCCTTTGCAGCTTCTGCAGGTATAGTTGGGGCTGGCTGTCGTGCCTGGGCATCGACAGGATTTGCCGTCACGACGGCATCGGGATTTGATTGCTGTTCACTCATAGACGAGATTGTAACGCGACAAGCAGTTGTTCGTCGCCAGAAGCTGTTAAGGTTATGTGCAGAAACCCCAGAGATTGTGCGGTTTCTTCGATACGGCTGTGTGGCACCAGCAAATGTTGTCGTTGCATTTTTGCCACGCCACTATTTAATTTCAGCGCCTCTACATAGTCACACAAATTGCGCAGTGCTTCTGAACTGGTGATGACCCAGTCATTCTCACTTTCCAGCAATTGTGTTAAATGCTTTTCATTTTCATCATTCAGTACAGGTTTGACTCTGCGGTAAGCTGCCACCTGCACCACTTCTACGCCATGCGCGCGCAAGGCTTCGGCCAATAATTCCCTGCCAGATTCGCCGCGCACGATCAATACTTTCTGGCTACGCAAGGCATCCAGATCCAATTCGGCAAGCAGGGTTTCAGAATCCGTCTTCAGCACATTACGCGGCCGTAAAATGGTCGCAGTCTGGTCATTCACGCCATATTCAGCCAGTTTTGCCCGACTACCTTCACCCATGACTGCAAAAGTCAGGTTTTCTGGCAAGCTCGTCAGATGCTGGAAAAAAGCATCTATCGCATTCGGACTGACGAAGGCAATCAGGGCATAGTCCTGCAATTGCCCTAATTGCTTGATCAGGGCGGTATTGTCTTCCAGTGCTGCTATTTCCAGCAAAGGGAAATGCGCTACATCGCGCCCCATGGCCTTTACTTGTCTGGCAAAATCCTGCGCCTGGGCGACAGGTCGGGTGAGTATGACCCTATTTGTGCCACTATTCGTGTCTCTATTAGCGAGCTTATTTTTTTGCATGCCGGTGTTATGTCACTCAGTGATCTCTGCTTTACACACCGCCAGAATGGCTTCTGCGTCCTGCGCTGACAAGGCCTGCGCCAATTTTAATCCCAGCTCTTGTGGCTTATCAGCATCACCGACCGCTTCTGCCCTGGCGATGCGCGTACCATCCGGTGTGGCAACCATAGCCCTGATCTGCATTTGTCCCTGGCTGACTGTGGCATATGCTGCCAGCGGGATTTGGCAACTGCCACCAAAGGCCTTGGATACTGTACGCTCAGCCGTCACTGCCTGCGCAGTCTCGGTATGATTCAAAGCCGCCAGCATAGCTCGCAGCTCCGGGCGGTTATCCGGTATTTCTATTGCCATCGCACCTTGTCCTGCGGCTGGCAGGCTTTCCTCTGGGTCCAGGCAGGCTCGTATGCGTTCAGGCACGCCCAGACGCTTAAGGCCAGCTGCGGCCAGGATGATGGCTGCATATTCGCCATTATCGAGTTTGCGCAAACGGGTATCCAGATTACCGCGCAAAGGCCGTATCACCAGATGCGGGTAACGAGCAGAAATCAGGGCCTGACGGCGCAAACTGCTGGTACCTACCACGGCACCGGCAGGCAAACTATCCAGGCCAGCATAGTCATTGGAAACAAAGGCATCACGCGGGTCTTCACGCTCCAGTATTGCTGCCAGGGCAAAGCCCTCAGGCAAATCCATGGGCACGTCCTTGAGAGAATGTACAGCCAGATCAGCACGGCCTTCTGCCATGGCGACTTCGAGCTCCTTGACGAACAGGCCCTTGCCGCCGACTTTGGAGAGTGCGCGGTCCAGTATCTGGTCACCACGGGTAGTCATACCCAGAATCTCTATCTGCCAGTCAGGATACAACGCTGCCAGGCGGTCACGCACATGTTCTGCCTGCCACATTGCCAAACGGCTTTCGCGTGAGGCAATAATCAATTTTTTAGAACTTGAAGATGTCAAAATAAGGGCTACTTTCAACTGTAAAAGCTGGATACAAAAACCAGGCACGATTTTATCATTGCAGGAAATGACTTTATAAGTAATTCACATGACAAGATGATAGTTTTGAGTGAATTAAATTAAATGCAGGGGCAGAATGGGGATAGAAGCACTGCAAATCTGGTCAAACTTGACATAGTCAGCCTGAAAACGGCATCATAGCCTTAGAACACGCCTTGATATACGTCATGCCGCTCATGATTCAGCGGCTTTTTTACGTATACTAGCTATTTTTCACCGCATCACCCAATTGGATTTAGCATGCTCCCTGGTACCGAAGATAAAAAACACCTGATACTGACAGGCGACCGCCCTACCGGCCCTCTCCACCTTGGCCATTTTGTGGGTAGCCTGCGCAACCGCGTCAAATTCCAGAACCAGTATGAGCAATACATCATGCTGGCAGATGCCCAGGCTTTGACCGATAATATGGAAAATCCAGCCAAGGTCCATGACAATGTCATGGAAGTGGCGCTTGATTACCTGGCCGTTGGCATAGACCCAGCCAAATCAACCATCTTGATACAGTCGCAAATTCCTGAATTGACGGAATTGACTTTCTACTACCTCAATCTGGTCACGGTAGCGCGCCTGGAACGCAACCCGACGATCAAACAAGAGATCACCCTGCGCAACTTTGAGCGCGACATCCCTGCCGGCTTTCTGACTTACCCTGTCAGCCAGGCAGCAGATATCAGCGCCTTCAAGGCCAGCCTGGTACCGGTCGGCGAAGACCAGATACCGATGATAGAACAGACCAATGAAATCGTCCGTCGCTTCAACCGTCTGGCAAATAAAGAGATATTGGTGGAATGCCAGGCGCTGGTACCTGAAATTGGCCGCCTGCCTGGTGTTGATGGTAAGGCCAAAATGAGCAAGTCACTGGGCAATGTTATCAACCTGAATTTTTCACCCGCCGAAATCAAGGCAGCAGTGCGTAATGTCTACACAGACCCATTGCATCTGCGGGTGGCTGACCCTGGCCACCTGGAAGGCAATGTTGCCTTTATGTACCTCGATGCCTTCGATGAAGATAAAGCTGGCCTGCAAGAAATGAAAGACCATTATGTCCGAGGTGGCCTCGGTGACAGCATCGTCAAAGCCCGTCTGGAAGGTATCTTGCAGGACATGCTGAAACCGATACGTGAACGCCGTGAAGAATTTGCCAAAGACCGTGGTCAAGTTTTGCAAATACTCAAGGAAGGCACACGTAAGGCTCGTGAAATCGCTGCACAAACGACTGATGAAGTCAGGGCAGCAATCGGCTTGAAACACTTCTGATCTACGGGGGGGATTCCCCCGTCTCCCCCAGTTATTTTTACGGCGAAGACTCTATGAGCGCAACTGATTTCCATCTGACACTCAGTTCCGCTCGTGCCCTGCATCTGGCAGCACAGGGCTTGTTGAATCCTCCGCCACGCAAAACTGGCAAACAGGATGTACTGGCCTGCATACGCAATATGTCGGCACTGCAAATTGACACCATCAGCGTGGTGGCGCGCAGTCCTTACCTGGTGCTGTGGAGCCGTCTTGGCAATTATCCGCATGCATGGCTGCATGAATTGCTGGAAGAAGGTCATCTGTTTGAATACTGGTCACATGAAGCCTGCTTCCTGCCTATAGAAGACTATGGCCTGTACCGTCATCAAATGGTGTCACCACAGGGACTGGGCTGGAAATATAATCACAAGTGGCTCAAGGAAAATGCTGCGCAGGTAGAAACCGTTCGTCAGCATATCCATGCAAATGGCGCCAGCCGTTCGGCAGACTTTGAACGCACTGATGGCAAAAGCGGTGGCTGGTGGGAATGGAAGCCGGAAAAACGCTCACTGGAAGTGCTGTTCACGACCGGTGAAGTGATGGTTGCCAAGCGCCATAATTTCCAGCGCATTTATGACTTGCGTGAACGCGTACATCCCAAATGGAATGACAAAAAACATCTGAAACCTATCCTGCATTGCGAGCGCACACAAATCTTGCAATCTGTCCGTGCGCTGGGTATTTGCAAGGCAAACTGGATCGGTGATTATTTCCGCATGGGCAAACCCGATATCAGTAACCAGACAGCGCAACTGGTCAAAGAAGGCTTATTGATACCCGTCACGGTTGATCAACACGACACCCTGTTTTATGTGCATCCAGATCGCCGCGACTTACTGGAACAGGCAGGCGAGAACAAGCTGAAAGCTACCGCAACCCGTATCCTTTCACCTTTTGACCCGGTGGTGTGGGACAGGAAACGTGCGATAGACCTGTTTGATTTCGACTATAAACTTGAATGCTATACGCCAGCGCCAAAACGGCGTTATGGCTATTTCACCCTGCCTATCTTGCGCAAAGGTGCTCTGATTGGGCGTATGGACGCCAAAGCCCATCGCAAGGAAGGCATACTGGAAATCAAGGCTCTGCATCTGGAACCGGGTGTGCGCGTTTCTCAAGCCCTGGCGACGGACCTGGCAAAAACCTTGCGTGAATTCGCCGCGTGGCATGAATGCAATGATCTGCAACTGACATGGAGTAGTTCAGCAGAACTGACACCATTACTAGAGGCCCTGATTTAAATGTCTCCACGATACGCATTATTAATCAGCCTGCTGCTTGCCTGTCGCGTGGCAATGGCCGGTGACGCTCCCGAGAAGATCAGCTTTCCCAGCCTGGACCTGCAAAACGACCAGGCGGTCCAGCTTGACGCCTTCTGGTTCCGTGCCAGTGGCAATGCTGCCAACGCTCCGACCGTCATTGCCCTGCATGGTTGCGGCGGTTTGTACAGCACCCGCAAGGGACATGAACAGGAACTGAATGCCAGGCATCATAATATGGCCAGACTATTGCAGGAAAATGGCTATAACGTGCTGATGCCTGACAGTTTTCGCCCGCGCGGCACAAATAGCATCTGCAGCAGCGCCTACAAAAACCGTGATATCAGCACCAACAACCGCCGCCTGGATGTGCAGGCTGCCTTGCAATGGCTGGGCAGGCAAACTACCGTTGATGCAAAAAATATTGCTCTTTTGGGCTGGTCGAATGGTGGTTCTACCACGCTGAATGCCTTGAATACTGCCCATAAAGCAGCAGGCAAGGACGATCTTTACCCCAAGGCAGCCGTGGCTTTTTATCCCGGCTGCCAGGGCTATCTGAAAGCGCGCCCTGCTTATCGTCTGGCTTCACCCCTGTTGATACTGATCGGTGCAGAAGATGACTGGACACCTGCTGCTCCTTGCGTAAGTTTTGAAAAAATGCTCGCACCATCGCCTGTCAAGGTCAGTGTCTTTGCCGATAGTTATCATGATTTTGATGCCCCAGACCTGCCGGTGCGCAAACGCATGGATGTGCCGAATGGCGTGCATCCGGGACAAGGTGTGACGACAGGCAGCAACCCTGCCGCCAAAGAACTTGCCTACAAGGAAATGCTGCTGTTTCTTAAACAGCACTTGAGTGCGCAATGAGTGTGCAATGAATGCACAATAAGTACACGATGATCGCTGAATAATTCATCAAATCCCTTGTTTGAAGTCAAAGCTGGTGCAACAATCAAGATGCATACTAGAACAGTTTCAAGTTCAACGATGAAAGGCACAGGATATGTACTCCAGGATATTGTTACCCACTGACGGTTCCGAACTGTCACATGCATGTGTCACAGCCGGACTCGAATTTGCGCTGCAATTGAAGGCCGAAGTCGTCGCTGTATTCGTTGCCGGCAATTATCAGTATCCGCTGTATGTCGACATCCTGCCACCCAATGGCCCGACTGAAGATGAATACAGGGCAGCCATGCAGGTCATGGCTGAAAACTATCTGCAACCCGTCAGGGAAGCCGCAGCGGCTGCCGGACTCGCCTATCAGGAAGTCATACAGTTCAATGACTCCACCGCCAAGGAAATCGTCCACACCGCGCAGGAATATGCTTGCGACCTGATCTTCATGGGCTCACATGGCAGGAGCGGACTGGGCCAGTTCCTGCTGGGCAGTGTCACCACCAAAGTATTGTCACTGTGTCTGATACCAGTACTGGTGCACAGGATCAAGCATCACTGAACCATACATAAGTCGGTCATAAGCCCGACATAGTCCACATCGCGCATCAGGCTACAGTACAATAGTGAAAATCCTTGCTCTGACACAAGTATGTGCCAGATGCACCAATGAACATCTATTGCAGCCCCACCGCCCCTATGACCCGCATCTTGATCGCCGACGACCATACCATCATGCGTGAAGGACTGAAACGCATACTTGAAGGTATAGAAGATATACAGGTAGTTGGCGAGGCGATAGATGGTTTCGATACTCTCGAAAAAGTACGTAATACTGAATTTGATGTCTTGCTGATGGACTTGTCCATGCCTGGCCGCAGTGGTGTCGACCTGATACGCCAGATCAAGGATGAGTTCCCCAAACTGCCAATACTGATACTCACCATGCATGAAGAAGAACAGTATGCCGTGCGTGCCATACGCGCCGGTGCACGTGGCTATCTGACCAAGGAAAGCGCTGGCACACAACTGGTCACTGCCCTGCGCAAGGTCGCCTCTGGTCGTCCTTATATCAGCATAGAAGTGGCAGAACAACTGGCCATGAGCGCCATGCCTGCAGATGATAGTCAACCGCACACCAGCTTGTCTGACCGCGAATTTGAAGTATTCACCCATCTGGTCAAAGGGAAGTCCATCACTGAAATCGGTGAACTCTTGCATTTGAGCGTGAAGACAGTCAGCACGCACAAGACCCGTATCATGCAAAAGATGAATATGAGTACCCTCTCTGATCTGGTGCAATACGCCGTTGCCCACCATCTCTTGCAGCCTCAGGCTTAAGCCCTGCCACTCTCCCACCATTCCCCTTCCCCCTCCTTCAGCACCCATTAATAAATACCTGATGTAGCGCAGCCAGTCCAGGCAGGATGGCTCGCGCCTTTTCAGCGCCCCCAATTTGCCTGCTAGGAATATTCCTACAAGAGCAGCGCCAAATCTGACAGTTCAAATCAGCATCTCCTGATTTAAATCAAAGCCCATGCTCACGATAATAGAGCCTGAGCAAACGCACATAGCAAGCCACAACATGAACCTCTACATCCTTGAAGATTCAGTCCTGATTCAAAACCGCCTGATACGGTTCGTTGAAGAAATGCCTGGCATGCAGGTACTAGGTGTGGCAGGCGATATGGGGAGTGCCTATCAAGCCCTGCTTGGCAATGATGCCGACGCGCTGATACTGGACATCCAGCTCGCTGACGGCAATGGCTTGCAGTTTTTAAAAAATATCAAGCAAAGCAAGCCAGGAATCAAAGTGGTAGTGCTGACAAATCACGCGACCGAAGGCAACCGCATCCATGCCTTGCGCGCAGGTGCAGACGGTTTTCTCGACAAATCCACCGATTTTGGCCAGTTACAAGATTATCTGCTGCGTTGGCAGCAACCAGATTCGAATCATCAAATCAATTAATAAACTAATTAATGTCGCTTACCTTTCAAGGGAATATCATGACTACAGCAGCCTTCACAACCAGCACCGGCAATCAATCTTCCATTGCCAGCAAAAATGTCTTTCCAGTCATTTCCAATGAAGCTGGCTGGCGTTGTCACGGCAATCTCTGGTCGAATCTGCAGGAAGTCTGTGAACTCTTGCGTATTCCCACCCCTGCCGCTTCTGCAGATGAAGAGGCGCTGTTCCAGCATGTGCGTTTTAAAGCTGGCCAAAGAGTGCATACCATAGGCCAGGACTTTGACACCTTGTATATCGTCAATTCCGGTTTCTTAAAAACCGTGCTGCTCGACGAATATGGCAATGAACAAGTATTGAGCTTCCCTATGAAAGGCGATTTGCTTGGCATCGATGGTATCCATAGCCAGCACCATGCCTCTGAGGCAGTTGCCTTGTCTGACTGCGACATCATATTGCTGCCTTATAAAACCTTCTCTGCATTGGGGCGCATTTATGCTGAACTGGAACAAGCCATGTTCAGCGTCATGAGCCGGGAACTGGTGCGTGAACAGATCATGATAGGCATGCTCAGTGCCCTCAGTGCAGAGGCCAAGGTCGCCCGTTTCCTGACCACCCTGGGCGAACGTTTCAGTCAGCTCGGTTACTCTGGCAAGACTTTCAATTTGCGCATGACCCGCCATGAGATAGGCAGCTACCTGGGCCTGACCCTGGAAACAGTCAGCCGCACCCTGTCTGCCTTTAATGAAATGGGTCTGATCAGCGTTGATCAACGCCAGATCGCCTTGAATGATGTACCTGCGCTGAAAACCCTGCGTCGCCTGCCGCCTGCCAAATCACGCATCAAGGTCAGTGAAAAAGTATCGGCTTTAGTTGCCAAGAATTTATTGCCACAATGGGGTAAAGAAGTTGCTGTTACCTTAAATTAGTGTAAGCTTTAACAAGTAGCCGTATCTTTTTGTCGTGCTTGACATGGCAAAAAGATAGCTGAACTTGTATTTGTTTTTTTTCCAGGATTCCACATCAAGGAGTAAAACATGCCATACAAAACCATACTGGTTCATGTTGATGAATCTGAACGCTCGAACTTCCGCGTGCGTGTCGCAGCAGAAATTGCCAAAAGCGACGAAGCCCACCTGATAGGAACCGCCGTTACCGGCGTCTCACGTTTTATCTATCAGGATGGCAATATCAGTGCGAATGATCCCAACCTGACCATACACCTGAATTATTTGCGTGAACGCGCAGAAAAAGCAGCCAGCAATTTCAATGAGCAAGCGCAATCGCTGGGAGTAAACTCCTATGACAGCATGATTGCCAATGATGAAGCTGGCGGTGGCATAGGCCTCCAAGCCAGGTATAGCGATCTGGTGGTTATAGGCCAGACCAATCGCGATGAGCCTTCACCGTCAGTGTTGCCAGACTTCCCCGAATACCTGATCATGAATTCTGGCCGCCCGATATTGATCATCCCATATGTCGGAGATGTCACTACCGTGGCAAAACGGCCATTGATCGCCTGGGATACCAGTCGCGAATCCACCCGTGCCATCACAGATGCCATTCCCCTGCTACGTCGTGCAGACCTGGTGCATGTGGCGATTTTCAATCCCAAGGCTGTCCCTGACAGCCACGGCGAACAACCAGGTGCCGATATTGCGCTTTACCTGGCAAGACATGGCATCAAGGTTGAAGTTGGCGTGCATAAAACGTCGACTGATATCGGCAATGCCCTGCTGTCGCTGGCACATGATCTGGACAATGATTTGCTGGTCATGGGTGGCTATGGTCATTCACGCTTCCGCGAAATGATCATGGGTGGCGTTACCAAGACCATCTTGCAGAGTATGACTCTCCCGGTACTGATGTCACATTAACAGGACTTGCGCAAAATTGTCCCAGCAAGGCGTAGCGACGAAGACAGTACTTTAGTACGACTAGGAGCTAACAACGCAGCTGGGGCGGTTTTGCGAAAGTCCTAATTAAACTGTTTTACTTTTAGCTTTAGCAAATGACACTCCTTCTACAGGAGTGTCATTTTCATTTGTAGCGAGCAGGATAGCGAAAGCAATCTGACATTTCCGAACTAAAATAAGCATCTCTTCTCAGAACAACAAAAATATATGGCGCATGATTATCCAAGACTGGTAAAAGCACGCTGGACAGCAGGCTTGCTTGCCCTGCTATCCAGCGTTTTATGGCTGAATCACGCCTCCCTGTCGGCGATACGGATGCCTGCCCCTTTACCTGTTCATACGGTACTGGAAACCATCACCATCGTAATATTTACTTCGGTATTTATCGTGTGCTGGAATGCCTATGGTGGTGCACGAAAGAAGAGTAGCGTCATCCTGGCAGTCGCGTTTTTGTGTACCGCCATCCTGGGCTTCATGCATGCGATAAGCTTTCAGGGCATGCCTGGCTTTCCTGATGCCGAAGACATGCATAAATCCCTGCTGTTCTGGCTGCTGTCGCGTTCATTCATCGCCACTACCCTGCTGGGTCTGGCGCTGGCACCGGAGGATTCAGAAGTCAGTCCAGCTCAAGCCTATTTTGTGTTGATTGCAGGATTGATAGCCACCGCAGGCTGGATGATGATGGTGTTTGTGCTGCCGCATCTGTTACCGCTTACTTATATTCAAGGCGAGGGACAGACTTCGTTCAAGATGGCTTGTGAAGTTGGCCTGATCGCTATCAATCTGTTCACCGCCTATCAATTGAACAAGCGGGAAGAAGCCATTTCCGAACCCGGCGGACAAGAAGGACGCCTGCAGATAGAACGCACGCCATTGTTTCTTGCGGCCACTCTGCTAGCCATATCTGAAGTGTACTTTGCCATTTATGCAGATGGTAATGATGTCTTCGTCGCCATTGGCCATGTGTTTCAGTTGCTGGCTGCGATTGCGATTTATCGCGGCATGGTGGCAGTGAATATTCATACCCCCTATGCCAGCCTGGCAGAAACCAGCCAGAATCTGGCCAACTCGGCAAAGGAACTCAGCATAGAGCGTGAACGCCTGAGCCGCATGATCGATACTGCCATAGACGGCATCATCACTATCGATGAATCCCAGTCCATCATCCTCGTCAATCCGGCCGCCGCTGCCACGTTCGGTTATGACGTGCAGGATTTAATGGGCGCTTCACTTAACCTCGTATTACCAGAACGCCATCGCAAAGTGCATGGCAAGCATGTGCAGCAATTTGGTGAGACAGGGGAAACGCGCAGAAAGATGGGGGGTAATTTTGATGATTTTTATGTCACCGGCGTGAAAGCCAATGGCGAAGAATTTCCTATAGAAGCTTCGATTTCCAGCCAGATAGAAAACGGCAAGCGTTTTTATACCGTCATCTTCCGCGACATCACAGAACGTAAAGTCGCCAAGGAAAAAATGGCGCTTTACCACGATGAACTGACACAGTTGTCTGCCGCCCTGCAAAGCATACGTGAAGAAGAACGCAAACATATAGCACGTGAACTGCATGACGATCTCGGTCAATTGCTGGCCGCCCTGCGCATGGACTTATCGTTGCTGCAAAGAGATAGCGTATTGACTGGCAAAACCCAGCAAACCCTGAATAGCATGGACCAGCTGATACTGACCTCCATCACCACGCTGCGACGCATAGCAACCGACCTCAGGCCGCGTGCTCTGGATGAAGGTGGCCTGTACTTTGCCCTGCAAACACTGCAAAAAGACTTTTCTCAACGACATGGCATAGCTTGTGACCTGGAAGCCAATGAAGAACAGCTAGCGCTTGACGATGCGCGCAGCACGGCCATCTTCCGCATCATCCAGGAATCGCTGACCAATGTGGTCAGGCACGCAGATGCCACCGAAGTGCAAATTGCATTCGAGCGCAACCCGACTACGCTCAGTTTCAGTGTAACTGACAATGGCAAAGGAATAGAGGCCGATGAAATGCGCAAATCACGTTCTTTTGGCCTGGTGGGCATGCGTGAACGCGTCAAGGCCATGCAGGGTGAGTTCCAGGTTACCAGTCAGCCTGGCGAGGGAACCAGGCTGAAAATTAATTTGCCACTAAGTTAAGTAGAACTCATTTCATAAATAGGGTGAGATGCGTTTGTCTCATAACGTGGGCTGGCCAATGGTAAAACTATGGACGAGGCAGTCAATAGCTTTGCCTGTTGATAACGAGTCCAACGCAGTCCAGCGCGCGTTATGAGGCAAACCCTCCGGGAACTGACGATTTGGGCGCATTGCAGCGTGCAGTTTGTTACCCCGCTCTCGCTAAGGCACCAGCCTTAGCTTCGCAGGGTACACACCTTAGGCCTTGCACTGCATCCCAAATCGTCTTGTTCGCACTCATCCTATTTATGAAATGAGTTCTAAATAAATCAAGCAAATAAGCTAAGCAAATTGAATAGCCGTGCAAACTTATCCGTTCCGGTATAAGCTTTCATTAAATCACCTTGTAATCACATTGTACCTGGAGTATTTCATGTCAGTTTCAGCGCTTAACAGTGGCCTGTCAGGACTCAAGGCTTACACCCGTGCGCTGGACAGTTCTGGTCACAATGTGGCGAATGCCAGCACCTCAGGTTTCGTTCCGCAGCAAGTCAGTTTTCAAGAGCAGCCTGCAGGTGGTGTGATTGCCAATATCAGCCGGGAAGGTAGCAGCCTGGCTTCGCAAGAACTGAGCGGTACTGACCTGACCAGCGAAATCGTGCAATCCTTACAATTTAAAACAGGTTTTGATTTGTCTGCAAAAATTATCAAGACTGCAGATGAATTACTGGGTACGCTGATCGATATCAAGGCTTGATGCCGAACTTGATACTAGTTTTATTAGCTTTGACCTGCTTAGGCAGTTGGCACCAGACATAAGAAGGATGGCATATCCTTCATATCAAAATACCAAAGCCCCAAAGCACCTACCCCTATCAGGATTGCTGCTCCCAGATAGCGCAGGCCACGCATGAGTTTTATATTCTGCGCCTGTTGCATGACTGCCTGAGTCAGTAATAAATGCGGTAATGCAAACACGCCAAACACCAGCATCAGCAAAGCGCCTGACCAGGCATCGCCCGACAATAAGGCAAATGGTGCAACACCATACAAAAGGCCGCAAGGCAGACAACCCCAGCTCATACCCAATAAAAATGGATATCTTGCTGCCTGTTGCAGCGATGGCAGTCTCCTGGTCAATCCCGCATGTAATTTCGCCAGAAAATTTTGCAAAAAAGGAAGTTGCGGCGACAGACCCAATACGCGCAAACCAAGAAGTATCAACATCAAATTGCCGATGACGAACAGAATTTGCTGAACTGGAAAATAAGGTTTGAACAACATGCCCGCCGTTCCAAGACCGCCAAGAATAGCGCCAGCAATTACATAGGTAAAGATGCGGCCGCTTTGCAATAAGCTTTGATATAGCAATCTGGTGTGCAAGTTAACTGCAGTTTGCTCAGTCCTTCCCTGAGCTGTCATGGCAATCGGAATGATTTTGCTGACAGCTGTGTCACGCTTCTGCCCTGCCTGCGTCAGCAACATGGAAATACCGCCACACATGCCAGCACAATGGACACCACCTATGGCACCAGCAGTCATCGCGGCAAATACCAAAGGAAGGGTCAGCATATCAAATCAATTTGGAATACCGGGCACCTGATTGCTGCGACAGATAGCGATCAAATACCATAGCCAATGCGCGTACAAACAAACGCCCTTTGGCAGGAATGCTGATACTGGCATCATCAATGCAGACTATGCCTTCTTTTGCATAGTCTTGTAGTTTCAACAGTTCAGCAGCAAAATAATCGGGGAAAGAAATGCCATATTGCATTTCAAGAAATTTGAAATTCAGGGTATTACTGCACATCAGGCTCATGATGACCTGTCTGCGCAAGATATCATCGACATCCAGATGGTAACCTTTCTCGACAGGCAATATCCCTTTGTCCAGACTGGCATAGTATTCATCCAGGGTACGCAGGTTCTGGCCATAAGAAGCGCCGACCTTGCCTATCGCCGACAAGCCCAGAGCAATAAGGTCACAATCTGCACGCGTGGTATAACCCTGAAAATTCCTGTGCAGGCTGCCATCCAGCGTAGCCTGTGCCAGACTGTCATCCGGTTTGGCAAAATGATCCAGGCCTATATAGACATAACCCTCAGCCAGCAGACGTTTGATCGACATCAAAAAAATCTGCAGGCGTTGTTCAGCAGATGGTAAATCTGCTTCGGCAATACGGCGCTGCGGTTTGAACCGTGTCGGCAAATGGGCATAGTTGTATAAGGCAATGCGGGCTGGCGACAAGGTGATGACCTGATCCAGGGTTTGCGAAAAACTGTCCAGATTCTGTTTGGGTAAACCATAGATCAAATCAAAATTGATGGACTGAAAACCGCAGGCGCGGCTATCAGCCACAGTTTGTGCCACCATTTCATAAGGCTGGATACGGTGCACTGCCTTTTGCACATCGGCATTGAAATCCTGCACACCCAGACTGGTGCGATTGAAGCCCAGTTCTGCCAGCAATTGCAAAGTCTCCGTCGTGACCGTACGAGGATCTATTTCGATGGAAATTTCAGCGTCATCAGAAAAATCAAAGTGCTCGCGCAATAAATGCATCAACTGACGCAATTCAGCATGACTGAGAAAGGTAGGTGTACCACCACCCAGATGCAACTGACTCAAGGTTTCCCTGTCATGCAAATGCCCTGTGACCAGTTTCAATTCCTTGGCCAGATATTCCAGGTATTTGGCTGAGCGTCCATGATCTTTGGTGATCACTTTATTACATGCGCAGTAATAACAAAGTGAAGCACAAAACGGGATGTGTATGTACAGGGATAATGGCGGCTTGTTTAATAAGCGGCTACGCTCTTCCAGGTAGAGTATGTAAGACTCTGCAGTAAAACCTTCAAGGAACCTGTCCGCTGTAGGGTAAGACGTGTACCTAGGTCCCAGACTGTCGAAACGACGTATCAAGCCTTCTGGAATTTCTATTGCTGGAAATGCAGCCGGTTCGTTCATTTTCATAATAATGTCTCAGTGCGCTTTTTGCGCAAGCAAGGCCGTCAAACCGCTAGACAGAATCCCCAGCAACCAGAAGGTAAAAAAACCTACTGTATAAACACCGGTTTCATGCATTTGCAGGCGCTGATCCAGCACAATCAACTCCATAGGGTCAACCAGGCTGAAAAACAAGCCTGTTGCCGCACAAGCCATCAAAAATGCAGGCCACAAGACAATCATTAACATGGAGCGCAACTGTGGTTTGCGTGCTGTGATAGTGTTATGTTCCAAATCCTGTCCCCTTCTAGTGGTTATCCAGCCTCAGGTCAGCAAGCTTTCAGGGATTGCCTTCATTTTGCTGCATTCAGTTGCAGCGGTTTTTGTCCTGGATCAAACCAGTCGCCTGTCAAACGCCAGTCCGTGGTCTCAAGTTTGATATGGAACAGTTTTACTGCTGCTTCACCTGCCTTGGGCATCAATTTCAAATCACCTTCATATTGTCCCGGTGACATCTGTTTCATAGGCAGCCTGCGGATGACTTCACTGACAGAATTAGTCCCGACCGCCGCATTGGCCATGCTGAGTTGTATGCTTTCTGGTAAATTGCCCTTGCCACTCAATTGCAGTCTGATCTTGCCATTGGCAAAATCAGCATTGATGTAGGCATTCAGTTGCAATTCCCTGGCCCTGGCATCGCGCTGTATATCTTTGTTGATCATCAAACCCTGCTTGTAATAATCTTCGGCGACGACCTTGTCAGCACCACGCATGGCAATGTAGCCGGTGTAAAGGCTGGCGCATACCACAAAGGCCGGACCGCCTGCGACCAGCAGCAACCATGGTTCTTTGTACCAGGTATCACGCCTGGATTTTGGGGGCATCAAACTGGCTTCCATTTTCTTCTCCTATCGTGGAACGATGAACACGGCTTTTTCAGTCACCGTCACTTCTGGTGAGTCCAGATCCTTGACAATAAAGCGTATGCGGTTGGAACCTTTGGCCAACACATTTGCTGGCACCCTGACCCTGATCGGGAAGGCTTTTGCTGTTGCAGATCCAACTTCAAGATTAGCTGAATTCACGATAACTGCACCACTTGCACCCTGCACTTCCACACTGTAATGCCGGGCTGACTCCTGGGTGTTCATCACTTGCAGGCGGTAGACATTCTCTATTGCGCCAGTCTCAGTGACTTTAGGCATGCCACGGTCTTTGATGACATCAACCTTTAATGGCGTATGCAAGGCCAGAGAAACTGCTGCCAGTAAAATAATCAAACCCAGCAAACCACCATAGATCAGGGTGCGCATGCGGAACACGCGCTTCCACATGGCTTTGTCATCCAGCTTTGTTGTCAGTGCATGTTCGGTGGTGTAACGTATCAGGCCACGCTCATAGCCCATCTTGTCCATCACCTGATCACAACCATCAATGCAGGCACCGCAGGCGATACATTCATATTGCAAGCCATCACGGATGTCGATACCGGTTGGACACACCTGTACGCAAATCCCGCAATCAACACAGTCGCCCAAGCCCTGAGACTTGTAATCGACTTTCTTGTTTCTGGAACCACGTGGATCACCGCGCGCTGTATCGTAAGTAACGATCAGCGTGTCCTTGTCAAACATGGCACTCTGGAAGCGCGCATAAGGGCACATGTATTTACAGACTTGTTCACGCATCCAGCCCGCATTGCCGTAGGTAGCAAAACCGTAGAACAGGAACCAGAATGTTTCCCATGGGCCTAGCGTAAAACTACCCATTTCTATCGCCAGCTCCCGTATAGGCGTGAAATAACCGACGAAAGTAAAACCAGTCCACAACGCCAATACTATCCAGATGAAATGCTTGATGAATTTGAGAGAAAATTTGTGTACCGACATCGGCGAAGCATCAAGCTTGACTCTCGCATTACGCTCGCCTTCTATCTTTGCTTCTATCCATAAAAAGATTTCCGTGTACACGGTTTGCGGACAGGCATAACCACAAAAAACTCTGCCAGCAATGGCGGTAAACAAAAACAGACTCAAGGCTGAAATGACCAGCAAGACCGCCAGATAAATAAAATCCTGGGGCCATAAAACCAGACCAAAAATATAAAATTTACGTGCTACCAGATCAAACAATACAGCCTGTCTGTCGTTCCAGTTCAGCCAGGCGGTGCCATAAAACAAAGCCTGGGTAAAAAATACCAGCACCCAGCGCCAGGAAGAAAACCAGCCTGTTTGTGTACGTGGATAGATCTTCCTGCGCTCTTCAAAAAGCGCCATTTCGGCTTCTTCTATCGGCACCTGGATGATGGGTATGTGCTTCATCGTGATTCTGTTTTTCTTAATAAGACAAGGTGGCGAAGCCAATCAATGCAGGCGGAGCATGCTGTATGATCATTTCCCCTCCCAGCATATAATTGGCGCAATCATGGTTTTCAAAGACTACTTGCTGGCTGCTGTTTCTGATGCGCTAGCGGCAATTTTCTTCACCGCACTGACATCCGCATCAGTAATCTGACCTGCAGCAGAATTGTTGGACAAACCCCAGACGTAAGCCGCCAGCAAATGCAGCTTGCCATCAGTCAAAATGGTTTTGTGGGCTGGCATTTGATTGTTTCGACCCTTGTTGATGGTTTCCATCACGTTTTCAATGCCACCTCCATACAGCCACACCTTATCTGTCAGATTCGGTGCACCCAGCGCCTGATTACCCTTGCCATCACCGCCATGGCAGGCTGCACAGGCAGCAAACTTGGATTTACCTATTGCGGCCTTAATCGGATCATGTGCAGAATCCGACAGACTCAGGACATAATTGGCAACGTTACGGACATCATCATCGGTACCCAAAGCAGCACCCATAGGCGGCATCTGGCCATGGCGACCTTCACGTATGGTCGTCAGGATAGTCTGGGGATCACCGCCATACAGCCAGTCATTGTCGGTCAGATTAGGGTAACCCTTGCCGCCTTGCGCGTCAGAGCCATGGCATTGTGCGCAAGTGTTCAGGAACAGCCGCTGCCCAATTTCATGAGCTTGCGCATCTTTGGCAACAGCCTTGATATCCATGACCAGAAATTTGTTAAAGATAGGGCCGTATTGCGCCTCGCCATCTTTCATTTCTTTTTCATATTCACCTTTTTGACTCCAGCCAAACGTGCCCTGCCATTTGCCAAAACCGGGGTACACAATCAAGTAACCGACGCTGTACACCACAGTCAGATAAAACAACCACATCCACCATTTAGGCAGGGGATTGTTTTGCTCCATCAAGTCGCCATCCCAGACATGGCCTGTGGTTTCTGCAGGCAAGGGTTTGCCGTCGCTGCCGACTTTGATCTTGACCTTGGATTGCGACCACAACAGTAAAACGCAAGCCAGCATGGACAAGGCCGTGGCGATGGCGATGCCGATACTCCACCATTCGTTAAAAAAATCTGCCATGGCTATTTTCCATCCTCATTATCAATTGGCAAGCGCGCCATCTTTTCGAATTTTTCTTTATTACCGGCACTGAATGCCCAGTAAATAATGCCAAGGAATACGATGAGGCTGATGACCGTCACGATGCTGCTTATTATTGTGAAATTCATTTCATTTCTCCCCTGAGGGCTGGGTCACTCAAGACCCGGCTATTTCCTCTATCAGTTCTTGTTCTTGATCGCTGTACCCAACACTTGCAAGTAGGCGATCACCGCATCCAGTTCAGTCTTGTTAGCCAGCTCAGAAGCGCCCGCCTTGATCTGCTCGTCGGTATAAGGCACGCCCAGGGTTTTCATGGCTTTCAGCTTGGGAGTGATTTCCTCAGGGACGAGCTGGGTTTTGGCCAGCCATGGATAAGCAGGCATATTCGATTCCACCACGACCGAACGCGGGTCATTCAGATGGTCTTTATGCCAGCTATCGCTATAACGTCCACCGACACGCGCCAGATCAGGGCCGGTACGCTTGCTGCCCCATTGGAAGGGATGGTCATATACAGACTCACCCGCAACGGAATAATGACCATAGCGCTCAGTCTCGGCGCGGAAGGGCCGTATCATTTGTGAGTGGCAGCCATAGCAACCCTCCCTCAGATAAATATCGCGGCCAGCCAGTTGCAATGCCGAATAAGGCAGCATGCCCTGCACTGGCTGGGTCGTCGATTTTTGAAAGAACAAAGGAACGATCTCAACCAGGCCCCCGACACTGATGGTCAGGATCACCAGTACCAGCAACAGGCCCACATTCCGCTCAATCAAGTCATGAGTAAAATTACGCATTCAATTTCTCCTTTGATTCAAGCATGTGCTGCAGTTGCAGGCAAAGCCGGGATCGCATTATTGACAGGCTTGGCAGCCATGATGGTTTTTGTGACGTTGTACGCCATCACCAGCATGCCGCTCAAATACAGGAGACCACCCAGCATGCGTATCACGTAGTAGGGATAGGTCGCCTTGACGCTCTCGACAAAGGAATACGTCAGCGTGCCATCCTCATTCACCGCACGCCACATCAGACCTTGCATGACGCCAGCTATCCACATGGATGCGATGTACAAGACCACGCCTATCGTCGCCACCCAGAAATGCACTTCGATGAGACTCTTGCTATACATTTGTGTCTGGCCAAACAGGCGCGGGATCAGGTAATACAAGCTACCTATGGTGATGAAGCCAACCCAGCCCAAGGCACCGGAGTGAACGTGACCAACAGTCCAGTCTGTGTAGTGCGACAAGGCATTCACGGTTTTGATCGCCATCATCGGGCCTTCAAAGGTCGACATGCCATAGAAAGACAGCGAGACAATGAGGAAACGCAGAATAGGATCAGAACGCAGCTTGCTCCAGGCACCGGACAAGGTCATGATGCCGTTGACCATCCCCCCCCAGGAAGGAGCCAGCAAAATCAGCGAGAACACCATGCCTATGGATTGTGCCCAGTCAGGCAAGGCGGTGTAATGCAAATGATGCGGACCTGCCCACATGTAGGTGAAGATCAATGCCCAGAAGTGGACGATGGACAAGCGATAAGAGTAAACCGGACGCTCGATTTGCTTGGGGATGAAGTAATACATCATGCCCAAAAAGCCAGCCGTCAGAAAGAAACCGACGGCATTATGGCCATACCACCACTGCACCATCGCATCCTGCACGCCAGAATAGGCAGAATAGGATTTCATGAACGACACCGGGATGGCGGCGCTATTAACGATATGCAAAACTGCTACAGCGATAATGAAGGCACCATAAAACCAGTTGGCCACATAAATGTGCTCCACCTTGCGCTTCACCAGCGTGCCAAAAAACACCACCGCATAGGATACCCAAACCACTGCGATCAACAGGTCGATAGGCCATTCCAGCTCTGCATATTCTTTACCCTGGGTAAAGCCCATGGGCAAGCTGATGGCGGCAGCGACGATCACCAGTTGCCAGCCCCAGAATGTGAATTCAGCAAGACCTTCTGCAAACAACCTGACATTGGACGTGCGCTGGACGACATAATAGGAAGTGCCAAACAAGGCACAGCCACCAAAGGCAAAGATCACAGCATTGGTATGCAAGGGGCGCAAACGGCCATAACTCAGCCACGGTATGCCCCCCAGGAATTCCGGCCAGGCAAGCTGAGTTGCAATCACCACGCCCACGAGCATGCCAACGATTCCCCAAACCACTGCCATGACAGAAAATTGCCGTACAACCCGATAGTTGTATGTGTTTTCTTTAGTTATTGTCATGATCTCACTCTGTTGTAAAAGTACACCGCCAGAATAACAATCACCTTGCCCAGCTACATTGATGCAAATCAAATGCAGCCAGATTCAATTCAATTATTGGCGAAAGACAACATGCACAAAAATCTAAATAATCAATTTTTCAAAAACAAAAAAAAAAGACATCCGGAGGATGTCTTTTTTAACAGCAAGATATAGCTAAATTATGGTGCGGCAGTTACCGGTGCTGTCACTGCTGCTTTATTGACAGTCACTTTGGCTTTATGCTTCAGCAACTCAATATAAGAATACAGATTTTGAGCAGACTGCATACTCGTCAATTGCTGCGCTTCTGAAGCACGACGCGCTGCGTCAGGTGTACCGGCAGTGACTTTGCCTATGCGGAAAATAACATAGCCAGCATTGCCCAGATGCGTGCCCACAAAGGCAGGCAACTTCTGGGTATCAGCACGCATTACATCAACCAGAGCGGCACTAGGGATATCCTGATTCTTCAAACGGGAAATCATTTTAGGCTCAGTAAATCCAGTCGTTGAATCAGCTGCTTTCAATGCAGTCAGTTTGGCTATACCTTCTTTTTCTGCCAGGGCTGCAGCTTCAGTAGCAGTTACCTGCGCCTGAATTGATGCCTTCACCTCTTCAAATGGACGCTTGGACGCAGGCTTGTATTCAACGATACGGCCAGCAATCAAAGTATTCGGGGCAATTTCAATTGCTTCTGTATTGTGTTTTTTCTTGACCACATCATCAGAGAAAATCGCCTTCAGGAATTTAGGATTATTGGTTTCTACCGTTGCTGGCAAACCTGGTTTGCTATTACGCGACAAACCATTCACTGTTTGTATTTTCAACTTCAGCTTTTCTGCTGCAGGCTTGAGACTATCACCTTGCTCGTACAAGACATTGGTCAAAGATTCAGCGGCTTCGGTATAAGCTTTACCCGCTTTTTGCTTTTTGATATCAGCAGCAATTTGCGCTTTGACTTCATCCAGTGTTTTGACGCCAGCAGGCTTGATCCCTGTCACAGTGATGATGTGAAAGCCATATTCAGACTGCACCAGTTCACTGATGTCGCCTTGTTTAAGCTTGAATACACTTTCATCAAACTGTGGAACCATCGCACCTTTAACAAAGAAATCCAGATCGCCACCCTTTTCCTTGGAACCTGGGTCATCAGAATTTTCTTTCGCCAGCCTGGCGAAATCTTCTGGTTTCTTGCGCAGTTGCGCGAGGATGTCTGCAGCCTTGGCTTTTGCCTTGGCCTTGTCAGCATCACTGCTGTCTTTGCCTGCTGCAATCAGGATATGGCTGGCACGACGCTGCTCTTCTGTCGTGTAAGCTTTTTCATTAGCCTTGTAATAGGTCTGGACGTCGGCATCAGACACAGTCGTTTGCTCAGCCAGTACTTCATTATTCAAGACTACGTACTCAGCATTAATTTGCTCAGGAATTTCAAACTGCGCCGTATTTTTTTCGTAATAGGCTTTCAGCATTTCATCCGTAACTTTGACACGTGAGGCAAAATCACCAGGTTTGTACATCAGCATCTGTACTTCACGTTCTTGCTCATTGATGGCAGAAAGACGCTCAGCCACAGTTTTTGGAACAAAGGCACTTGCCTGGACTGGGCCCAGTAATTGTTGCAGCACCATATCCTGGCGCAGACGCTGTTCAAACATCGGTGGCGTCATGCCTTGCTGTGCCAGCAGGCGGGTATATTCGGCATTGTCGAAATGACCGTCAGCCTTCACCAGGCCTGGCGTCTTGGTAATACTGTCTTGCAATGTTGCATCTGCAATTGCCAATTTTTTGACGGCAATCTCACCAGCCATTGCCTTGCGGGCAATCAGCTCGTCCAGGATGCCCTGTCTTGCCTCAGCAGTATTGAGCATTTTTGCATCAAACTGCGGGCCATACATCTGGCGCATACGATCCAGCTGATCACGCAAGGCTTGATCAAACTCACCTTGAGTAATGGGGGCTCCCGCAACAGTTGCGATACCTGCTTCTTTGCCGATGGAACGCAAAGCGTCAGTATTACCGAACAAAACAAATGACGGCAAGATAAGAACAGCTAACAAAATTTGCATTAAGCGCTGATGGGTACGAATAAATTCAAACATGTTCAACCAATCACGTGGCTAAGTATCACAATAACAATTTGACGAATACAAAAAAAGGCGAACTTTCGTTCGCCTTTTCGATTTTCTGGCGGAGCGGACGGGGCTCGAACCCGCGACCCCCGGCGTGACAGGCCGGTATTCTAACCAACTGAACTACCACTCCTTTTGTTTCTTTTGTACTTCCTGGTACTACAGTTTGCTTGCTACTGGTGGGCGCTGAGAGGCTCGAACTCCCGACCTAAGCCTTGTAAGGGCTCCGCTCTACCAACTGAGCTAAGCGCCCCACGCATACAAACAAACTTCGCGGCCCATGTCCCGAGCCACGAAAGTGCATTAGTTTACCGCATCTTTCAATGCTTTGCCAGGTTTAAATTTAGGGACCTTGGCAGATTTGATCTTGATAGGCTCACCAGTCTTAGGATTACGACCTGCCCTGGCAGCACGTTTGGCAACAGAGAAGGTACCAAAACCAACCAGTGTTACCGTGCCATTTTTCTTCAATGTGGTTTTTACGGCGCCGATCACAGCATCCAGCGCACGCGACGAAGCCGCTTTGGAAATATCCGCTGTTTTCGCAATATGATCGATCAACTCAGTCTTATTCACTTATAGCCCCCTCACAAAAATTTGAATTTCGCGATGATGTATTCGATTATTTTATTGGTCGTGCATCTATCACGGCAAGCAGGAAATCTGCATCCGGTATTAGAGCAAGCCGCAAAGCCTTATGTCAAGCGGTTTGCAAGCTTTATGGCCAAGTTTGCTGATTTGTGATTTGCTTATTCGTTTTTTACGCCTGCTGAGGCTAAAGCTACTGTGCAAAAAATCAGGTAGCTGAGTGTTTTTGCTATATGGAAAAGCCACCCTCTTCTGCATCCTGAATTAGAATGTGACAAGCCCCCATTAAAAACCAAGGCAGCATGAAACCCGGCGGCAACTCTGGCACGGGCATGTTTCATATGATGACTCACACAGCACGGCCATTCCTGATTTGATATATGGTATGGCTTTAAGTTATAGGCGACGCTGAGAGCCAGTCATGAATCATGAAGCACAAAAAGCGCTCGTATATAGCAGACCCATAGCAAGCCCCCAAGCAAACCCCCAGAAATCGGAATAAACTTAAAACAAATAAACACAGACACGGAAGACAATGAAGAATTTTGACGTAGCAATCGTAGGTAGTGGACTGGCCGGCTTATCTGTCGCCCTGCATCTGGCGCAAACTCGCAAAGTCGCCATCGTTTCCAAGCGCGAATTACTCGACGGCGCAAGTAACTGGGCACAAGGCGGCATCGCCGCTGTACTCGATTCTCACGACAGCCATGAACAACACATTTCAGACACCCTGATTGCAGGCGGTGGCTTGTGCGATGAAGGAGCTACCCGCTACATCATAGAACACGGTCGTGAAGCCATAGACTGGCTGATAGAGCAAGGCGTACCCTTCACCCGTGATGAAGAAGCAGAACTGGGCTTTCACCTGACCCGCGAAGGCGGCCACAGCCAGCGTCGTATCATTCATGCGGCAGATGCTACCGGTCATGCTGTGCAAGTCACGCTGGAGCAAAAAGTACGCAATCATCCCAACATCACGCTGTTTGAACATCACTATGCAATCGATGTAATTACCTCAGCCAAAATCGGTGACACATCCCCTACCCCACGTTGCCTGGGTTTGTATGTGCAAGACGTAAAAACCGGCAAGGTCGATACCTTTGCGGCCCAGCATACGGTGATGGCAACCGGCGGTGCGGGTAAAGTCTATCTGTACACCACCAACCCTGACACTGCTACCGGCGATGGCATCGCCATGGCATGGCGTGCAGGCTGCCGCATCGGCAATATGGAATTCATACAATTCCACCCCACCTGTTTGTATCACCCATTCGCCAAATCATTTTTGATTACTGAAGCGGTACGTGGAGAAGGCGGCATCCTGAAGTTGCCAGCCGAAGCTGGTGCATCTGCTGGCAAGCGCTTCATGACCAGTCATGATGACCGCATGGAACTGGCACCACGCGATGTGGTTGCCCGTGCGATTGACTTTGAAATGAAAAAACGTGGCCTGGATTTTGTTGAACTTGATATCAGCCATCAACCACCAGAATTCTTGAAAGAACATTTCCCCACCATTTATGCACGCTGCCTTGAGCTGGGCATAGACATCACCAAGCAAGCCATACCCGTGGTGCCTGCAGTGCACTTCACTTGTGGCGGCATCGTCACTGATACGGATGGCCGCACCGACTTACCCGGCCTGTATGCCGTAGGTGAAACCGCTTATACCGGCTTGCATGGTGCCAATCGCCTGGCCAGTAATTCACTGCTTGAATGCCTGGTCGTAGGCCGCGCCACAGCCAAGCATATAGAAGCCCAGGAACGTGCCAGCGTCATTGCCTTGCCAGACTGGGATGAAAGCCGTGTTTCAGATGCAGATGAAGAAGTCGTCATCGCCAATAACTGGGATGAGCTGCGCCGCTTCATGTGGAATTATGTAGGCATAGTGCGCACCACCAAACGCCTGGAGCGCGCCAAGCACCGCATACGTTTGCTGAAAGAAGAGATAGATGAATACTATGCAAACTTCCGCATCTCGAATAATTTGCTGGAGTTACGCAACCTGGTAGAAGTAGCTTCACTGATCGTGAACAGCGCATTATCACGCCGTGAAAGTCGTGGCCTGCATTTTAGCCGCGATTATCCAGACACGCTCCCCAAAGCACTGCCTACAGTCTTGTCCCCCAAGCGTAAAAAATAATCCTTCATGCTGACAGCGTTCGCGCTGCCAGCATGATCGAATCACCTAAGCCCCCAGCGCAACCAATAAAAGCACTGAGTTTTTCATCTATTTACTGCATAGCCATTTGACAAATTAAATTATCACAGTGATACTTCCCAGCTTGCTTGCCGGGTAATCATATCAGCAGTTTTTTCCGGCGCAGCCTACCTGAAACCAGAAAAAATTGGCATGATAAAGCTCAGTCAGATACGTAAGACATATAAGCAGGGCGGCAATGAAATCAGGGCGCTTGACGGCATAGATTTACACATCACCAGCGGCGAGTTTGTCGCCATCATGGGCCCTTCAGGTTCTGGCAAATCCACATTACTCAATGTACTTGGCGCACTTGACCGCCCTGATCATGGGCGCTACCTGTTGAATCAGGAAGAAATCAGTGCCATGAATGATGACGCGGCATCTGATATACGCAACCGCAGCATTGGCTTTGTCTTTCAATCTTTTCATTTATTACCACGCTTGACCGTGCTGGAAAATGTGCTGCTGCCGCAACGTTATAGCAAGGCCCCTGATGCGCAGGCAGAAACACGCGCCCGCCAGTTACTTGAACGCATAGGTCTGGCACAGCGCATGGATCACAGGCCGGGTGAATTATCTGGCGGCCAGTTGCAACGTGCAGCCATCGCCCGTGCCCTGCTGAATCAACCTGCCTTGTTACTGGCAGATGAACCTACTGGCAACCTGGATTCGAAAAGTGCCGCCGATGTCCTGGGCTTGCTTGGTGAATTGCATGCGAATGGTCAAACTCTGGTGCTGGTGACTCACGATCCTGCAGTGGCTGCCAAGGCGCAAAGAACTATCCATCTGGCGGACGGCAAGGTTGCGGGGATCGCAGCATGAAGCACAACTTACCTAAACACTTACGCTTCTCAAAGCTGAGCGTCTGCATACTCACTGCTTGCTTGAGCATGCCTGCACTGGCACCAGCTTCATCAGTAGCACCTGCCGATACCGCCAAAGCATCCCTATCTGCAAAGAACCGCCCGGTCTTGTTAACTGGTGAAGTCATCGCCAAAGATTCTCAAACCATTTTTGTCCCTCCCTCAAATTCTGCTCCCGTGGTTTTGCGGAATTTTATTGCTGAAGGTAGCAAAGTAAAAAAAGGCGATCTGGTACTTCGCATAGAAACACCTAATGGTTCGAATATAGAGCAACTGGAAATTGGCATGCAGCAAACCAGGGCCAAAGCCGATTCCGAGCAGGCAAAACTGGAAGTCGCAGCACTTGAAGCCGAAAAAAACCTGGTCACAGCAAAGGCAGCACTCGCCAAGGCACTCGTCGATGCTGCCTTGCCGAAGGCACAGATTTCTGCGCTGGACTTTGATAAATACCAGGGAGAAAGAGAAAGATCGGAACGCGACCTGCAAGTGAAACAACTGGCATTTGATGACGCCTATGCTGCTATCAACAGGAAAAAATCAGATGCTGAGCTGGAAATCAAAAAACAGGAAATCAATATCAATTATCTCAAGGCACAACTGACCCAATCTGAAGTGCGTGCCACGCAGGATGGCTTCGTTGTCCATGGTTATAGCAACTGGCGTAACGAGAGACTGGAAGAAGGATCCAGCGCCTTTCCTGGCAATAATGCGGGTCAGGTCATAGGCTCAGGCCAGATGGAAGTGCAGGCCTGGACACTGGAAGCCGACAGGATATACCTGAAAGAGGGACAGGCCGTTAAACTGAAATTTGATGCCTTGCCAGGATCTGAAACAATCGCCAGTATCGCCAGCATTTCCAACGCCCCTGAAGAACACAATAGTTGGGGTTATGGCAGGTATTTCCGAGTCAGTATCAAATTACCACAGCAATTAAATCTCAAGCTGGTGCCTGGCATGAGCGCGCTGATAGAGCCAGTACAGGCCAGCCAGCAAGCGACAGAAAAGCGTATCGCCAAAACCGGGGAACTGACCATAGAAGGTGAAATACAATCGCGCAACAATACGCCGATAGGGCCGCCCACCATCCCCTATATCTGGCAGTATACCTTGGCCAAAATTGCGCCGGAAGGCAGTGCAGTAAAAGCTGGCGACATACTTGCCATGTTCCAGGCAGCCGAAGTACCGACCCAACTCGCCAGCCAAAAAAGTCAGTTGAATGAAAAACTGAGGGCGCTGGAAAAACTGAAGCTGGAACAATCAGAGGCAGAAAAAGCTGTTGACCTCTCAGTGGCCGAAGCACAAAGCAATGCCGAAAAAGCCGCACGTAAAGCCACCATGCCAAAAGAATTAATACGACGTGTGGATTACGACAAACTGGTTATAGAAAAATCACTCAATAGCGATCTGGCAGCACTTTCCTTGAAGCTTCGCACCACGCAGGCACGCGCCCGCAAGGCTGAAAAGGTCGGACTGGAAACAGAGATAGCCAAGCTGCAGGGAAAGATAGACGTATTAATGAAAGGCCAGCAAGCCCTGACCATAACAGCCTCAAAACCCGGCATGATGATTTACAAAACCAATATGGAGGGTGAAAAATTCACGACTGGCAGCCAGATCTGGATGGGATTATCGATAGCCAGTGTGGCGGACCCGGACAAATTATTTGTCTCGGCCAAAATACCAGAAGCGCAATCAAGCACAATCGCCATAGGGCAAAGTGCGCGCATCACCATCCCGGGGGCAAACCTGACAGTGCCCGCACGCGTGACCGGTCTCGGCAATGTATTTCATAGCAAATCAAGCTCACAACCCATCATCGTGCGCGATATAGAACTTGAATTTGACCAGATGCCCAAAGGGCTCAAGCCTGGTGCTGCCGTGCAAGCCATTTTGAATGCAGCAGGAACAGACACACCAGCGGCCGGAGTAGTTAAAAAATGAACATCCGACTCCTCTTTACCTGCGTGACACTATCTGTGAGTAATCTTGCCTGCACTGGCAAAACCGATCAGGTGCAAGTGGCGACAGAAACTTTTGCGCCCAGAATCTGGCAAGAAAGCATCGTCGTCAATGGGGAAATTATCGCTGCCAACAAAACCCCGTTGACTGTACCAGGACAGGGCTGGGATGGCCGCACCCTGGTTGACATGCTGCCCGAAGGTAGCCTGGTAAAAAAAGATCAGGTCATTGCCCGTTTTGACGCCCCAAAATCCCGCATGGAATTATCGCAAGCTGAACTGGAATTACTGCGCAAGGAACTAGCGAAAGAAACCATACAGGCCAGCGATGCCAGCAGCCGCTCTACCCTGGCGGCAGATAATGCAAAAGTCCAGACAGATTTGCGCCTGAGTGAACGCTATGCCAATGCCGACCTTGCCATTTTTTCACGTAATAAAATTCTGGATGAATTACAGGATAGCGGTTTTCTCAAGAACAAACGTGGTTACCTGAACTGGAAAACCGGTCAGGTACAGGCGCGTAGTGCAGCAGAACAAGCTGTACTAAGCTCACAAAAAGAAAGTGTCAGCCTGAATGCCATCCAGCACAAGAAAAACCTGGATGCGCTGGAATTATTGGCGCCGCATGATGGCGTGTTTTTGCTACAGGCAAACTGGGATGGCAGCAAACCACAGGTAGGCTCAAGCTTCCGCCCCCGCGAAGAATTTGGTTCACTCCCTGACTTGGATCAACTGGTTGCCAATTTCAGTATAGAAGAAGGCCGCACCTTTGGCCTGAAAGTCGGCTTGCCTGTGAAAGTGCGCCTGGCTGGCAGTGGCCAGGAAATCGAACTCAGCATCACCAAGGTTGGCAATAGTGCCAGCGTCACGTCTCGAGACTCCCCAGTCAAATTCATCACGTTTGAAGCCGCTTTCAAAAAAGAACAGGCACAAACTCTGGCATTGAAACCAGGTCAGGCATTATTGGGTACGGTAAGTCTCATCAATCAAGCCAAAGCCATGACCGTACCAAACATCGCCCTGGTGCAAGATGGTGCCAGCTTTGCCACCTATGTCAAAGAAGGTGATCAGCTTAAACGCCAGACTGTGGTACTGGGTCAGCGTGGACCAGTGCGCAGTGAAATCAAGTCAGGCATCAGTCAGGGTAATCAGATTGTCCTTCTGCCCGAAATAAAAGATAAAGACAAAAATAAAGACAAAGAAAAAAACAAGGATACACAGTCATGAACCGCGCCCTGATACTGGAAGCCATTAATGAACTGCAAAGGCGCAAATTACGTACCGGCCTGACTTTATTGGGCATGATATTTGGTGTCGCAGCCATCGTTGCCATGCTGGCTGTAGGTGAAGGCAGCCGCCGCGAAGCCTTGCGCCTGGTGGCAGAACTGGGCCTGGACAATGTCATCATCGAAAGCAAGAACATCGACGACAAACGCCTCAAGGACATACGCACACGCTCACTGGGCTTGTCTGCGGCCGATGCAGATGCCGCACTGGCGGTCGTGCCTGGTGCAAAAGCAGTGGCACTAAAAAAGGAAATCAAGGTTGACCAGTTAGTCAGTGGCAATAGCGTCGTTCCTGCCCGCGCCTTTGCCGTATCTGATTCGTATGCAGAACTCGGTGGCCTGCAAATTGGCCAGGGGCGCTGGTTAAGCCCGCAGGATGATGCCAGTCTGGCACCAGTATGTGTGATAGGCCCGCGCCTGGCACATCAGCTGTTTGGTGACAAACAAGCTATCGGTGAACGCATCAAACTCAATCATGCCTGGCTGGAAGTGGTTGGTGTGCTGGCTGACCGTGCATTGAGCAAGTCAGAATTCGAGGGTGTCAAACTGGGACTGGACGATGAGCGCCTGTTCGTCCCCTGGCAAACCGGGCGCGCCCGCTTCCATTTCACTGCCCTGGAAAATGAAGTTGATAGCTTGAGCTTGCGCCTGGATGGTCAAACCCCACCAGACATCGCGGCGCGAGTCCTGCAAAACCTGATAGAACAAAGACATGCAGGCACAGACGACACCAATCTCATCGTCCCCATGGGCTTGTACAGGCAAAACCAGCAAACCCAGCGCATCTTCACCATCGTCATGAGTTCGATTGCTGCCGTATCCTTACTGGTAGGCGGCATAGGCATCATGAATATCATGCTGGCCAATGTACTGGAACGCCGCCGTGAAATTGGCCTGAAGCGCGCCCTGGGTGCGCGCAGACGTGACGTCATAGAACAGTTTCTTGCAGAAGCCCTGGTAATCGCTTTCAGCGGAGCTTTGCTTGGTGTGGTGTTGGGGGCAGTTGCAGCATATAGCATTGCCGCATTGGCAGGCTGGTCTGTCGCCTGGTCACCTGTCAGCCTGTTTATTGCAGTCAGTTCGTGTGTAGCGGTTGGCCTGGGCTTTGGTGTATTCCCGGCACGACAGGCCGCAGCACTGGACCCGATTGCGGCTTTACGTACTGATGGTTGATGCGGCACACGTACGTCTTCCACTGTAATTAATTATCAGTAATCCGGGACGAGCAAAAAAATGAAATTCAAACCCTTATCATCCAAAGATTTTGAATATTTGTGTGATGTATATGAAGCAGAAAAATACGATAGTCAGACCGAATTACTAGATGACTGGAGAGCACTGGGGAACATGTTCCCCGAATCCAGAATACTGCTAACTTTAGATGATCTGGGACAAGCTCAGTACACGTCCATGCATAGCAAGGGCTCTCATAACCTGGACGAGACAGAAGGTTTCGATTTAAGCTCACTTGATGCGATATGCTTTGAGAACGGCGAGCATGTCGGCTATCTCAGTACCAAATCAGAATTTTTTATTCGTCTGGGAAATTTTGAAAAACTATGCAAAGAAAGCAGCTTGGAACAAATCTTTCAAGAGAAAAATCTGCTTTTAAATGATGGATCACTTTTAGAACTAATCTCAGCACAAGAAAACTGGATATCAATTCTGGATGACAGCGTTTATGCTTTCAGAGCCATTGTCAACACAGCTGAAGACAGTCTGGCAGCATTTCCTAACGGCTATTTCTCATCGGATCTGGACCCCTTTGAAAATCACACCCTGTGCCTGCATCTCAGAGAAAATTATGGCTACAGCCTGATAGGAATCGGTGCATCATACCTTGCCCTCATCAGAGAAACGAAGCTAAGCCCGGCACAGACAAGCGACCTGACAGATCTTCTACTGAAGCTTTATGGTGAAAAAGCCGCGAGTTGGATAGAACTGGTCATGAGCAAAAAAGATGAATCGCAACATGTATTGATGTTGCGATATACGGAATAAATTATTCCATAAAAATTGCAATCTACAACTTACCAATGAACGAAAACGAACTGACCGCAAGTAGCTCAAGATAAATCAGGAAATATAACTACGCTCTTTATCTCTTGTACGAAACTCACTTTCAAGTCCTGTACAATTTCTCTGTTTGCAAGCAAACCAGCTTACCTGATTGAATGTGCATGGGGAGTTGAGATTGTCTTTTAAAAATGCACAATTCTCAAATTCACAGTTAACGAATCTGGCACCTGAAAATGCCGTCCCATGAAAAGTACAATTTAAAAACTTTACATCAACAAGAATGCTGGTATTGAACAGACCCCAGTACCATCCACAGTCTGTAAAGCTGCAAGCCAGGAAGGTAGATGTGATATCTCCCCCTTCAAATTGTATATCTGAAAATTCACAATAGCGAAAGACATGCTCATCCAGACTGACAGGCTTCCTCAATCTGGATGCAAAGTTTTGGTTTTCAAACAGCATGTGAAATGAAGTAATTAAATAATCCGCAAAGAATAATCCGTCGCCTTGATATCCTTGGTCAGGCTACCTATGGATATCCTGTCCACGCCAGTCTCGGCTATGGCTCTCACGCTTGCATGATCAATACCACCAGATGCTTCCAGCAAGGCACGGCCAGCAGTGATGACCACTGCTTCGCGCATCATGTTGGTGTTGAAATTATCCAGCAAAATGGACTTGGCACCAGCGTTCAATGCAGTCTGCAATTGTTCTAGTGTTTCCACTTCTATTTGAATGCTGACGCCCGCATTCAAGCTCAGGGCAGCTTGCATGGCTTCAGCTACGCCACCTGCGGCGGCGATATGGTTTTCCTTGATGAGAATACCGTCATACAAGGCCAGGCGCTGGTTCTTGCCGCCGCCTACACGCACTGCATATTTTTGCGCCAGACGCAGGCCGGGCAAGGTTTTACGGGTGTCGAGTATGGCTGCTTTTGTGCCAGCGATGATGGCGACATATTTGCTGGTCGCGGTTGCGACAGCAGATAACAATTGCAGGAAATTCAGCGCAGAACGCTCAGCTGTCAGCAAGGCCCTGGCAGGTGCCTTGATTTTGCAAACGACAGTATTTGCCTTCATCTGCTCGCCTTCGGCATATTGCCAGTCTATTTCTATGCTTGTATCCAGCGTTGTCATGACGGTGTCGAACCACGGGGCACCACAGAGAACGGCATCTTCACGCACAATGACTTGTGCCTGCACTACTTCATCTGCAGGCACCAGCAAGCCAGTCAGGTCGGCAGCGCCGACATCTTCAAGCAGCGCATCGCTGATATTGCGTTCAAATGCTTTTTGTAAATCTGCATCAAATGGGAAATGCGTATTCTTTAAATTACCAGACATGTCCAGATCACCTCAGTTTAATTTTATTTAGCTTGCGCAGCATTCAGAACCTGCTTACGATCTGTAGCGAGCGTGCGTCAGCGGGGTGAAGAGCAGCGCATGAGCCCCCGCATTAATTCCTGTTGCGCTTGCGCAGTAAGATCGTCAACAGGTTCTCAGGCCGGGCCTATGCCGGAGAACAGTTTGGTTTCTTTCGCCAAATCACCTGAAGGACGTACATTGGCTTTTTTGGCGGCAGCAAAATCCAGCATGCGGTCTATGCAAACTTTGGCTTTTTGCCCAACTGCAGGGTCAACCTGGATTTCATTATTGCCGTTTTCCAGCACCTGCACCAGATTGCGCAAGCCATTCATCGCCATCCATGGGCAATGTGCACAGCTCTTGCAAGTCGCACTATTACCAGCGGTTGGGGCAACGATGAAACGCTTGGTAGGCGCAGCCATTTGCATTTTGTGCAGGATGCCATTGTCTGTGGCGACGATAAATTCATCTGCATCCAGAGTCTTTGCAGCATGGATCATTTGTGAAGTCGAACCGACCACATCAGCCAGAGCAACGACTGCAGCCGGTGACTCTGGGTGCACCAGGACTTTGGCATTTGGATGCTCAGCCTTGAGCACATCCAGCTCTATCCCTTTGAACTCATCATGTACCAGGCAGGAACCCTGCCACAGCAACATGTCTGCACCTGTCTGCTTCTGGATATAACCACCCAGATGCTTATCAGGTGCCCAGAGTATTTTTTTACCTTGCGCATGCAAGTGAGCAACAATGTCCAGACCTATACTGGACGTCACCATCCAGTCAGCACGAGCTTTGACGGCAGCGCTGGTATTGGCATACACGACGACGGTGCGGTCGGGATGGGCATCGCAGAACGCTGCAAACTCATCTGCCGGGCAACCCAGGTCCAGCGAGCAAGTCGCATCCAGGTCAGGCATTAAAATGGTTTTTTCGGGGCTGAGTATTTTGGCTGTTTCGCCCATGAACTTGACACCGGCCACGACCAGGGTCTTGGCGGGATGGTCGCGGCCAAATCTTGCCATTTCCAGCGAATCAGAAACGCAGCCACCGGTTTCTTCTGCCAGGTCCTGCAGTTCGGCATCGACATAATAATGCGCCACCAATACAGCCTGCTTTTCTTTCAAAAGCTGGCGCACCCTGGCTTTCAGTTCCAGCTTTTCTATGGCTGAAGGCGCATCCGGGATACGCGCCCAGGCATTGGCAGTACAGCTACTACCCACATCCATTTGTGGACGTTCAAATTCAACAACTTTGGTTTCCATATAGCCCTACATATCTGGAGTGCATGCCTGGCATGCACTCTGATGACAAGAAATATTTGGCAGGCTTGGGGTTGCCAGATTTACATCCAGTATCACCCCAACCTGCAGTCTCTACTGCATTTCAGGCCATAGTATACGCTGTTACCAGATATTTACCCGTGTCGTCGTCGGGCGCAGGGGTGAACGATCTCCCTTGCACTGGAACGCATCAGAGAATTCTGTCATATTTGCCAACGGCGCGATGACACGGTATTTGTCTGGTGAGTGAGGATCAGTTGCAAGTTTCATGCGCAGCATCTCATCACGGATAAGGCTACGGAAGCTTTGCGCATTGGCGACAAAGAAGCGCTGATCAACCGTCAAACCATCAATTTCTTTGGCCTGAGGCTTGCGCTCCAGCGATTTGTGTAAAGCCTGCAGGGCTATCTTCATCCCACCCAGATCGGCAATATTTTCACCGGCAGTCAATTTGCCATTGATATGCAATTTGTCGATGGGATTGAACTCGTCAAATTGCTTTTCTATGGCTTTGACGCGGACCAGGAATTTTTTCTCGTCGTCTTTAGTCCACCAGCTTTTGAGATTACCCTGGGCATCAAATTGACGTCCTTCATCATCAAAGGCATGCGTTAGTTCATGGCCAATTGTTGCGCCCGTATTGCCGTAGTTGGCCGCCGGGTCTGCATTCACATGATATAAAGGTGGTTGCAAGATACCCGCCGGGAACACCATTTCATTCATGGTGGGGTTGTAGTAGGCGTTCACGGTTTGTGGCGTCATGCCCCATTCGTTTCTGTCTATGGGCTTGCCCAGTTTGGCGAGATTGCGCTTGAATTCAAATTCAGCGGCGCGTGCCATGTTCGCTGCATACGGGCCAGTGTCTATCTGCAGACTGCTGTAATCACGCCAGACGTCGGGGTAACCTATCTTGACGAGTATCGTGTCGAGTTTTTTATAGGCTTGCTGCTTGGTCGTATCCGACATCCATTCCAGCTTGCTGATACTTTCACGCATGGCCAGCTTGATGTTGTCGACCATTTCCAGTACACCAGCCTTGGCTTCAGGGCCAAAGAATTTGGCGACATACAATTCCCCCATGGCTTCGCCTGCCATGGCATCGATAGAACCGAGAACACGCTTCCAGCGTGGCTGCAATTCCTTGGTACCTGCCAGGGTCTTGCCATAGAAATCAAAGTTGGCATTGACAAAGGCTGAACTCAAATCCCTGGCACGCGCATTCGCCAATTGCCAGCGCAAATAAGTTTTCCATTGATCAAGGCTGACGGTATTGACCATGCGCCCTGCTTCGGCAACAAACTTGGGATGAGCAAGATTGAATTGACCTGGCTGCGCCAGACCCAGTTCATTAAAATAAGTCGCCCAGGCAGTTTTTTTATCTGCCTTTTGCAAGGCATTCAAGTCAGACAAGTGGTAACTGGCTTGTGGGTCACGCAATTCGACCTTGGTCAATGATGCCTTGGCCAGACGGGTTTCCAGCGTCAGGACAACGGCAGCATTTTTCTTTGCCTGGTCTGGTGCATCTCCAAGCAAAGTAAAAAGCTGAGTCACATAAGCCACGTATTTGTCGCGGATATCCTTGGTCTTGGCATCGGTCTTCAGGTAATAATCGCGGTCTGGCAAACCCAGGCCACCCTGCATGATTTGCGGGATATAGCGCGTGGTATTCTTGGCGTCCTGGTCTACTGCAAAACCAAACAAGGGTGAAACACCTTGCTTATGCAAACCGGCGATCACGGCCAGCAATTGTTGGCTATCCTTGATGCCATTGATTTGCGCAAACTGTGGTTCCAGCGGTTTGACACCTTCTTTTTCTATCTGCGCCTCATTCATGCCACTGGCATAAAACGCACCCACCAGTTGTGCTGCCTTGCTCTTGCCATCACCCTTTGCAGCGGTCTCGGCAATCAGTTTCAATGCCGCCAAATTCCGTTCGGTCACTTCGTCATAGGCACTGTAACGCGCACGGTCTGAAGGAATGGGATTGGCTTTCAGCCATTCGCCATTTGAATATTGAAAAAAATCCGTGCAAGGGTCGGCCTTTTTATCCATGGTCATGGATTCCAGCACGAGCTGGTTTGATGTCGCCGTTTGGGCCATCACCGCATTGCCCATGCACGCCAACCCAACCATGCTGGCCAGCACACTGCGCTTGAAGATATTTTTTGTTTTCATTTTTATTTCTCCGTTTTCAATTTTTTGATGGCAGTACTTGCACAGCTATACCAGAATATTGTCCGGGTGAGCGATACACTCTTTGCGTGGCTTTCTGGAAATCTTCAGGATTGGCTTTTGGGATATCCATGAATTTTTGCGGATTCAAATCCACCAGCGGGAACCAGCTACTCTGCACCTGCACCATGATGCGATGACCACGGCGGAAGGTGTGCTGGATATCCGGCATGTTATAGCTGATGGCTGCCACCTTGCCCGGCACAAATGGCTCAGGCTTTTCAAAGCTGTTGCGGAACTTGCCGCGCAGCGGTTCACCCCTGACCAGTTGCTGATAACCAGCCATGGCTACTGACGGTGGCGGCACATCATTGGCACGTTCGCGCACTACCTGTTTATCCGGATAAGTCGATGGATAAACATCGATGAGTTTGACGACCCAATCAGCATCCGTACCTGAAGTGGACACAAACAATTTTGGATTGACTGGTCCGACGATGGTCACATCTTCTTCCAAAGGTTCTGTCTGGTAGACCAGTACATCTGGTCTGCTTGATGCAAAGCGCTGGTCAGAGACGACATATTCACGCGGTGCACCAGTGGCAGCATACGAAATAAAAGGCACGGGCTTTTTAGGGTCGCTGACATATTCATCAAAGGTATTGAATTCTGTCTGCGGTTCTTTCCAGCTCAAGCTGCCGTCATTGCCAAAATACAGGGTGCGTTTTTGCGCTTGCTGCGGCGGCCAGCTTGGGTATTCACGCCAGACATTGGTACCAGTTTCAAATACGGTTACCTCTGGCAAGGCCTTGCCAGCCGTACCTTTCAAATGCTGTTCAAAGAAAGGGAAAACGATGTTCTTGCGATAGTAGTCACCTGTCTTGGTGTCAAAGCTGACATTGCCGATGGATTTACCGTCAGCACTCGCCCAGCCCCCATGTGACCATGGGCCCATGACCAGGCCATTGTAATAACCCTTGTTATTGCTTTTGATGCTGTGATAAGTCGTGAATGGCCCTTGAGGGTCTTCAGCGTCATACCAGCCGCCAACAGTCAGCACGGCTGCCTTGATGTTTTTCAGGTGAGGTGCGATATTCCTGCTCTTCCAGAAATCATCATAAGTACTATGCTCTATCGTTGGCATCAGTAATTCGCGCTGCTTGGCTGACAGCTGGGCAGTAATATTTTTCAGGCTCATATGCTTGAGAAAGTATTGATAACCATCTGAGGTACCAAAATCAAACTCTTCCCAGCGCTTGGGCAAGGTGGTGGGATTTTTTTCTACAGTAAAGTTGGAAAAGAACCCAAAATTGGCGGCCAGCATGAAGGCACCACCATGGTAGGAATCGTCACCCATGAACAAATCAGTGACAGGTGCTTGTGGCGATGCTGCCTTGATGGCCGGATGCGAATCGATGATGCTGGCTGAGGCATAAAAGCCCGGGTAAGAAATACCCCAGATGCCGACCTTGCCATTATTGCCCTTGACGTTTTTCAACAGCCATTCAACGGTGTCATGCATGTCCTGGCTTTCGACACCCTCGCCTGCCAACCTGCTTGCCTTGATATGCGGCGTCATCTCTTGCCAGACGCCTTCAGACATATAACGTCCACGCACGTCTTGCTTGACAAAGATATAGCCACTTTGGTCAAACTCTTTTGATGGCCCCAATGATTGCGGGTAAAAATCCACGCCATAGTGCGACTGCCCACCATCATAGACACCACTGCCATAGGGGGATCGAATCATCAAAAAGGGATAAGACTTGCTACTGTCTTTGGGAACATACACCACAGTAAAAAGCCGGGTACCATCACGCATGGGGATCTGGTATTCATATTTGGTGTATTGTTCGCGTATGCCCGGTTTGGCAGCGTCAGGAGCATCAGCCATGACGGCTTCGACAGCATACACTGGCAAATTTACCAGCAAGGCCAGAGCGCACAAGGCTGCACATTTTTTAATCACGAATTTCATAATTCCCTTTAAGATAACGCGCTATTGTTTTATTTATTCTGCCCACATGCTTGCAAACCAAGCCTGGCGCAGTGAATCATAAAGAGTGAAATTTTCTCAATAAGTTTCCTGATTTCGACCTAAACTGATAAATAGTCATCAAACAAATATTTTATTGCGAAATAACCATGAAATCATTCAGAATATTTGCCCTCGCCCTGGGTTTAGTCATGCTTGCCGGATCTGCAGGGGCGCGCCCTGGCGTCCATCATTTCCACCCGAGGGTGAGCATCGGTGTATCTATCCCGCCGCTGTATTTTAATTATGGCAACCGCCATAGCTATGTGTCTGCGTACTACCCTTATGATTATTCATGGCGTTATTACCCCAGCCTGGTGATAGCCCCTGCCGTCAGCTACGTTACGCCGGTGGTCAGCACTGGCAACGTGGTTTATACGGATAGCTATGGTACTTACAATACCTATGCTCCAGACTATAGCAATGACAGCAACATCATCAGCCTGCCCAACTTGGCTCCTCAGTCGACGGCAGGCAAGGATTGGCTATATTGCCATCAGCCTGATGGCTTTTACCCAGCAATTAAGTCTTGCCCAGGCGGTTGGGAACGTGTGCCAGCGCAAGCAAGGTAGAGGTAACAAGGCCAGATACAAAAAAGGGTGCAAAAAAAGGGTGCAATTATTTCACTAATTGCACCCTTTTTTACGACTTCCAACTTCTACTGCAAGATTTATTTTGCCAGTACGGCACGTATCGTCGCAGCCAATTCTTCAGCAACGAACTTGGCAACATAGGCATCTGCACCTACGGTCTTGATATGGTCTTCGTTGGTCGCACCTGACAAAGACGAATGTATCACCACCGGCAAGAATTTAAACCTGTCATCCTGCTTGATCTTGCGTGTCAGGGTAAAGCCATCCATCTCTGGCATTTCCAGGTCTGTCAGCACCATCGCAACCTTGTCACGCACTCCCTTGCCTTCAGCCTGCGCCGCAGCTGCCAGGGATTGCAATTTCTCCCAGGCTTCTTTACCGGTCTTGGTCATGATGTATTGCGCACCCATGGCAGTCAGGGCTTGCTCGATCAGGCCGCGGGCTACAGCTGAATCATCAGCAGCCAGAATGGAAGCCCCGGCTTGCATTTTCAGTTTGGCACCTATGGTTTCAGGGTCAACATCCTTGGTGTCAGACGGTGTGATCTGGCGCAGGATTTGTTCAACGTCCAGCACCTGGGCCAGGCGAGTATCTTCAGTATCGCCATCCAGACGGGCAATACTGGTCACCATGCCGCCAACAGCACTGTTTTCAGCTGACAAAACCTGGTTCCAGTCGAGACGCACGATTTCTTCTACTGATTCGACCGCAAAACCCTGGGTAGTACGTGCATATTCAGTCACCAGCATAATATTCAGGCCAGTCTTGGGTTTCAGCCCGACTACGGAAGGTAAATCAATGACAGGGATGATCTGCCCGCGCAAATTCACTACGCCCAGCATATGAGGCATTGCGCCTGCCATACCGGTAATCGTGGGCATGGCGACTATCTCTCGCACCTTGAAGACATTAATGCCAAACAATTCTGACCTGTCGCTGTTGCCATCTGTCCCCAACCGGAACAGCAAAAGCTCAAACTTGTTGGACGCAGTCAGGTTGGTACGTTCGTCGACTTCTTGCTGTACGGAACTCATGTCTGTTTTCCTCATATTGATGGAACAGGGTTGCACCATTATCCTACGGTTTTACTGCAACGCAATTACTTTATAACACGGTAGCAAGGGGTATAAGCCTTACCGGGTAATTTCATGCGACTTTGTGCAACAAAAGATGCCAGCAAGGTATCCATTGATGCCATTATTTCACTATCGCCGCGAATTTCAAAATGTCCATGTTTTTCTATCGCACGTATGCCCTGGTTTTTGACATTGCCTGCCACTACCCCTGAAAAAGCACGGCGCAGATTTGCCGCCAGCAAATGGGTTTCCTGGTTTTTGTGCAGCGCCAGATTGCGCATGTTTTCATGGGTAGGTTCAAACGGTTTTTGGAATTCTGCATCTATCTTCAACAACCAGTTGAAATAATACGCATCGCCCTTGGCTTTGCGGAATTCACGCACCTCTTTGATACCTGCTTGCACTTCTTGCGCCACCCTGACCGGATCATTGACAATGATCTTGTAACTCTGCTGCGCTTTAGGCCCCAGGGTTGCAGCAATAAACTGGTCTATCTGACGGAAATAATCTGCTGCACTTTCTGGCCCGGTAAAAATCAAGGGGAAAGGCAGATCGGCATTATCGGGATGCAGCAAGATACCCAAGAGGTACAAAATTTCTTCCGCCGTACCTGCACCACCAGGGAACACAATCACAGCATGCCCCATGCGTACAAAAGCTTCGAGACGCTTTTCTATATCCGGCAAAATCACCAGGTCATTGACGATGGGGTTTGGTGCTTCGGCAGCAATAATGCCGGGTTCTGTAATCCCCAGGTAACGGCCAGTAGTAATTCTTTGCTTGGCATGGCCTATGGTGGCACCTTTCATCGGGCCTTTCATGGCACCTGGGCCACAACCTGTGCAAATATCCATGCCGCGCAAACCCAGCTGATAACCTACATGCTTGGTGTAATCGTATTCATTACTGGAAATCGAATGCCCACCCCAGCACACCACCATATTGGGGTTGACTTGTGGCTTAAGCAAATTGGCATTACGCATGACGTGAAAAACGGCGTCACTGATGCCCTCAGTGGTAGTTAAATCAAATTTACGGTCGTCTTCGATGGCTGCCTTGATGAACAGGATGTCCCGCAACACGGCAAACAAATGCTCTTGTATCCCTTTGATCATCACGCCATCAACAAAGGCGCTGGCTGGCGCTCCCTTGACATCCAGTTTGATGCCGCGTTCACGCTGGATAATGCTGATATCAAAACTCTTGTAGCGCTCCAGCAATTCCTTGCCGTCATCAAGCCCACTGCCGCAATTCAATACTGCCAATGCGCAACTGCGAAACACCTGATACAGACCACCATGACTATTGTCGAGCAATTGCACGACCTCGGCCTTGGACAAAACTTCCATGCGGCCGCCGGGTGAAATTTGTGTGTCAATAACTTCGAATTCCATAACTGCTTTTTCGCTCCTGAAAATGATCTTTGGCCTGGTGCATACACTGCACCACTACTACGCTTCCCTATGCGTCCATTATGCATCCAATTTATTCTGCGGGTTGCATCAGCAGCATTATTTTCCACATTTGTATTGTGAAGAATGGCAAATTAAGTCTGCTTCAGATTACTGATTTGATGCGCGTATAAAAATATTTCCATAAAAGATTGTATATAGCGCCCGCGCCATGTACAATTCGCCTCCTTCAGACGCGGGGTGGAGCAGTCTGGCAGCTCGTCGGGCTCATAACCCGAAGGTCGTAGGTTCAAATCCTGCCCCCGCAACCAAGTTTTTTTGTTCTGGTGCATTCGCACAAATTTACCGAGCACTATTGATACTTCTGGCAAGCAATTGCCAGGGTCGGTTTATTTTGCGTTTTGCTCAAGCGTCACAAAATATCGCCAAACATCAACATTGATCAAGCTCAACTGATGAAAGACAATAAAGATCACGCTACTCTGGAATTACCCGGCTTTGGCGAACCAGCATTTTTATTGCCAGAAGCCAGGAAGCCTTTGCCAGCACAACGTCAGCGCGGCAAAAAACAAGAGCAGCTTGAACTTTTGGAAGTACTGGGCCCAACTGATCGCACAGGTCTGCCAGCCTGGGTACATGATGAAAACACTGACCTGACTGGCTTGCCGGTCTGGCGCTGAACGGTCTGGCGCTGGACTTGCTCAGCGCGCAAGACAAGTCAAACCCGCACCAAAGCCTTGATAATGGGCCATTGCCTGCGTGAAATCGGCAAACGCTCAGTACAACCGCTAACGATGATTTGCCAGGATTCTGATACCTTTTCCTGATTATTCTCCACATCCACCAATTGCACTGCCCGCTCGACACCATTAATGGCACCACGGGCAACCAGAGCATTCCTGTGCACCCTGACCAGTAAATCACCCAGTTCCAACTCTATTGAAGTCAGCGACTCTTCCAGCAGATATTCGCGCTGCACAGTATGCAGGGTCACATATTTTTGCTCTGCCTTCAAAAACAGCACATCAGCCACGGGCACCAATAATATCCGCCCTCTTTCCAGCACTGAAAAATGCTTGCGTCTGGATCCACTGGCATCTGTTGCCATGGTTTCGGGCAGACGGCGCGCCCCCTTCATTTTTTCGCTGGCGCGCACCAGGGCATCGACCAGACGACTGGCCCGCACTGGCTTCATCAGGTAATCCAGCGCATGCACTTCAAAAGCCTTGACGGCAAATTCATCATAGGCAGTCACAAAAATAATTGCTGGAGAGCGCAAGTTGGCTTGATGCTGCGCCAGGTGCTGCGCCAGCTCTATGCCATTCATGCCCGGCATCTGCACATCAAGCAAAACGATATCTGGCTGCAAATTGCCGATTTGTTCCAGCGCCCGCATGGCGTTTTCAGCTTCTCCAACGACGGTCACCGGGCATTCAGCCTCAATATCCGACAATAGGGCCATCAACCTTTGTCTTGCGGGAGCTTCATCATCAACAATCAGTATTCTTGGTGTCATCATCTTTTAGCCGGGAATTGCAATTTAACCTCAAAGTACGCATCCACTACTCCGTATTGAATTTGCGCTTCGATATCATAAAGCAAACTTAGTCGCTGCCGTATGTTTTCCAATGCCATCTGATTGCCGGAAACCACATTCGCTTCTGCGTGATAAGGATTCCGAATACGAATTTCGACCTTATCCAGTTGACGCTTTATCTCTACTGTGACGGTCGCCCGTTCCACTGATGGCTCAACGCCGTAATGAACCGCATTTTCGAGCAAGGGTTGCAACAACAAGGAAGGAATTTGTATTTCACCCAATTCTTTGGGTGAAATTTTTTCTTTATCCCAGGTCACCTGCATACGCTCTCCCAGGCGTATTTTTTCTATTGCCAGATATTGCTCACACAAGCGTATCTCATCCTGCAAACTGGTGACATTGCGCGTGTCGCGCATCAATACCCTGAATAAATCAGCCAGATCTTCCAGCACAACTTCTGCACGGCGTGGGTCGGTACGTATCAGCGACAAAGCAGTATTGAGGCTATTGAATAAAAAATGTGGACGTATCCTGGCTTGCAAGGCTTGCAGCTTGGCCTCACCCAGCGCAGGCGAAAAAGCTCGTGTACGCAATTCAAAATACTGTTGAAATGCCAGCGCCAGCAAACCAGTTGCGGCTACGACAAAGATGGGATTAAGTTTAGGGAAACCTGCCAATATCCAGTCTTGCGTACGCAAATACAGCATCAGCAAGGCAGCTATCGTTGTTGGCAACGTACAACACAACAATCGCTGAAACCAGCCAGACATGTAGTAATGCATCGCCAATCTGCGCACATTGCATAAAACCAGCAAAGACAGCAGACATATCGTTTCCAGCAATGCCGCGCTTTCCAAAAAATTTTGCAATACCACACGCCATTCGTCTCCCCGCGACCATAAGGCCAGCAATGCCAGCAGATTCACACTGATCAAGATACGGGAAAACACACCCAAATTGCAACAATCAGGAATCAGCGGCTCGCTTACGGTGCTTTTCTTATCGCTAGTCATTTTTGTTTATCTTTATTATTTGTACGCGTAACAACATTTTAATTCGTAACTGGCCTGCGCCTCATAAGCGGCTACACGGACGCTGGGCAAGCAAATTAAATGACTAATTATCCACGGCTAAGCAGGCATCTGGCATTTCCAAGGGTAATCAGACGCAAAATCTGGGATAATCACCGAAACTTCTCTCGCAAATGCAGCCAATATGGCAACAATTCACTATGACATCACAATTCAATAAAAAAAGCGAGGCATGGTCTGCCCGTTTCTCTGAACCTGTTTCCGATCTGGTCAAACGCTATACTGCCTCGGTTTTTTTCGACAATCGCATGGCCGCCTTTGATATTGAAGGCTCACTGGCGCATGCTGAAATGTTGCAGGCACAAAGCATCATCACGGCCCAGGATTATGCCGACATACAACGTGGCATGGCACAGATCAAATCTGAAATCGACAGCGGCAAGTTTGAATGGTTGCTGGATCTGGAAGATGTGCATCTGAACATAGAAAAACGCCTGACCGAGCTGGTCGGCGATGCTGGCAAACGCCTGCATACTGGCCGTTCACGCAATGACCAGGTCGCCACCGACATACGCCTGTACATGCGCAGTGCCATCGATAATATCCTCGGCCTGTTGCGAGACTTCCGTCTGGCCTTGCTGGATCTGGCAGAAAAGAATGCTGACACCATCTTGCCTGGCTTTACCCATATGCAAGTGGCGCAACCCATCACTTTTGGTCACCACATTCTTGCCTATGTAGAAATGTTTGGCCGTGATGCAGAGCGCATGCACGATTGCCGCAGACGTGTCAACCGCCTGCCGCTTGGTGCAGCAGCGCTGGCTGGCACGACCTTCCCTATCGACCGTGAACGCGTCGCCAAAACCCTGGGCTTTGACGAGGTTTGCTACAACTCGCTGGATGCCGTCTCTGACCGTGATTTCGCCATCGAATTTTGCGCTGCGGCTGCCTTGGTAATGACACATATTTCACGCATGTCAGAAGAGCTGGTGATCTGGATGAGCCCGCGCATAGGCTTCATCGATATCGCTGACCGCTTTTGCACAGGCTCTTCCATCATGCCGCAAAAGAAAAACCCTGACGTACCAGAACTGGCACGTGGCAAAACCGGCCGCGTTAACGGTCATTTGATTGCCCTGCTGACCTTGATGAAAGGCCAGCCCCTGGCTTACAACAAGGACAACCAGGAAGACAAAGAACCCTTGTTTGATACTGTAGATACCGTCATTGATACCCTGCGCATTTTTGCAGACATGGCAGGCGGCATTACCGTTAAACCAGAAGCCATGCGCGCTGCTGCCTTGCAAGGCTATGCCACAGCAACCGATCTGGCTGATTATCTGGTCAAAAAAGGCCTGCCTTTCCGCGATGCCCACGAAGCAGTGGCGCTGGCAGTACGTACCTGTGTAGATAAAGCCTGCGACCTCAGCGATATGTCATTGGAAGAATTACGTGCATTCTCCAGCCTCATCAACGAGGATGTGTTCCACGTATTGACACTGGAAGGCTCGGTTGCCGCACGTAATCATATAGGCGGTACGGCACCACAACAAGTCAAACTGGCCATAGCCAGGTTGCGCAGTCAGCTCAGTTAAGCTTGCATAAAGTAAGCTTGGTTAAAGTAAGCTTGGTTAAAGCAAGCCTGACCAGGCAAGTTGGCATATCTGCATCAAACTGCTGATCAGGGTGCGATTTACCACACGGAAATCGCACCTCTCCATCAAGCTTCAAATTCCCGCGTTAAATATTCATCTAAGTAGAAATACTGGGAATGTCGTTTTCACTCCAAAAAAGCATTTTTTCAACGCCGACAGACTCTCGTGTATGTGAAAAAATGTCTTATACTCGTGACGGTTTCCGGAATACCTGCACCAAGCTCATGGTGATTCCAGAAACACCAAAATAAGACACCAAGAAGCGATCCTGTGCAGGGCTTTATGTTTCCCTGACAGGATAAATTTCTTTAGTAGTCTATAAAATAAAAACTCAGGAGATATGTATATGCAAGTATTTCTGCGTCTGTCTAAATGGATCGACGTAATGAATGAGCGTATCGGCAGTCTGGCAAACTTGTTAATTTTATTATCATGTATCGTCAGCGCTACGAATGCGTTAATACGTTATGGTTTCGACTGGAGTGACAACTGGCCATTGGAGTTGCAATGGTATTTGTTTGGTGCCGCCGTGATGCTGGGTGCCTCGTACACCTTCCAGAAAAATGAACACGTCAGGGTAGATTTGATTTACGCCCATGTTTCTGAACGGGCTCAACTCTGGATCGATATTTTCGGCATCGTCTTCTTCCTTTTCCCCTCATGCATACTGTTTTCCTGGCTGGCCTGGAAATCCCTGTTCCTGCCATCATGGGCAATCCTGGAGCAATCGAGTAACTCTGGTGGCCTGCCGCGCTACCCGATCAAACTGATCGTTCCTGTTGGCTTTGCATTACTGACATTGCAAGGCGTATCTGAACTCATCAAACGTATTGCATCCTTGCTGGGCAAGACACATCTGGAATCGAAATACGAAAGGCCTGTGCAATGATCCCTCTAGAGTATATGCCGCCACTGATGTTTGGCGGCCTGGTTTTGTTCATGCTGGTCGGTTTCCCCGTCGCATTTTCACTATTGGCTGTTGGTCTTTCCTTTGGTCTGCTATCGATAGAACTGGGGTTTTTCAACGTCGCTTTCCTGCAGGCTGTACCACAACGTATTTTCGGCAGCGTACTGGCCAATGATCTTTTATTGGCCATTCCCTTCTTTACCTTCATGGGGGCGATCCTGGAGAAGTGTGGCCTGGCAGAAGACATGCTCGACTCCATGGGCCAGCTGTTTGGCCCTATCCGTGGTGGTCTTGGCTATTCAGTCATTATCGTCGGCTTCATACTTGGTGCCATCACAGGCACGGTTGCTGCACAGGTAATTGCGATGGCAATGATTTCATTGCCAGTCATGATGCGTTATGGTTACAACATGCGCTACACCACCGGCGTACTGGCGGCTTCTGGAACGATTACCCAATTGGTACCACCTTCACTGGTACTGGTGGTGCTGGCTGATCAATTGAAAACCCAGACTTCCAGCGCTGACGTAGGTAGCATGTATCTGGGCGCATGGGGACCATCACTGGTTCAGATTGCCCTGTTCATGTTGTACACCTTCATCCTGTCACGCATCAAACCGGAATGGCTGCCTGCCGTCCCCAAAGAAGCACGGACCTTGCAGGGCCTGGCCTTGTGGAAAAAATGTCTGCAAGGGATTATTCCATCCGCTGTACTGATTTTCATGGTGCTCGGCACCATGATGCTGGGTATAGCCACACCGACCGAATCCGGTGCCATGGGCGCGCTGGGTGCAATCATTCTTGCTGTCTTGCGTGACAAGGAATTCAACAAGAGAGATAAACTGGCCTTCCGCGCTGGCCTGGTTGGCCTTGGTGCTGCCTTGATCATCGGCCTGTTCTTCTACTCTGATACTGCAGAGGTCAGCAAGCCAGCAAAACTGGCATTGCAAATCGCCCTGGTTGTCGTCTATATCGCCATTGTCTGGCTGGTGACGCGCGCTTACCGGATTGGTGATTTGCGGGCACTGATCACACTGGGATATCAATCCACCATGCGCATCACTGCCATGGTCGTCTTTATCCTGATAGGCTCAACCTGCTTCTCCGTGGTATTTCAAGGTGTTGATGGTGGTGTCTGGGTAGAGCATTTGTTCACTTCCTTACCTGGCGGCTGGATAGGTTTCTTGTTGATCGTCAACTTGTTCATTTTCTTCCTGGCCTTCTTCCTGGATTTCTTTGAAATTGCCTTCATCGTGGTTCCCATGCTGGCGCCTGTGGCAGAAAAAATCCTTGCGCCAGTTTTGCTGGAAAGCGTGGGCAGTCCACAAGCTGCATCTTCTGCCGCGCTGGTGTGGTTTGGCGTGATGTTGTGCGTGAATATGCAAACCTCGTTCATGCATCCGCCATTTGGTTTTGCGCTGTTCTATCTGCGTGGTGTGGCTCCCAAGGAAGTCAAGAGTTCAGATATTTACTGGGGTGCCCTGCCTTGGGTAGGCTTGCAGATGATCATGGTAGTGTTGGTCATGTGCTTCCCTGTCATGGTCACTGCCCTGCTTGATAAAGGCTCGAACAAGCCCGTGTCCGATAATCTGGTGATAGAAAAAACCGTCAACGAGCCCGATGCTGACGTCAAACCACCGGTATTTAGCGACAGCACTGAAAAGCCCGCCAGCACACCTGCCACGCCTGAAACACCGCCAGAAGAGGAGCCGCCAAAGTTCCAATTCCAGGAGCCACAGAAGTAAGTGGTAAATAAGCAGTAGATAGGTAATAAGCAGGCAATACAAAAAAACCTCTGACCATAAACAGCAGAGGTTTTTTCATTGCTACAATCAAATGCAGTCTGCAAAAAAATCCCCGCAGAAATTTCTACGGGGATTTTTTACTGACGAAACTCAGATCAGAATTATTTCAAAGCCTTGCCAAAGTTAAATCGTGCAAAGGCTTGTTCAGCAACTCCAAACCATTGGCCCTGGTTGTTGCGGAAGTTGACCCAGTCCGTATACACCTTGGCAAACTTGGGATTCTTTGCGACTTCTTCAGTAAAGGTTTCCTGGGCAGCCTTGAAGCATGCATCCATGACTGGTTGCGGGAAAGGTTTCAGATTGATTTTTTGCGCCAGCAAACGCCCCAGAGCAGCCGGGTTGCGTGCATCGTACTTGGCTTGCATGTCGTTATGCGCCTCATGCGTTGCTACCTCAATCGCCGCCTGGTACTGCTTGGGCAGCTTGTCCCATTCTTTCTTGCTGACATAGAAGGACAACTGCGCGCCGCCTTCCCACCAGCCTGGGTAGTAATAAAACTTGGCGATCTTGTTGAAGCCCAGTTTTTCATCATCATAAGGGCCTACCCATTCAGCCGCATCTATCGTACCTTTTTCCAGCGCAGGATAAATGTCACCGCCAGCGATCTGTTGCGGCACTGTGCCCAGTTTGGACAACACGCGACCAGCAAAACCACCAACCCGGAATTTCAAGCCATTCAAATCTGCAACCGTCTTGATTTCTTTGCGGAACCAGCCACCCATTTGGGTGCCGGTATTCCCACCCAGGAAGTTCACCACATTGTATTCAGCAAAGAATTCACGCATGAGCTTCATGCCGTTACCATGCAGCATCCAGGCAGTTTGTTGACGCGAAGTCAGGCCAAACGGTACCGCTGTATCAAATGCAAATGTCGGGTCTTTACCAAAATAGTAATAAGATGCAGTATGTCCCATTTCTACCGTGCCATTTTGCACAGCGTCCAAAACCGCTGTACCAGGAACAATCTCACCGGCAGAAAACACCCGTATATTCAATTTCCCGTCAGTCAGTTCTTTGACGCGGGCCGCAAAAACCTCAGATGCACCAAAGATGGTGTCCAGGCTTTTTGGGAAACTGGATGTCAAACGCCAATTCAAGGTTGGCAAAGCATCCGCAGCCAGGGCTGGCGCGGCAACCGCAGCGCCAACTGACGCACCTGCCGCGGCTTTTTTAAGAAAGGAACGACGTTCCATACTATCTCCGATATTTTGAATAATGACCGGAATTGCTCCCGGACCGACTTTGATTTAATGATGGCAACGCCATTTACTAAAAACCGAAATCATTCTATGGGCGTAAGCATAGGCTAGCAATAAATGATCATATTGCAATGCAACAATTACCATCATCGCCTGCAATCTATCCAGTTTTATTGCTACCGCAATCACCAATTCCATGCACATGCGCTGCGCGGGCAAGATAGAATCCGGGATGGTCAAGCTAGTGACTTAAGTAGTACTACTGAGGGTGAATAACAACAGGCATATTTCTGCCTATGCATTTTTTTACGCCATACACCAGAATGTAGGCTATTCAAAAAAAACGACAATAACTCTGGAAAAAATTAATTCATGGACATCAGTAATCCACAATTTTGGTTTGCCATCCTGCAAATCATGGCAATTGACATTTTGCTCGGCGGCGACAATGCCATCGTGATAGGAATGGCATGCCGCCGCCTGCCTGATCATCAACGCAAACTCGGTATTTTTTGGGGCATGGTTGGCGCCATAGGCTTGCGTATTGCCCTCATCCTGTTTGCCCTGAACTTGTTGGCCATACCTTATCTGAAAATAGTCGGTGCCTTGCTGCTGCTGTGGATAGGCGTCAAGCTCTTAATACCGGAAGACGAAGAAGCGCATGAAATCGATGGTGGTTCTACTCTGTTCACTGCAATCAAAACCGTGATAGTGGCCGATGCCGTCATGAGCATGGACAATGTCATCGCCATTTCTGGTGCCGCAGGCGGTCATAACTGGCTGGTCATTTTTGGTATCTTGCTGAGCATCCCGATTATCGTCATGGGTAGCCAGCTGGTACTGAAACTGATAGACCGCTTCCCCCTGGTTATTTATTTTGGCGGAGCCATGCTGGGCTGGATAGCGGGCGGCATGTTCGCTGAAGATGTCGCCATCCATGGCTGGCTTAAATCCAATGTCCCGGCCGTCATCAATTTAATGCCCATAGCCGGTGCCGGCATCGTTTTGTTGCTGGGTAAACTGCAAGCCAGCAAGGCAAAAAAGAAAGAATAATAAAAAACGCCGGACTGCATCAAGTCCGGCGTTTTCGTTTTCCCTGCTTGTGCTATCAGGCGATCAACTACCGGCGATAATCATATTCTCTATGAGTATGGAACCAGTTTGCTTGGTACCACGTATTAAGGCATCATTGCCGACAGCGACGATTTGCTGGAACATGTCGCGCATATTGCCAGCGATGGTAATTTCTTCTACTGCATACTGGATCACGCCGTTCTCTACCCAGTAACCAGACGCACCACGTGAATAATCACCAGTTACATAATTAACACCCTGTCCCATCAACTCAGTCACCAGCAAACCCGTACCCATTTTTTTGAGCATGCCAACAAAATTGTCTGCTCGTTTGGTCAGGCTGGAAGTCAGAGACAGGTTATGTGAGCCACCTGCGTTGCCGGTAGTTTGCATGCCCAGCTTGCGTGCAGAATAGGTAGAGAGGAAATAGCCTTGCAAGACGCCATTCGTGACGATATTGCGTTTCTGGGTTTTTACACCCTCATCATCAAATGGTGAAGAACCAACAGCGCCGATGACATGCGGGTCTTCCAGCACTTGTATGTGGGATGGAAAAATTTGCGTGCCCAAAGAATCCAGCAAAAACGTGGACTTGCGGTACAAGGCTCCACCAGAGGTGGCCTGCACCAGAGCACCCAGCAAACCGGCAGCCAGTGGTGCTTCAAACAAAACTGGGCATTTGCGGGTATCCAGTTTGCGGGCATTCAACCTGGCTAATGCGCGCTCGGCGGCATAACGACCTATGGCTTCAGGATCTGCCAGTTTTTTGGCATTACGCTGTGATGAATACCAGTCATCCCTTTGCATTTTTGCGCCCTTGCCTGCGATAGGCGCAACCGAGATAGTATGACGGGAAATCGGGTAGCCTCCCATGAAGCCACGCGAATTGGCTGCCACAAAATGCGATTGCTGGGCATGTACGCTGGCACCCTCGCTATTGGTGATACGTTTGTCGACTGCAAAAGCCGCAGCTTCTGTGCGTTTTGCCAGTTCTATGGCTTCTTCGGCAGTGACCAGCCATGGGTAGCACAACTTGAGGTCGCGCGGCGCCATTTCCAGCAAATCTGCTTCAGGCAATCCAGCACAATCATCTTCTGCCGTAAAACGGGCGATATTGTAGGCAGCATCAACAGAGTCACGCAGGGCTTGCTCGGAAAAATCCGAGGTGCTGGCATTGCCACGGCGCTGGCCGATATACACGGTAATGCCTATGCCTTTGTCACGGTTTTGCTCTATGGTCTCAATTTTGCCTTTGCGCACGCTGATGGACAGGCCACCACCCTCACTGATTTCAACTGCCGCATCCGATGCCCCTTTTTCACGGGCGAAACGCAACATATCCTGCGCGATTTGCTTTAACTGGTCTTGGGTATGGGTAAAAACTGGTTTGCTCATGGATGGGGTTCTATGTATGTCAGTGCTAAATGACTAAATGGCCAAAGGGAAATATCCTAATTATTTACCTTGATTCACACCATATATGGGTCAATTATGGGTCAATCGCAGCTTGATTTTAGGTAATTCCAAGCTAAAAAGGGTATCATAGCAGCCGTTTCATTAAGTTAATAGTAAAGGCGCAGAATTATGCCAAATCCAAATCGCGGCTCATGTGGCTATCAGTCCAGTGAGTTCGAACCAGAATACGACCGTCCATCAAAATCCCAGTTGAAGCGCGAAATGACCGCCCTGCAAAAAATGGGACAAGAATTGGTCGAGCAGGCGCGCGAACGCGTCAAACGCGTACCCATGCCAGAAGATGTGCGCGAAGCCATCCTGATTTGTCAGCAAATCAAGGATCACGAAGGCCGCCGCCGCCAGATGCAATATGTAGGCAAGAAAATGCGTACCCTGGATGAAGCAGAAATTGCCCTGATCCAGAAAACCATAGACAGCTGGAAAGGTGCTTCGAAGTCTGAAACTGCCGCCATGCATGCACTGGAACGCCGCCGCGAAAAATTGCTGGCAGACGACAATGCCCTGACAGAGTTGATGGCAGAACACCCTCAACTCGACGTACAGCAATTGCGCACCATGATACGCAATGCCCGTAAAGAACAGGCTGAAAACAAGCCGCCTAAGGCTTATCGTGAAATTTTCCAGATTTTGAAAGACTTGCAAAAATCCAAAGCTGCTGCCAATGCTGATGAAGCGGATGATGCAGATCTGGATGAAGAAGATGAGTTTGATGACAAGTGAGTCTGAACAAATGGCCAGCCCTGATGGCGAAAAACTCAAGATAGGTCTGATATCAATCTCAGACCGCGCCTCTGCCGGTATTTATCAGGACCAGGGTTTACCTGCCTTACAGGAATGGTTTGGCAAGGCTCTCACCAGCCCATGGGAAATGGCCACACGGCTGATCCCGGATGAACGTGCAGCCATAGAACAGGCTTTGATTGCGCTGGTGGACGAAGATCAGTGTCACCTCGTCATCACCACTGGCGGCACTGGCCCATCCAGGCGTGATGTCACGCCGGAAGCCACGCTGGCAGTCGCGACAAAGGAGGTGCCGGGCTTTGGCGAACAAATGCGCCAGATCAGCCTGCAGTTTGTACCAACAGCCATCCTGTCACGCCAGGTTGCCGTAATACGCGAAACAGCGAACCACGCTGCACTGATACTGAACCTGCCAGGCCAGCCGAAATCCATCAAGGAAACCCTGGAAGGCTTGAAGGATGCAGAGGGCAAGCAAATCGTTGCCGGGATTTTTGCGGCAGTGCCGTATTGCATAGATTTGATAGGCGGCCCGTATATGGAAACGGATGACCGCGTCTGCAAGGCATTCCGCCCTAAAAACGCCATACGCGCCAAAATCCTGCCTGCCTGAACGGCACATCTATTGCGATGGCGACCATACTGACGCATCCCGTTGTACCACTGACTTTGGGTCTGATATTGGGGCAAAAACGCCTGCCCTGGCCCCTCGTGTTAACTGGCATGCTGGCTGCGATCTTGCCGGATCTTGATGTGATTGCCTTCAAACTTGGCATTGCTTACGAATCGGCTTTTGGTCACCGTGGTTTCAGCCATTCCATCGTGTTTGCAATACTGGTCGCAAGCCTGGTCAGTGTCTTTCATCATCGCTTGCGTAGTTCTGCCCTGGTTTGCTGGCTGTTTATTGCCTTCGCCACCATCTCACATGGCCTGCTGGATGCGCTGACTACAGGCGGCCTGGGCGTGGAATTTTTCTGGCCGTTGACTGAAGAACGTTATTTCTTCCCCTGGCAATTCATCCAGGTATCGCCGATAGGTGTGAATCGCTTTCTGACAGCGCGCGGCTGGCGTGTAATACAATCCGAATTACTGACCGTCTGGCTGCCCTGCGGCCTGCTTTTACTGACTGTCAAACTAACTACTTATTTTTCATCCTCACGAAAATCATCATGACACAAGATATCTTAGCGACTGTAGAAAGAGAAACCGCACCAAACCCAAGTGTTGCCATTATCTGGATGCATGGCCTGGGTGCGGATGGCAATGATTTCTTGTCTATCGTCAGGGAGCTGGATTTGGAAAACTGCCCTGGTATAAGATTTGTCTTCCCTACTGCGCCAACGATGCCTATCACTTTTTATGATCGTTATGTCATGCGCGCATGGTATGACATACTTGGCAAAGACTTGGCTGCACGCGAAGATGAAAGTGGTTTGCGTGCATCGCAAAAACGCATTGAGCAATTGATTGCGCGAGAAAATGCGCGCGGCATTCCATCCGATCACATCATACTCGCAGGCTTCTCACAGGGCTGTGCCATGACCTTGCAAACTGGTTTGCGCTACCCTGAGAAATTGGCGGGCTTACTCTGTCTGTCAGGTTATCTGCCACTGCGTGATTTGCTCGCAGGAGAAAGACATGAAGCGAATATAGCAACACCTATCTTTCAGGCGCATGGCCAGATGGATGACGTTATTCATATTCAACGCGCCAAGGAGTCGCGTGATCTTTTAGTGGCATCGGGCTATCAGCTAGACTGGCATGAATATTTAATGGCACATCAAGTCTGCAAAGAAGAACTGGATGACATCAGCCTGTGGTTGAAAAAAGTCTTGCAGGGAAAATGAAACCGATACTTACCGGGTATCAAAGTATCGCAACAACCCTGGCAAGCCAGGGTTTTGTCATCTTGCCTGGCTTTCTTGATGAAAAAGAGTTGGCACAACTTCGGCAGGCTTGCCAGCCTATCGCTGATCAATACGGTGTGCGCCAGGTACTGCAAGGCTACCCGTCCATACGGCAGGCATTGAACTGGAACAAACTGTATGCGCTATTGCAGGCTGCAGATATGATGGAGTCGCAAGCCGTGCGCAGCATCTTTTTCAACAAGAATGCTGATCACAATTGGCTGGTGTCCTGGCATCAGGATATGACGATCTGCGTCAACCAAAAAACTGAGCTGGCCGGTTACAGCAAATGGACTTGCAAGAAAAATGTGCATTACGTAGAACCACCGGCAGAAGTGCTGGAAGCAATGCTGACGTGCCGCATTGCCCTTGATGATGCCGGTGCTGAGAATGCCGCCCTGAAAGTCATCGCTGGCAGCCACAACTCAGGCAAGCTTGATGAGACCCAAATCCAGAATATCAGCAAAACCAGCGCCCACAATACCTGTGTGATGCGGGCCGGTGACATCTTGTTGATGAAGCCCTTGTTACTGCACGCATCCGACAAGGCAAGAATCGCTACTCAACGCCGAGTATTGCATCTGGAATTCAGTGCCAACACACTTCCACCACCGCTAGATTGGGCGGAAACCAGTGATCAAGCAGCGCATATACGTTAGTCACCCTATTGAACTGACGGGATTGATGCTTCCCTCTTGAGCGATAAATAATTGCGCAAGCGTGATACTGTCGCTGACTTTAAAGCCAGGGCCGGTTTTTCTATCATGTGCCACGAAAATAGCGCCAGCAACATGGTCACAAAAACCGAAGCCGTCGCCATGCTCCACACTGCAATGCCCGGGAACAAAGCCGCAATTGCCTGCTGCACCGGGAAGGCGTAAATATATACTCCATACGAATAGTCCCCCACGCGGTTATAAGCTCGCAACCATCCTGCAGGCAGGTAAGCGACGCAGGCCACCAGATAAGCAATCGTCAGATTATACAAGCTAAAGAATAGGGGTTTGCTGACGAATGCAGTTGTCAGCACCAGCAACAACAAGGGATAGAAAAGACGTCCTGTCAGTACCAGTTTTTCTTTCAGCATAAACAGGCTGGCACCAGAGAAAAACATGAATAGCAAACGAGTGAACTGGCTATCATCATGCAAATAAAAATGGCGTATAAACACCAGCATGGCAGCCAGCAAAGTGATTGCGGGTATCAGATACTTCAAGATCTGCAGGCGTTTTTTCTTCAGCAATACCAGGCCAATCCAGAACACCAGCAAGAGCAGATACATCTTGATTTCATATGGCATGGTCCAGAGCGAACCATTGACTGCATTTGGATAGGGATTTTGTGCAAATACACCGGGCAAGACATAGCTCACCCCGGACAAGAGAGTTGCGCACTTGAGCAGATATTGCCATGTCTCAGCAGCAGACAAATACGCTGTCAGTGACAAGCTGCTGAAATAGGGTCCAAGTACAAATACCGTCAACAGCAACATGCATATCAGCGCTGGAAATATACGCAATACCCGCGCGCAGACATAGTCAATCACGCTTTGCTTGTTAACCAGACTGCCTGTCACCAGCATGCCACTGACGATAAAAAATACGTCCACCGCAACCGAGCCAGGCGTCATGCCAGTCAATGCACCCCAAGGCTCTGGCTGGGCCAGCAAGGCAAAGCTATGCCCTACCAGCACCGCCAGCGCAGCGACTATGCGCAACAAGTTGAGGTTATTGTCGCGGCTGCCTATGCATTCAGACAAGCGCATTCAGGCAAACTCTTTAAGTACTTCCAGATCGATTTGTACGGGGGCATCTCCGGCTGACATCCAGATTTGCCCATCTTGTATCGTGCATTGCAATTGCATATTGCGTTGGGCAAGTTTTTCCAGTGCCTGGCTTTGTACAGAAGGTACATTCATGACGCGCAAATTCTTGGCACGGTCGAGACGGCTGTTCATTGCCTTCCACCAGATATCGCTGGCGCTGGCAAAGCTGTAGACAATCACTTGCTCCGAACGACCACATGCCTTCAACAATCGCCGGTCGTCTGGCTGGCCAACTTCTACCCATAACTGTATGGCGTCGGTGTAATCTTTTAGCCAGATATCAGGTTCTTCCGTATCCGATATACCTTTGCCAAATTCCAGACGCTCTGCCGCATGAATGGCAAATGCCAACACACGTATCATCATGCGCTCGTCGGTCTCAGATGGGTGGCGGGCGATAGTCAGGCTATGGTCGGCATAATAGCCGCGGTCCATGTCCGAGATATTCAGGTCAGCTTTATAAATGATGGATTTGAGTGCCATTACTTGAACACCACCGTTTTATGACCATTCAACAAAATGCGATGTTCAACAAAGCATTTGACGGCACGTGCCAACACCACGCATTCAACATCGCGACCTATGGCAGTCAGTGTTTCTGGCTCCATTGAGTGATCAACGCGCTCCACATCCTGTTCGATGATAGGGCCCTCATCCAGATCCCCCGTGACAAAGTGGGCGGTAGCGCCTATCAGTTTGACACCACGTTCATGCGCCTGATAGTAAGGCTTTGCTCCCTTGAAGCTGGGCAGGAAGGAATGATGGATATTGATGGCCTTGCCTTTCAAGGCATCGCACAATTTCGGCGACAATATCTGCATGTAGCGCGCCAGCACCACCAGTTCAATATCATTGCTGGCAACGATATCCAATATCTTTTGTTCCTGCGCCTGCTTGGCTTCTGCCGGTGCACCGGCCGCCAAAGGCAGATGGTGAAAAGGAATATTGTAGCTGGCTGCCAGTTGATAAAAGTCGGTGTGATTCGAGACGATGGCCTTGATTTCTACAGGCAGCAAACCGCTCTTGTAGCGGAACAGCAAATCATTCAGGCAATGGCCTATCTTGGATACCATTAACATCACGCGTGGCTTGTGATGAGCATCATGCAATTGCCAGCTCATTTGCATATTCGCGCCCAATGCCGCGAATTCTTCACGCAAGGCGCTGTCGCCGACGCTGGAATCTTCCACCGCAAAATGCACGCGCATAAAGAAAGTCGCTGATTGCGCATCACCAAACTGGGCAGAATCGATAATATTACAGCCATGGTTGGCTAAAAATCCCGATACGCTATGCACAATGCCGCGTTGATCGGGACAGGATAAAGTCAGGATATATTCTGGTCGTATGCTCATGATTTCAGTGGTTTGACCCGGATTTGCAGTTTTCCGTGGTCAGAGACAAATTAAATTCGTAAATTTGCTAACAAAGCTTAAAAATTAACCGCGTATTGTCGCATGTCGGAAGCATAATTCATAATATCGTGTCCAATTAAATAAGCACCACAAAAAGCACGATCGTTCTAATTAGTGTATAGTCATTCTTCTGATAACCCCATTTTGGTTCAGACACCTACGAACACAAGAGCAGCCACCAAAGCACAACATTCTGGAGACAACATGAGCACACTCAGCAATCAACAATACCGCCTTGCCGCCCGCCCTGTCGGCAACCCCAAGCATAGCGACTGGAATTTCACGACAGAAACCGTGCGTGACATCACAGATGGCGAAATTGTCGTACAAACCATCTATATCTCGCTGGACCCGGCCATGCGCGGCTGGATGAATGAAGGTAAATCCTATATCCGCCCGGTTGCCATCAATGAAGTCATGCGCGCTGGTGGTATAGGCAAGGTGATTGCTTCGAAATCGCCCAAATTCACGGTTGGTGATTATGTCTCTGGTGGCACAGGTGTACAGCAATACTGGGTTGGTGCGGCTGATGATAAAACAGCTGGATTTTACAAAGTCAGCCCAAAACTGGCCCCTCTGCCAAAATTCATGAATGCGCTGGGCATGCCCGGCATGACCGCTTATTTTGGTTTACTGGATGTCGGTCAGCCCAAGGCTGGTGAAACCGTAGTGGTATCTGGTGCGGCGGGTGCGGTTGGCCAGACTATAGGCCAGGTTGCCAAACAAAAAGGCTGCCGCGTAGTCGGCATCGCTGGTGGCAAGGATAAATGTGATTTTGTGGTCAATGAACTGGGCTTCGATGCCTGCATAGATTACAAGTCCGGCTCAGTCAAAGATGGTTTGAAAGAACACTGCCCGAATGGCGTGGATATCTACTTTGATAATGTCGGTGGCGACATCCTCGATACCGTGTTGACCCGTATCAATCTGAAAGCGCGCATCATCATCTGCGGAGCGATCTCCCAGTACAACAATACTTCGCCAGTCAAAGGCCCGGCCAACTACCTGTCATTGCTGGTGAACCGCGCCCGCATGGAAGGTATCGTTGTATTTGATTATGCAACCCGCTATGGTGAGGCAGTGGCCGAAATGGGTAAATGGATGGCTGAAGGCAAATTCCAGACCCGCGAAGATATCGTCAAAGGACTCGAAACTTTCCCTGATACGCTGATGATGCTGTTTGAAGGCAAAAACTTTGGCAAACTGATTTTGCAAGTAGCGGAAGAATAAAGCCTGGAATAAAAGCCTGCTTGAAGACGGCCTGATTTTGAATAAAATCAGGCCGTCTTACACTATGTCAGCTGATTTTTATCTCAGCTGGTTTTTGGAGTAATCGCAGGAAAACTGAAATGCAGGCGTACGCCCTGGTTGTCCTCGCTCTCCAGCCTGACACTTCCCTTGAATATACCCTGCACAAGGTTATGGACAATATACAGACCAAGGCCTGAACCACCCTGCCCCAGGCGCGTTGTATAAAAAGGTTCAAACACCTTGTGATGCAAGGCCGGTGCAATGCCTGTGCCATCATCCGTATACACGAGTTCAATCACCCCATCGACGCTGCGCGCCTCAATGACGATATGTTTGTCTGCTCTTCCCTCAAAACCATGGGTCAGGGAATTAACGATAAGATTATTGATGATCTGTTCCAGATGGCCAGGAAAACTATCCATCATCAGCCCTTCGGGAATGCGGTTATCAACCAGCACTACAGCTCGATTGATCATGCCACCCAGGGCATTGATACTGTCTTGCACCGCAATGCGCACATCAAATGGACGCCTGCGCTGGCTGGTCTGGTCGACTGACACGCGCTTGAAGCTGTCGATCAATTCACTGGCTCGCCCGCCACTTCGCACAATCAACTGGCCGACATCAGCACATTCATCCAGAGCCTGCACCAGACCTGAGCGCGTCATTTTGCCGCTCTCGATGAGCTTACCCACATCCTTGAGTTTGTCTGCCAGAGATGAAGCGGCCAGCAACATATTTCCTATAGGTGTATTGAGTTCATGCGAAACACCCGCCACCAGCACACCCAGCGAAGCAAGTTTTTCTGATTCGATAATCTGCGTCATGGCGCGGCGCAATTCGCGGGTACGTTCTTCCACTCGCAATTCCAGCTGTTCATTCAGGATACGCAATTCCTCTTCAGCCTGCTTGCGCTCAGAAATATCGACATGAGTACAAATCATGCGGGTAGCCACACCGTGCTCGTCATGGCTGACTATCATGCCTCTGTCTATGACCCATTTCCAGCTACCGTCCTTACCAAGTATCCTGTGCTCACTGTGGTAGCGTGGCATGGCACCGGCAAAATAAGCACGCAGCGCATCCCTTACCAGTGGCAGCTCATCTGGATGCACCAGGTCCATACCGCCATCCACAGTAGCCGGGATTTCATTGTTGTCATAACCATGCATACTGGCCCAGCATGATGAGTACAGCACGTGACCCGTTTTGATATTCCAGTCTGACACACCGTAGCCTGCGCCTTCCAGGGCAAAACTCCAGCGTTCCTCACTTTCACGCAATGCTTCCACAGCCAGCCTGTGGGCTCGTCTTTGCGCAGCTTCGCTCATTTCACGCTTGATGGCTGGCGGCAGGCGTGCCAGACTATCTTTCATGACATAGTCATGCGCCCCAGCCTTCATCAGGGCGACGGCAGCATTCTCACCGAGTTCGGCAGAAACAACGATAAATGGCAGATCCAGGCCGGATTCTTTCAACAGTGCCAGAGCTTCATTGGTATTAAAATGCGGCAGGTTGTAGTCTGAGAGTATGACATCCCAATCACCTTCGTCCATGGCCTGGCGCATCTCCTCACAAGTCTCAACCCGTGTCATGCTGACATCAAAGTCAGCACGCCGCAGGCATAGCATGACCAGCTCTGCATCCATATCAGAGTCTTCAACCATCAGCAAAGATAGTGGTGTTGCCATGTCAGCCCTGTGTCGTCTTCATTTGCCTGAATTTGCCCTGATCATGATTGATGCGGATTTTCGTTAATCACCAGCCAATACAAACCCAATTGTTTGATGACTTCTGCAAATTGTTGAAAATCAACCGGTTTGCGTATGTAACTATTTACACCAAGATCATAACCAGCTGCTACATCCTGTTCTTCCCGCGACGAGGTCAGGATCACCACCGGCACCCTGTGAGTACGCGGGTCACTGCGTATCTGTCTTAACACTTCCAGGCCATCTACTTTAGGCAATTTCAAATCCAGCAACACCAGCATGGGAGGGACAGTGTCTTCCCGGTTAGCATAATTGCCCTGGCAGAACAGGTAGTCCAGCCCTTCCTGTCCATCTTGGGCAATCACCAGATTATTTGTGATATGACTTTTCTTGAAGGCGCGTTCGGTCAAGCCTATGTCACTGGGATTGTCCTCTACCAGCAAGATGGTTCCTGTACTCATTGAAACTCCTTCAAGGTAAAATAAAATGTCGCCCCTTCGCCTGCCGTTGAATCTGCCCAGATATTCCCACCATGGCGAAAAACGATGCGCTGTACCGTCGCCAGTCCTATACCGGTACCGCTAAATTCACTGGCTTTATGCAGCCTTTGAAACACACCAAAAAGCTTGTGCGCATAACGCATGTCAAAACCAGCGCCATTGTCTTTCACGTAAAAGGCGAGCACCTCCATCTGCGAAAGTGGTTCTGTTATTTGTACACGACCAAATGTAATCTGAGGTAGCTCTTTCATTTTAGAAAATTTGGCCGCATTTTCGAGTAAATTAGTCAAAACCACTTCCAGCAAACGTTTATCACCCCAGGCATGCAAGCCTGGGGTGATGACAAAACTATACTGGCGCTGTTCATTTACCCCTTGTTGCACTTCCTGTATGCGTGCCGCGATGGTCGTCGCCAGGTCACTGAGATCAACCTCGCGCATAGTCAGGGCTGCACGGCCTAATCTTGAGAACTGCAACATATCGTCTATCAATTGACCCATGCGCTGGCTTTCGGCGCGCACTCTCCCCAGATATTCCTGACCAGTCGCATCCAGATGCGGGCCATAATCTTCTTGCAGGGCCAGGCTCCAGCCATCGATACCACGTAGAGGACTGCGCAAGTCGTGGGACACTGAATATGAAAATGCCTCCAGTTCCTTATTCGCTGTTTCCAGTTGCGCGGTACGTTCCTGCACCTGTTTTTCCATACTATCGTTGATCAGGCGCAGTTCTGCCCGCGCCAGTTCATTCTCAACCAACAGCATGCGCATATCTTCTGCTGCCCTCAATTGCTCGCTGATGTCAGTATGCGTGCCTATCATGCGCGTGGCTCTGCCTTTGGCATCCTTTTCCACTACCATGCCACGCGACATCACCCATTTCCAGTTGCCATCCTTGCACAACATTCTTTGCTCTATGCTGAAGAAATCTGTTTTACCTGCCAAATTATCATCCAGTTGGGCAAACGCACGGGCAGCATCTTCTGGATGCGCCAGCCTGGTATAAGTATCAAGGGTGCCGGGTAACTCATCTTCGCGATAGCCAAGCATTTCTTTCCAGCGCCGTGAATACACGACTTCATTGGTGTCGAGATTAAAGTCCCAGACACCGTCGCCGGCACCTTCCAGCGCAAATTTCCAGCGAAATTCACTTTCCTGCAAGTCTTCAACGAACTGATCAAGACGCTGCTGCATTGCATTGAGTGCGCCAACTACCTGCTCAAGCTCATCGCCAGCCACTCCTGGTCTCGTTTTACGCTCCAGTTGCAATTTCCCAGCCTTGCTTCCGGCAAACAGGCGATCTGAAAACAAGGCGATTTTTTTCAAATGCCGCCCCACCATGTATTGAAACAACATCAGGATAAACAGGGACACCAGGAAAGTCTTGATGGTCTGGGTAATCAGTATCACGACCACCTTGTCACGCAAGCGCTGGTACACACCTTCCAGGTTGGCGACGATCAGCACACTGCCTATATGGACCTGGTTTTGTCTGTGGGTGAAATGAAGTGGGAATTCATGACGTATGACATGCGTGCTGATAGCTTGCCCTGCCCTGGCAACGAGTGCCCCCTGATCCGTGCGCACTTCAGCATATTGCATGTCCGGCAATCTCAGGATGCCATTCAATTGCAACTCCAGGTCACGTATGCTGGTCACCCACAGGCTGGATGACAAACTTTCTTCATAGCTGGACTGTATCTGCGTCATCTGCGTTTCTATGTCGCTGATTTCACGCTTATAGTCTATTGCCAACTGGAACACGGTTGAAACCAGCGTCACCACCGAGCTGAACATGAGGATGGCAATCGCTATCCTGCGCCCAAGGCTATTGGCAGTAGTTCCACCGAGGCTGCGTATTAGTGAACGCATTCAAGCACCAGCTAAAGGCTGATAGCGCTTCAACACAGAATCAAAAATCCGCTTATGAGTACCATCCTGCTTCATCTTGCGGATTTCTTCAGCCAGTCTGGGCACCAGTGCTTCATGCTTCTTATTCAGGTACAAAAACCAGTCACCCTCAACAAAAGCAGGTTCCATGATCTTGATGTCCTTGAGTCCCAGGCTCTTGATGAAATGCAAACCTTCCAGTTTCTCTATCACCGCAACATCTATCCTGCCTTTATCGAGCATGGAAAACAATTGCGTACCCGTTTCGAGTTTGAGCAAGGAACGGGTATCAACGATATTCCGTTCCAGAATTTTCCAGCCTGTGAGTATGCCTACATCAAAAGGCTTGAGACTGTCTGCACCTGTGACGGTGAAACTGGGTTTGCGGGTAAACACCACCATTTGATAAAACATGACTGATTCAGGTACGCGCACAAGATTCGGGTAAGTCTTATCTATACCCAGCACGCGTGAGACATCACCATCATCAATTCCATTATTAACATTGAGCAGACTTCGCTCAGCCGACATGGGCTGGATATCGACCTTGAAACCTACACGCTTGAATAATTCGGCGTAGAACAGGTCGAGTACGCCATCACGCCCGGGTGAAGTAATTGGTGCGAAAAATGGTGTATTTAATACCAGCGTAGCTTCTGCACGAGCAGAACTCACCAGCATCAGCCCCAGTATGACTGTCAGCCAGATTTTGATACGGATACTCATGATCGTCTCCAATGCACTTCAAGGAGTAACAGGACCACAAAAGCTAGAACTCATTTCATAAATAGGGGTGAGATGCGTTTGTCTCATAACGTGGGCTGGCAAGGCGGACGAGGCAGTCAATAGCGGTGCTATTGATAACGAGTCCAACGCAGTCCAGCGCGCGTTATGAGACAAACCCTCTGGGAACTGACGATTTGGGCGCATTGCAGCGTTGTGGCGCTTGCTAAGGCAGCAGCCTTAGCTGCGCGTCACACCTTACACTGCATCCCAAATCGTCTTGTTCGCACTCATCCCTATTTATGAAATGAGTTCTACTTGCTTTGATCACTTTCCACCGTTTTCATGCCACTGTCAATTCATCTTCAAACGACTGTGGCAAAGCTGATTTTCACGGCAAAATCAGCATAATAATCAAAATAATAATCAGAACTCATTTCATCAACAAGAATGAGCTCTAGCCAAGCCAGGGAACAAGCCAGCCCAGGCCAGCACTGGTTCCGGCTTTAGGGCGGTACTCACAACCTATCCAGCCCTGATAGCCCAGCTCATCTATCAAATCAAACAGATAGGAGTAATTCACTTCTCCCATATCAGGTTCATGCCTGTCTGGCACACCGGCTATCTGTATATGACCTATGCCGGCGTGCTTGCGTGACATATCGCGGCGCAGCTTGGTGGCGACATCTCCTTCGACGATCTGGCAATGATAGATATCAAATTGCACACGTAGATTCTCTACACCTACTTCCTGGCAAATCTCTTGCGCATCATCTTGCCGGTTCAAGAAATAACCAGGTATGTCACGGGTATTGATGGGTTCAATGACTATGGTGATGCCTTCGCGGGCAGCAAGCAAAGCAGCATAGGCAAGATTGCGCAAATAAACAGCACGGTGTCTTTCTCTGTCTTGTTCGGGTTGTATCAGCCCGGCCATGACATGCAAATGACGGTTGCCAAGTATGCGGGCGTAATCCAGCGCAGTATCAAAGGCCTGCTTGAATTCTTCTTCCCGCCCAGGTATGGACGCAACCCCTCGCTCGCCCAAAGGCCAGTTGCCTGGTGAGGTATTAAACAAGACTTGCTCCAGTCCATGCGCACTGAGCAAATCGCGCAATTCATTCGCCGCATAATCGTAGGGAAACAGATATTCGACAGCCTTGAAGCCATCTTTGGCGGCGGCGGCAAAGCGTTCTGTAAAAGGCAATTCGGTATACATCATGCTGAGGTTGGCAGCAAAACGTGGCATGTCTGACTCCTTATCTTTTAGCGTAATGTTGCGCCATGAAGGCACACACCATTAACTGTAGCTGATGAAACAGCATCAATGGCAATAAGACCATACCAAGAGCATGACTGGCAAATAAAACTTTGGCCATGGGTACACCACTGGCCAGGCTTTTCTTGGAGCCACAAAATACAATGGTAATTTGATCTTCCTTGCTAAATCCCATACGACGGCTGATGACGGTCGTCAACAACATGATAATTGCCAGCATCAGGGCACTGATACCCAGCAAACTTGCCAGCATCAAAGGTGGTAACTGTTGCCACAATCCTTGCACCACTGCCTCGCTGAAAGCAACATAGACGACCAGCAAAATCGAACTCTGATCCACCATGGTCAGTATGCTGGCATACTTTTCCAGCCAGGCTTGCAACCAGGGTCTGGCGATCTGCCCGGCGACAAAGGGCAATAATAATTGACCAACTATCTTCAACATCGCATCCAGTGAAGAATGACTCTCTCCATGCGCGACCACAACCAGGCTGACCAGCAGGGGGGTCAGGAATATTCCCAACATATTGCTAAGAGATGCACTACAAATGGCTGCAGGCACATTGCCACGGGCGACTGAGGTAAATGCAATCGAAGATTGCACCGTCGAAGGCAAGACACATAGAAAGAGTATGCCTACATATAATTCAGGCGTAATCAACAACAAGAGCAAGGGCTTCAATGCTACGCCCATCAATGGAAAGATGGCAAAAGTAAATGCCATCACCAGCAAATGCAGACGCCAATGCGTAAGTCCCGCCAGCACAGCCTGGCGCGACAACTTGGCCCCATGCATGAAAAACAGCAAGGCGATCATGCCCACGGACAAATGGTCAAAGCCTGATGCGACCAACCCGCGTGCAGGAAACAGGCTGGCAAGAGTGACCACGCCTAACAGCAACAAGGTCATGTTATCGGGTAGAAAGCGCGGCCGTTTCATGTGGGGAAAGCAAGAAATGTAGGTAATTGATTGTACTTGAATAATGCGCCTTACTTGCCAGCACGTAGATGCTGCCCTGTAAAGCGTAGTCTGAGTCCAACAAATGCCTGCTTAATGTCAATATGCCCTAAATTGCAGCTTATAGAGACGGAACTACCGCCGGTAAATAGATATCGCAAAACTCAGCTGGCATGCGGCGTGCGCGCCCACTGCTAAGCTCTATGCATACCAGGTCCCAGCGCCCCCTGAGTACGGTGGCACCATCACTGTCACGTATCAATTGAAAACGCCTGTCCATGGTGAGTTTGCCATCGCTGGCAAACAGCCACGTCGCCAGCGTCAGTGATTCGCCGAGCAGGGTGGGCAAAACATAATCATATTCACCTCGTCTGATCGCCATGGCGCGGTCCAGGCGATGGTAGTCTGACAGATTCAAACCCAGTGCTTCAGAGTGCCCCCACGCGACCTCTTCGCACCAGCGCACATAGACTGCATTGTTGGTGTGATTCAAACCATCGATATCACTTTCTTGCGGCTTCACTGCCCGCGTGAACGGCTGCGGATAATCCCAAGCCATGGAAAGACCTAAAGTACTCAATACACTCATATATATACACGCAAAAATTTAATCGCTAAAACACCACTCTCACAAATGACTCACAAACCCAGTTCTTGCCAGATCTGATCCACTTTGGTCTTTACTTCTGGCGTCATCTCTATGGTCGTGCCCCACTCACGGCTGGTCTCGCCAGGCCATTTATTGGTCGCATCTATACCCATCTTGCTACCCAGGCCACTGACGGGTGAAGCAAAATCGAGGTAGTCAATTGGCGTGTTGTCGACCAGCGTGGTATCGCGCAAGGGATCGACACGGGTGGTGATTGCCCAGATGACTTCTTTCCAGTCGCGAATATTGACATCTTCATCAACCACGATGATGAACTTGGTATACATGAACTGGCGCAAAAAGCTCCAGACCCCGAACATGACGCGCTTGGCATGACCGGCATAGGCTTTTTTCATTTGCACCACAGCCATGCGATAACTACAGCCTTCTGGCGGCAAATAGAAGTCCGTGATTTCACTGAATTGCTTTTGCAGCAAAGGGATGAAGACTTCGTTCAGCGCCACACCTAGTACCGCAGGTTCATCTGGCGGCTTACCTGTATATGTAGAGTGATAAATAGGATCGCGGCGCATGGTGATGCGGTCTATGGTAAAGACGGGAAACCAGTCTTTCTCATTGTAGTAGCCGGTATGGTCACCATACGGCCCTTCCAGCGCATGCTCATAACCGCTAGGGTGATTTTCATCAGGATAGATATGCCCTTCCAGCACAATTTCTGCTGACGCGGGCACGCGCAATTCACTGCCGATTGCTTTTACCAATTCAGTACGGCTGCCACGCAACAGCCCGGCAAACTGGTATTCAGACAAACTGTCTGGCACGGGCGTCACTGCACCTAATATAGTAGCCGGGTCTGCCCCCAAAGCGACGGCGATGGGATAAGGCTTGCCTTTATTGACGATGCCATGTTCACGAAAATCCAGGGCACCACCACGATGAGCCAGCCAGCGCATGATAACTTTATTGCGGCCCAACACCTGCTGTCTGTATATACCCAGATTCTGGCGTTTTTTATTGGGGCCTTTGGTAATCACCAAACCCCAGGTAATCAATGGTGCAACGTCGCCAGGCCAGCAATGCTGTATAGGTAAACGAGCGAGATCAACATCATTGCCTTCCCAGACTATTTCCTGGCATTTGGCACCACGCAGCTCTTTTGGCGACATGTCCCAGACCGCTTTTACCAAAGAACCCATGCCCATGATTTCTTTAAACCCCTTGGGCGGTTCTGGTTCTTTTAGCGCCGACAAAACATGGCCTATCTGGCGCAGCTCGCTCAGGTTTTCTGCCCCCATGCCAAGTGCTACGCGGCGTGTCGTGCCAAATAAATTACCCAGCACTGGTATGGTATGCCCAACAGGTTTGGTAAATAAAAGAGCCGGACCTTCGGCACGCAAAGTGCGATCGCAAATCTCAGTCATTTCCAAATGTGGCGAAACAGGCAAGTCCACCTGTTTAAGTTCGCCTTTTTCTTGCAGTTGAGAAATAAAATCTCTCAAATCAGAATATTTCATCATTTTTCGCTTTTTCGTATCTCTGCACTAGTCGCACTAGCAACTTCTGCCAAGTGCTTGATTTTATTCAACTTTGCTGCATTGCAGCACAATTCATCAGACATAAAAGTAATTACTTTCTTATTTGATAGTGTTGACTTGATATAAAACCGCCCCTACAATTCGCCCAACTTGATGAAGAGGTTAATGACTTCCGCCACTTTCGACACAAAGAGAGTTTCGCCAAACGGTAACATCATTCACGGGGATCGGGCCCCAACATAACATTGTAAGGATTGTTTTCAAAAGGCGTCTGCCTTATCCCGAAAAAAGTTGTTTGTCACTGGACACACCATGAACAGGTTCGACGGACCTGATTTGACAAACGGCTCCGGCGTCTTGCGATCACACTTGTGACGGGGACGATGTTTCTGATTCGCGGAAGTACGCACCATGTTTGGCTTTTAAGTAAGTTGAATGACGCATCGCGAAGATTCAGGAGGTAAGAATGTTTCAACGTTTTATTTTAGCTGTACAACAAAGTAGTTTTTCTTCAATGGATAAGCGCAAAGCGCTCTCCATGGTAGCGCGTGATACAACCAGTGGCTTATTCACCACCCTGCGCAACCTGCTGACACTCGCTGGCATCATTGCCATGACCGTTTTGGTCATGATGTATGTCAAACCCGAACTCACCGACAAATTCAAAGGTTTGTCACCCTATGCTGAAGCTGGCGAAGAGCCCGCAGAAGCCGTAGCAGCCGTACCAGCACCTAATCTTGCCCATTTGATGCAAGCACCAGGTCAAGCTAATTCTGACAGCAATTTGCAAAAAGCAAGCGCATCTGAAGAAGAAGCAAAAATGCTGGGCAACCAGCGTCAGCAACAATGGGTAACCACCTGGCTGGCCAAACGCTACCGCGTGGCGACTGATGCCACCAACATGCTGGTATCTGCCGCTTACCTGACCGCCAAAGAAATCAAGATTGATCCTTTGCTGATCCTGTCTGTGATGGCGATAGAATCCGGCCTGAACCCATTTGCCGAAAGCCCGGTAGGTGCGCAAGGCTTGATGCAAGTCATGTCCAAAGTACATCACGACAAGTTCCAGGATCTTGGTGGCGTTAAAGCTGCCCTGAACCCGGTTGCCAATATCCGTGTTGGCGCATTGATACTGAAAGACTATGTCACCCGTGGTGGTTCTGTTGAAGCTGGCTTGAAGATGTATGTAGGCGCAGCCGATTCCGACAATGACTCTGGTTATGGCGCACGTGTCTTGAATGAATACAAACGCCTGAAGGATGTCTCCGCAGGTAAGAATGTACCTACCTTCTTTAGCGCTCCTGCACCAGCACCTGTGCAAGCTCGCCCAGTCGAAGCAGTTCCTGCACATAAGCCTGATGCAACGGAGGCCAAAGCAACAGTAGAAACGAAAAAAGACCAGGTTGCAGCGCTGTAATTCTGCTCCTTGATAAAAAAGCCGCCTGATCAAATGATCAGGCGGCTTTTTTACTTATTGGTCTTAGTGATTGGTCTTGGCGAGCTGCCTTAATTATCTATTAGCCAAAAACTTCTTTAGCCTGGCAACGGCTTCCTGCAAATTCTCAAATGAATTGGCATACGACAGACGTACATAAGATGTCGCAGTTGCCGGGCCAAAATCCAGTCCTGGCACGATCACCACACCGGCTTCATTCAACACCTGCTTGGCAAAAGTATCTGCATCGTCGGTAAAGCTGGAGCAATCGGCATACACATAGAATGCGCCATCTGGCATGACTGGAATACTAAAACCAAGCTCACGCAATGCCGGAACAATATAATCGCGGCGGCGCTTGAATTCTGCTTTGCGCTCTTCATAAATGGCGATAGTCGCAGGCTCAAAGCAAGCCAGCGCCGCATACTGGGCGATCGAAGATGGGCAAATGAACAGGTTTTGCGCCAGCTTTTCCAGTGCAGGCACGATACGCTCTGGCACCACCAGCCAGCCAAGACGCCAGCCTGTCATATTGAAATATTTGCTGAAGCTATTGATGACGACCACATCCTCATCCAGCGACAAGGCAGAAAATGGCGCCCCATCGTAAGTCAAACCCTGATAAATCTCGTCAACGATGCTGAAGCCCCCCAACTCTTTTACTGTAGCGACAATCTTGCCCAGTTCTTCATGCTCTATGGAAGTGCCGGTAGGATTCGATGGCGAAGCCAGCAAGACACCACTGCTGCGCTCATCCCATTGCTGACGGACGATTTCTTCAGTCAGTTGAAAGCGGTGATCAGGCCCGCTGGCGATAAGCTTTGCCCTCCCCTCGAATGCCGCAACAAAATGGCGGTTGCAGGGATAACAGGGGTCAGGCATCAACACTTCCCTGCCCGGCTCGACCAAGGCAGCACAAGCCAGCAACAAGGCAGCCGATGCACCAGCGGTGACGATGATGCGGGAAGCGGGTACTTCAAGACCAAACACATCAAGGTAATGCTGCGATATCGCCATGCGCAATGCTGGTAAACCCAAGGCCGAGGTATATTGCAAACGCCCGGCTGCCATGGCCTTGGCTGCAGCATCAATCACCGCTTGCGGTGCGGTAAAGTCTGGCTCGCCTATACCCATGTGTATCAGATGACGGCCCTGCTTTTCCAGTTCTGCTGCCATTTTCATGAGTTCCATCACATGAAAAGGGGCGATATTGTCCAGTCTTGCGGCGAGATTTTGATGCATGGCACTTCCTAGAAACACAGGCTGAAAAAAAACCGCCTTATTTATCTTTCAAAATAAGGCGGTAGATACTTTTACAAATATGGTCAGTAACTTAGTCAGTAACTTATTTACCTGCTGCAACCTCAGTCGCACGCAGCTTTGCTGCCAGTTTGTCGAGTACACCATTGACATACTTGTGACCATCGAGTCCACCAAAGGACTTGGTCAGCTCTACCGCTTCGTTGATGACAACACGGTAAGGGATTTCTATGTGGTTCTTCAATTCATAGGCACCAATCAGTAAAGCAGCATGCTCGATCGGTGACAATTCAGCAATAGTACGATCGATCAAAGGAGCAATTTGTTCACGCAATTCTATGGATTGTTTGATTGCACCATGTAACAGAGAATCAAAATGTTCTCTGTCTGCCTTCTCAAAACCGTGAGCTTCACGGATATGAGCTTCAATTGCGCCGGAATCTTCATTATTCAGCAGCCATTGGTACATACCCTGCAAGGCAAATTCGCGCGCACGGTGGCGTGGCGAACGGTTCTTGCTGGGATTGGCGTGTAGTGTTTTATTATTCATATCTTCTCTTACTTATCGTACTTAACTTACTTAACTTACCTAATTTAAAGCTGGGTGATCGTCGTTCAGGCTTAAACTTAAATATAAACTCAAGCCTGAGCCAGACGATCAGGCATCATAGTGCACGTCTTCTGTGGCTTCTGCCAATTCTTCCAGTGCCAGGGTCAGGTTGGCCATTTCTACGGCAACACGGGCAGCATCACGGCCTTTTTCCTGCATGCGCACTTCGGCTTGCTCATCATTTTCTGTCGTCAGGATAGCATTGGCGATAGGGATGCCGGCATCCAGGCCAACGCGGGTGATGCCTGCGCCAGATTCATTCGATACCAGCTCAAAATGGTAGGTTTCACCACGGATAACTGCACCCAGGGCGATCAGGGCATCGAATTGATTGGTTTCTGCCAGTTTTTGCAAGGCCAGTGGCACTTCCAGTGCGCCCGGCACTGTGACGTGCAGGATGTCTTCATTGAGTACGCCCAGCAATGACAATTCAGCCAGGCAGGCATCCAGCAAGCCCTTGCCGATATTGTCATTGAAGCGCGCCTGTACGATACCTACACGTACGCCTGCACCATCCAGATTTGCTTCGTAATGTCCAACTGTCATAATATTCTTTCTTGCGCTTTTCGCGCCTGATGTGATGTGAGTGATGAAAATGCACTAAAAAGACCGCTGGCGACACTGCTGCGGCCCGGCACTCTCATCCTTATTTGTCTGCGCACGGCTTATCGAGATACCCAACAACTTCGAGATTAAATCCTGTCATGGACGGCATCTTACGTGGATTGGCCAGCAATTTCATCTTGCCCACGCCTACATCCTTCAAAATCTGTGCACCTATGCCATAGTTGCGCAAGTCCATACGTGCGGCACGGCCTGCTGGCTTGGTTTCTGGCGTATCAAGTGCCTTGAACTGGTCAAACATCTGCTCGGCAGTTTCTTCGCAATTAAGCAAGACAATGACGCCGGAATCTGCCTTCTTGATGGCTGCCATGGCCGCAGCGACATTCCAGGAATGCGTGGTAGCCTGGCTTTCCAGCAAATCGATGATGGATACTGGCTGATGCACACGCACCAGTGCTTCTTTTTCGCGGCTGATATCGCCATGCACCAGCGCCAGATGGGCAGAGCCACTGGGTTTGTCGCGATACACCAGGGCCTTGAAGCTGCCATGCACGGTATGCATTTCACGTTCAGCCACTCGGTCAACAATGCTTTCTGTCTGGCTGCGATAATGAATCAGGTCGGCAATCGTCCCTATCTTCATATCATGTTCTTTGGCGAACTCAAACAAATCAGGCAGACGGGCCATGGTGCCGTCGTCCTTCATGATTTCGCAAATCACCGATGCCGGGGTCAGGCCAGCCAGCTCTGCCAGGTCGCAACCAGCCTCAGTATGGCCAGCACGCATGAGGACACCGCCTCTTTGCGCCTTCAGCGGGAAAATATGGCCAGGCTGGACGATGTCAGCCGCAGTGGACTTCTTGTCAACAGCAACCTGTACCGTGCGGGCACGGTCAGCAGCTGAGATGCCAGTGGTCACGCCTTCTGCCGCTTCTATCGACACCGTAAAGTTAGTGCCAAAGGAGGTGCCGTTGCGGCTGGTCATCATGGCCAGGTTCAACTGATCACAACGCTCTTCTGTCAAAGTCAGGCAAATCAGGCCACGGCCAAACTTGGCCATGAAATTGATAGCTTCCGGGGTGACAAACTCGGCGGCCATGATCAGGTCGCCTTCGTTTTCTCTATCTTCTTCATCAACCAGTATCACCATGCGGCCAGCGCGCAATTCGGCAACGATTTCCTGGGTAGTAGACATGCTCATAGGGGAATATCCTGAACCGGGCCACAGACACAAGTTCGTCGGGCCGCTGGTTTTTCAGTGCAAATGAATGAAGTCGCTATTTTAAAGGATTTACGCCTGCTCTTCCCGTGCTTTATGTTGATTTATGCGCTACCCAGCTTGATTTATGCCTGATTCAGAAGAATTTTTCTAGATTTGCAGCTGGCCTTGTGCAATTTCTATCACCTTGCCACCTACCCGTATGTTCTTGTCTGTCGCCACATCCAGATAAAGCTGGCATGGCCGCCTGACTTGAGCACCCTGGGCAATGCGCATGCTGACTGGCAAATCACGCCCCTGATGCTGCCACCAACCACCCAGATTGGCACAGGCAGAACCTGTGCCCGGGTCTTCAGCAAAGCCACCACCCTGCTTGGCAAAGAAATAACGTGCTGTTACGGCCAAGCGCTCATCCCCCGCCAGTGGATCATCAAAGGCAAATACATAGACAGACTTGCGCCCCAGGCTATTGGCTGGCCAGATCGGCAACTTGCCCACGTCTGGCTTGGCACGTAAAACCGCTTCGCGTGAATTCAGGGGTAGCAGCATTTGTTCGCTACCAGTGTTGATCCACAGTGGCACAGAATGAATGTCGTCTTCATTCAGGCCAAGCAAAGAAGCTGCTTCGGCGACAGATAAACCGCTCGCTTTGACCACAGGCGCGCCCTTGTGCGGCGTAGTCAGTGTCCATATGCCATTCTCAAGACGCAGATCTACCAGGCCCGCCTTGCACTCAAGCGTAATCTCGCTGGAATTGCTAAGGCTGCCAACCACCTGCGCCGTACCCAGGCTGGGATGCCCGGCAAAGGGCATTTCTGTATCTGGCGTGAAGATACGCATTCTGGCGGTAGCGACATCTGAGGACAATACAAACACTGTCTCAGACAAATTGAATTGCAGAGCCAGTGCCTGCATTTGCTCATCCGACATGCCTGTGGCATTTTCAAATACACAAAGAGGATTACCACCCAGAGTTTCTTCGGCAAACACATTCAAGAGACGAAAAGCGTAGTCGGTCATCGTTTTTTCACTATTCTTTCTTCAAAAAATCAAGCCAGCGTGGATTTGGCATGGGCGACATTGACTTCAGCAGGCAGCAAGATGCGATTTTTTACCGCTGTCAATTCAGCCAGTATGGAAATCGCAATCTCAGCTGGGGTTTTGCTGCCTATATATAAGCCGATGGGACCATGGAGTTTTGCCAGTTGCTCATCATTGAGGTCAAATTCCTTCAACCTCTCCCTGCGCTTGGCATTGTTGATGCGAGAGCCTATGGCACCAACATAAAAAGCATCTGACTTCAAGGCTTCCATGAGAGCCAGGTCGTCTAGCTTGGGGTCATGTGTCAGTGCGACCACGGCACTGCGGCTATCCAGTTGCATTTCCAGGACCAGGTCGTCAGGCATGGCATGGATCAATTGCACGCCCTCGACTTGCCAACCGCTACGATATTCTTCACGCGGGTCGCAAACCGTAACTTGATAATCCATGCCAACTGCAATACTGGCCAGGAATCGTGACAACTGCCCTGCCCCTATGATGAGCAAGCGCCAGCGCGGGCCGTGTACTGTCGTCAAAGCGTCATCAGTAATCTGTAATTGCTGGCCCGGGTCGGCCTTGGCAAGTGTCACTTCCCCAGTACGCAAATCCAGGCGTCTCGCCAACAATTCATGCCTTTGCAAACCTTGCAATAAAGTGTCCACCTTGCTGCGTACTGACAAAGGTTCTATTGCCAGTTCTATCGTGCCGCCACAAGGCAGGCCAAAACGGTGTGCTTCATCGGCGGTAATGCCGTAGGTGACGATCTCCGGCAAATGACGCTGCATGCCCTCACGCTGCACTCTTTCTATCAAGTCGTCTTCTATGCAACCGCCAGAGACAGAACCTACCACCTGCCCGTTGCCTGCAATAGCCAGTGTGGCGCCTTCCGGTCTCGGGCTGGAACCCCAGGTCTTGATAACGGTGACCAGTTCGCATGGCTGCCCCGCCTTGATCCAGGCGTCACAGGTTTTGAGTACTTCGAGATCTATGCTATCCATTGCTTCCTATGATCTTGTTTATCCGAAAATGAACTGACTTGACTATCATTCATTTTCGCATGTTTTTGACTTTGACCTTCCCCATAGAAATTATCTATACAAATTGTCTTATTCCCAGTATTTCTTTGCATTACAATGCCTGCCAGACCACCACTCTGGAGACCACCTTGTCCACAATCAAACAAAGATTGGCCGCCGTACCCGAAGGCGCAGGCGCATTGTTTTTCATACAAATTTTCGCCACCCTGGGTTTTGCTGTCCTGTATTCCACCCTGGTGCTGTATGCGACCAAGAAGCTGGGCTTCACCGTCAAGGACGCCACAGCCATCATGGGTGTGTTTGGTGCTTTCAATTATGGTTTGCATTTGTTTGGTGGTTATCTTGCCGGTCGTTTTATCAGTAACCGCAACCTGTTTGTAGGCGGCATGATCCTGCAAGTCATAGGCTGCGCGACTATTTCCACAGGTACTTCAGCGACGCTGTACTGGGGCCTGGCATTCTTCCTGACTGGCAGCGGCTTGAACGTCACCTGCCTGAACCTGATGTTGACGCAACGCTTCAAGCCTGAGGACAATCGCCGTGAAAGCGCCTTCCTGTGGAATTATGCGGGCATGAACCTGGGCTTTTTTATCGGTTTCACCGCTGCCGGTTATTACCAGTTGCAGGAAGACTATGCCAGCCTGTTCATCTTCGCTACCATAGGCAATTTCATGGCGATCGTGCTGGCAGCAGTCAACTGGCGCAGGTTATGCGACTTGAACACGACGCTGCTGGATGCCACGGCAAACCAGTTCCGCATGCGTTTTCTGGTTGGCCTGGCTGTCATGGCTGGGTTGGTGCCGCTAGTTGAATTCATGCTGCACCGTGCAGAAATGACGGGTAACCTGGTTATGATCATCAGTGTTGCAATCGCTGTCATTTTTATTATCCTGACTGCGATCCACAAAGAACGCCGCGAGCGCAATAACATGACGGCCTATGTCTTGCTGACCATAGGCTCACTGGTATTCTGGACCTTGTATCAAATGGCCCCGATGGGCTTGCAACTGTTTGCTGTCAATAATGTGGACCGCATGGTCTGGGGTTATGAAGTGGCGCCGCAATGGATACAAAACATCAATAGCTTCGTCATCATGTTTGGCGGCCCGCTGATGGCGATGCTGTTCGACAAGCTGCGTGCCAAGGGCTGGAATATCGATATCCCGCGCCAGTTCTCTGCTGCCTTGGTCATCATAGGCGTAGCTTTTCTGGTTCTGCCCATAGGCATAGCAACCGCTGCAGGTAATGGGCTGGTCGCTTTCAAATGGATATTCATCAGCTACCTCCTGCAAAGTATTGCTGAACTGCTGATTTCCCCTATCGGTTACGCCATGATAGGCAAACTGGCACCACGTCAGTATCAGGGCGTGATGATGGGTACCTGGATGCTGGTAACTGGCACGGCTTCTATCCTGGCCAGCAATTTCTCAGGTTTGATACCTGAGGCGACTGAAGGCCTGGCGTCTTCCACCAATCCAACCTATAACTACATCTTCTCCCTGCTAGGCTGGGGTAGTGTCGGGGTTGGCGTGGTACTCATCATCCTGATACCTGTATTGCGCAAACTGATTACGGACGGGCCTGCCAAGGCCGTGCCAGCAGTAGCAAACCCGGCGGTACAAGCTGAGCCTGCATGATAAAGAAATGAAACAAGAATGAAGAAAAAAACGCGAACACAATGACATGTGTCCGCGTTTTTATTTATTGATTATTCCTTGATAGGTGTAAAGCGCATTACCTCTGCACCATTTACCTGTATTTTTTCAAAAAATACAGTCTCTGGCCGGGTCCAGATTGAGCCATCAGGTGCGCGATAAACGATGACGGGACTGAGATCGGATTCCTGCGTTGCTTCACAAACCAGTTCATAAATCCCGCCTTTGTAGTGGCGGTAACGCTGTACTCCCGTTTTGACAGGCAATGCAGGACTTGCCTCCACAGCAGGCGTGGCACTGTGTTTTTTCAGAAATGCAGGCACCTTTGCTGCCGTCAGTTTATTGATGTCTTGCAGCAAACGGGGATCAATCGCGGCATAGCCATAACGCTGCCCCAGCTCACCGGCAATACGCAGCATCAGGGCAGATGCCACTTCCGCATCTGCCTCGGCCCTATGCGCAGAACCTTTGAAACGTATGCCCATCGAAGCCGCCAACGGCCCCAGTGAATAAGTGCTCAAGCCAGGAAAAACCCTGCGCGCCAGCTTGACTGAGCAAATCACGCCATCGTAGGCTGGCCACAAGCCCAGCCTGTCGCTCTCGGCCAATAAAAATTTTTCGTCAAAACTGGCGTTATGGGCCGCCAGCGCATCAGTACCAATAAATTCCACCAATTCAGGCAGCACTTCGGATGCTGGTGGTGCCCTGTCCACCATGGATTGGGTAATGCCTGTCAATTCAGTAATAAAGTAAGGGATACGCACATTGCAATTGATGAGGCTGACATAACGGTCAACTATTTCACCGCCAACTATACGCAAGGCTGCCACTTCGGTAACGCGCCCTCCCTGGTCTGGTGACATGCCGGAGGTTTCAAAGTCAATCATGACTACAGGTTTTTCAAACATCATATTTTTTTCACTAGCGGGAACTTATGAAGAGCAATACAATCTATCTGTACTGTGCGTCAATAAAAATCTGTGACGCGGGGTAATTTTCTGATTCAATTTTCATTCACTTTCAACCCTCAGGACTCGGGTAAATGCACTTGCAAACTACAGCGTCACTAGTAACACCGTGGTGCAACCAGGCTTTTCAGCACTGGCGACGTAGCTTTGCGCATGCCCCAAGCCCCATTAAGTTCGAATAGCTCTACTAGTTCGACTAATCTGCGCTAGCTGCCAGATGCTCCGATGATACGGTAGTAATCGCTGACCCAGTTTGTTCAGCCATACCAGGCCAAACCAGGCATTACATATCATCCATCTTTATTTTTTTTGCTACATCCTGGTTGCGCATAGACGCCCAGACCTGTGTACTACTATTCATCTCGTCAAGAATAAAGACACGGGCAAATTATTGTATTGCTCATTATGAAAAATAAAATTTTAGGACTGTTTTCGCTCCCGGAAAGGGATTTATTACGCGATCTTGTCTACAGGCGCTTGTGGACTTCGATACTGATCAGCTCATTTGGTGCGCAGGTGACCATGCTGGCACTGCCACTGACAGCAGCTATCTTGCTGCATGCCAGCGCTACCCAGATGGGGATGCTGACCTTTATGGAAATCCTGCCCTTTGTCTTGCTGTCACTGCCTTCCGGCGTCTGGCTGGACAGGGTACGCAAGCTGCCTGTGTATGTCGTCGGCGAAATCATGATTTCCATCTCGGTCGCCAGTGTGCCTGTGGCCTGGTGGCTGGGTTATCTGAACATGAGCTGGTTATATATAGTTGGCTTCATGATCGGTGTGGTCAACACCACGGCAGGTACGGCTTCGCAAATCGTGCTGACGCAGATCGTACCGCGTGACCGCCTGGTGGAAGCACATGCAAAAAATGCCCTGGCAACTTCTGGGGCTGAAGTTGCGGGTCCGGCTACTGCCGGTGCTTTGATCAAGTTGCTGGGTGCACCGATAGCCTTGCTGGCTGATGCCATTCTTTTACTGACATCCGCCGTGATCTTGCGTGGCATTCACGTCAATGAAGTCAGGGAGCCGCGCGCAGACGCGCATTTCTGGCGTGATTTAAAGGCGGGGCTGTCCTTTGTCGCCAATAAGCCTTTGCTGATCGCACTGGCCTTGACGGTGGGTGGCTGGCAGCTTTGCTATAACGCAGCGCTGGTCGTGCAAATCCTGTTTGCTACGCGCGAACTGGGCTTGTCCGAGCAAGCTGTTGGCCTTAGTTACATGGGTATGGGTGTGGGTACCATTATCGCCAGCGTGTATGGCAGCCGCATCAGCCGCAATATCGGGCCTGGCCCATGCATGGTGCTGGGTGTGGCTGTCTGTGGTCTGGGTTGGGGTTTGCTGGCTTTGGCACCGACCAATAACTGGGGCATCGCTGCATTTGGTTTCATGCTGATGTGTTTCTCCATAGGCGGCGTGCTGATCTTTATCAACTTCCTGGCTTTGCGCCAGGCTGTCACGCCAGAAGCCATGCTGGGCCGCATGACCAGTACCATGCGCTGGCTGATATTGATACCCGCCGGGCCTGGTGCACTGATAGGTGGCTGGTTGGGTGAGCACATGGGTTTGCGCTATGCCCTGGGTTTTGCCGGTGTGGCAGCCTTGTTGCTGGCGATACTTGCCGCAAAAAATCCTATCATCCGGGGCATTACGGTCTTGCCGCGCCTGAGCAAACAGGAGGAGATGCAACAAGTTTAAGGATGGCATTGCAAATAGGCTGAAAAAAGCGTGATAATGCGCGAATATTTATGTTTTTTTAGCTATCCCCCTCAGGAGACCAGAGGGGGATTATTTATTCGCCGTGCTGAAACAGATCACCCTCTTATTCAGCTTCTTTGACAACAATAGGTAGACCAATGCCAACAGAAATGTCAACACCTGATGCCAAGCCGGGTTTCAAACCCTACATCCCTGCCTCAGCCCAGCTTCCCGAAATGACCGCAAGAGCCCTGATCATGGGTGTATTACTTGGCATGGTTTTCGGTGCATCTTCATTGTATCTGGTACTCAAGGTCGGTTTGACCGTCAGTGCCTCGATTCCGGTAGCGGTGATTGCCATCACCCTGTTCCGCCTGGGCAATAAGCTGGGTGCAAAAGATGCGACCATTCTGGAAAACAGTATTACCCAGACCGCAGGTTCCGCTGGTGAATCCCTGGCCTTTGGCCTGGGCGTGACCATGCCGGCTATCCTGATCCTGGGCTTTGACCTGGAAATTTCCCGCGTCATGCTGGTTGGCTGCCTGGGTGGTTTGTTGGGTATTTTGCTCATGATCCCCATGCGCAGAACCATGATCGTGGAAAAACATGATGAACTGAAATATCCTGAAGGCACGGCCTGTGCCGAGGTCTTGAAGGCTGCAGCGACTGATTCTTCCCGCGAAGCAGCCGGTGAAACAAATAACCCCAATGCGGCAGATGATGCCAGCAAGCGTGCTGCAATTATTTTTGGCGGATTTGGCATAGGCTTGCTCTACAAGATTGCCAACGTCGCTCTCAAAGGCTGGAAAGATACGCCTGAAGTCGTATTTGGTGCCCCACTCAAAGGTGGTTCGCTGGGTGCAGAAGTATCCCCTGAATTGCTGGGCGTAGGCTATATCATCGGCCCGCGCATTGCCTCTGTCATGGCAGCCGGTGGTGTCATGTCTTACCTCTTGCTGATACCAATGATCAAGTTCTTTGGTGATGCATTGAGTGTACCACTGGCTCCAGGAACCAAACTTATTAGCGAAATGAGCTCACATGACGTACGTGGCGCTTATATTCTGTACATCGGCGCTGGCGCTGTTGCTGCCGGTGGCCTGATCAGCCTGATGCGTGCCATGCCTACTATCTGGCGCAGCTTGTCGGCTGGTTTATCTGGCCTGGGCAAAGGGGCTGCGGCAGCAACTGCACCGCTGCGTACGGACCAGGATATCCCCATGAAATGGGTAGTCATCGGTGCCTTGGCCATTATCGCCATCATCACTTTTGCGACGCCGCTGCACATGAACTTCCTGGGCGCCTTGTTAATCCTGGTATTCGGCTTCCTGTTTGCTACTGTCTCTTCCCGTTTGACTGGTGAGATTGGCTCTTCTTCCAACCCTATCTCTGGCATGACGGTAGCAACCCTGCTGTTCACTTGCCTGATCTTCCTGATCATGGGCTGGACTGGTGGTCAATACTATGTCACTGCCCTGTCTGTTGGTGCGATTGTCTGTATCGCTTCCAGCAACGCTGGTACTACGTCACAGGATTTGAAAACCGGTTACATCGTCGGTTCTACCCCACGTTTGCAGCAATATGCAATCCTGGCAGGTGCCCTGTCATCGGCCCTGATCCTTGGGCCTATTCTGTTGAAGCTGAATGACTCTGGCACTGTGTATGTACCAGCAGCGCAGGTTGCACCTGCTCTGCAGACAGATGCATCAAAACTGACCGACACTGCGCAACTGCAAGGCCCGCAAGCTGATACAGACAAAGGCACATACAAGGTCTGGCACAAGAATGACAATGTCGGCGGCCCTGCTGGTAAATACTTTGTCGACAATGCCGGCAAGGCAGTCTATCTGGTTGACCCGGGTATCAATGGTGCTTACAACAAACGCCCTGACGGTACTGAAGTCAAGAAATACGATGCGCCTAAAGCCGTGCTGATGTCTTACATCATCAAGGGTATCCTGGACCGACAACTGCCCTGGACCCTGGTCTTGTTTGGCGTGATGATTGCGCTGGTACTGGAAATGGCAGGCATACCATCGCTGGCCTTTGCGGTTGGCGTGTATTTGCCATTGTCATCCTCTGCCCCGCTGTTTGTCGGCGGCATGATACGCTGGGCGGTAGATCGCCGTAACAACAAGCTGGAGCATAATAAGCATCTCACTGAAGAAGAGAAACAGGCAGCGGGCGACCGCAGTTCTGGTGTCTTGCTGTCATCTGGCTATATCGCAGGTGGCGCGCTGGCTGGCATTGTGATTGCATTCACCGCTGGCATCCTGACTGATTTCGACAAGAAAATCGGTGACTGGGCCACGGCAAATAACCCGTTCTTTGAAGGTGTCAATGCCAATGCCTTGTCCATGATCCCATACGCGTTGATTATCATTGCGCTGTATTGGGTAGCGCGGGAAAAGAAAACTTCCTGAATGTAAAATTTGGAATCTGAAGTTTGAAATCTAAAGGCTTGATTGCTCAAACAATCAAGCCTTTTTATTTTGCCTGCTGCAGAATGACAGAGACCAAGTACAATATCCCCAATAATTAATTTGGAAATAATCATGTCTGCACCTCAAGCCGCTGTCGATTGCAAGAACCAACCTGTCGTCGTGGGCGATATCGTCCGTGTGGTCAATCTCGACAAAAGATTTATCAAGAGCTTTCCCGAAGATGAACGTATCCTCATCGAATCGATGATAGGTCAGTTTTTTAAAGTCATCGCCATGGATGAAGAAGGCGCGCCCTGTGTCGTGCGCGAATGGCATGACGAGCATGGCATCATGCAAACTCATGTGATTGCACTGGATGCAGAAGATATGGAAAAGATTTAAAGAATATGACGCATAAACAAAAAAGCAGCCGAGGCTGCTTTTTTGTTTTGCTTTTTGTTTTTTAACTTGGACTATCCAATATCATCCAATCGATCATCAGCGATCAACGAATATAGTCAAACAATGACAGCCCCGACGTTTTGACAAATGACTGCTGTGCTGCTTGCAAAGTAGTCTGCTGCTGATTGAGTTCAGTAATGGCCTTGGCATAATCAAGATCCAGCAAGGCAGACAAATCCTGCTTGAAGGCGACGCCCTTGGCATCACCTTCGCTGTCCAGATCATCGATTTCTTTCAGGCTGGTACCCAGTTGCGCACGTACTGTCAGCACATTATTCAATGACTTGTCGAGATTATTATTGCCTTGCGTGAGCGCGGCATTCAAATCTTTTTTGGCTGCAACCGTATTTGCTGGTGTATTCAGGGCGTTGATGATGTCGGTGACAGTCTCAAAAATATTCTGATTACCAGGCTGCACTGAGAATTTATCGCCAGGACCAGGCGCAACTACCGGTGGTCCACCGGCGTTGGTGACATTCAAATCTATGCCATCAAAGGTAACCGTTCCGCCGCTGACATACGGGGTCAATGGCACCACCACGTTACCCGTGGTTTTATTTGTGACAGTAAATGAAGTACCCAGATTATCAAACGCAACTTCGTAGTTATTACCCGTCAGATTTGCCGAGGTAGGTACATTGATCGACGCATTGGCCACCGCCAGCCCAACATTGGAAGGGTTGGACTGCACATTGAACTGACCGGCCGAGGTGCGGATATTTTGAAAAATATCCGTGCCGGGTCCGCTGATTGGTATCTGCCTGGAAGTATCTGCCTGGATAAATCTTTGACCCTGATCACCATTATAAGCAGCGCCACCAGCAATTTTTGTATAAGGCGCTGTGGTCGTATTGAAACCGGAAAACAGATAATTACCCGTGCCGTCCGTAGAATTTGCCAAACCAAACAACTGGTCAAGATTGCCCTGGAGTTGCTGGGCAATAAATCCACGCTCGGTATCTGTATAAGAACCATTACCTGCCTGAACAATAAGCGTCTTGATATTGTGCAGCGTATCGGTGACATTACCCAAAGAACTTTCAGCTGTGCTGAGATTGTTTTTGGCAGCCTGGCGGTTAGTGGCAAACTGCGTATTGATAGAATCTGACTGCGAAATAACCAGTGCACGCGCAGACGCGATGGGATCATCTGCCGGAGTCAATATACGGCGGCCAGCAGCAATCTGTTGCTGGGTCTTGTTCAAGCCGACCTGCAGGTCACTAATGCTGGCGCCGCCGGATTGATAAATAGTGCTGGTACTGATACGCATGATTACCTCTATCTGCCCAACGCCAATAAGGAGTCAAACAATGTACTTGCAATTTGCATCAGCTTGCCTGCTGCCTGATAGGCTTGCTGATAACGTAATAAATTTGCTGCTTCTTCATCCAGGTTCACACCGGATTCAGATTGTTGGGCCGTGATATTCTGGGCCAATAATTTTGTTTCAGAGGCATTGGTAATTTCCAGCTCATGGGCCTTGTTGCCCACCAGGCTGACGAACTGGGCATAGCCACCCTGAAAAGTCGTAGTACTACCAGCCACAGTATTTTTAGTTTGTAAATTACTCAGGATAACTGCATTGCGGTTATCGCCAGAGCCATTGGTGTTCGGAGCTACATTAAACACATCGCCATTGGCAGGATTACCCGAAACAGAAAAACTGATACCGTTATAACTAATGGTAGATCCCGAAGTATAGGGAACTGCCGTGCCTGCCGGATAGATGGTCGATACACTGCCATTGGTCACGGTGACATTGGCAGTAGCGGGAAAACCGGTGATTGTATTACCTGCAGCGTTGTATGTCAGCGTACTTGCCGCTACCGGCAAAGCCGCTGCCAGGGTAAAGGTGTCACCATTGGCGGGTGGTGTGACCCCATCCTTGATTGCAAAGCTGATACCGCTAAAACTGATGGTGGCACCACTGGTATATGGCACGGTCGCTGGAGGCGGATAAGTTGTCGTGACTGCGCCAACTTTGACTGACACGGTCGCACCCGCCGGAAAACCGGAAATCGTGTTCGCTGGTGAAGCAAATGTCAGGTTGACTGGAGCAGCCAGGGTAGAACCAAGAAAAGAATCATCAGCAGTCGCAGGCCCTATGGTGGCAGTAGCCGAGTTACTGCCAGATGACACCTGCGAATTGGCAACACCAACGCTGATCTTGCCACTACCTGTATTGGTTGTGGGAAAAGAAGTCGTTAAAGGAGCCGCTGCTGCCAGTTTGGCAGGATCTTGTATAGCCACTGCAAAAGTGGAACCACCAGCCGCTGTTGGTCTGATCAAATATTCGTCGCCGGCAGCTGGCACAGCCGCCGCAGGTGGTGGTGCCAGCTGAAAGTTAATACCATCAAATTTTAAAGGCAGGGTTGCAGAAGACTGCGTTGCGCCATCAGACAAACGGGTAATCTTATAATTACCACCTATAAACTGCAGACGATAATCACTAGTGGTTAAGGCCGTCGTATCGGTAATAGTGGCGTTAATGCTGGCCGTCGAAGTATTCAGTGCACTTGGGGTAGTCACAGGCCCGGCGACACTAAAGAAATTACCGCCAACCTGCCCATTCAAATCCAGGCCAAGTTTTTGCTGGTCATTAAATTGCGTGGCAAGACCTATCGCTATCCTGCCTATGCTGTTTTGCGCAACATCCAGAGTGCTGGCACGAAAATCGAACAAACCGCCCAGCTTGCCACCCGCAAAACTGTTTTCAGGCAATAAGACTGGCACACCGTTGGCCAGGTAAGACACTTCTGTACGGGTAGGATCAGTCAGCGACTGGCTCACTGCCAGTTGATTGACATTGCTACCGAGTACAAGTGGCTGACCATTACCAATGAAGACATTGTATTTTGCGCCTTGCGGCACCACGCTGACCTTGGTCAGCTTGCTCAATTCAGTAACGATTTGATCTCTCTGATCAAGCAAATCATTCGGGCCACTACTGCTGCTGGAAGTACCTTGTGCCTTTTCAATAGTGTCATTCAAGTTCGCCAATTGCGTTGCATAGCTATTGATCGCATTAACCGTAGTGCCAATTTGACCATTGACGTCAGCAGAAATCTGGTCGAGACGTGTCTGCAAGCCATTCAAGCGCCCGGCCAATGATTGCGCAGATGACAATGCCGCCTGGCGCGCTGCGGCACCTGCGGTACCGTTGGGGCTGGCGGCCAGATTTTGAAAAGCCTTGAAAAAATCCTGCAATGCAGGTGTTACACCTGCGGTCGGATCAGCAACCAGATTATTGATCTGGCTGATTTGAGTGAAATACACGTCAGCCTGGTTTTTGGCAGACTGGGAAGCATTCACCTGGCCACCGAGGAAAGAATTGTATTGGCGCTGTATCTGGGTAACAGACACGCCTTGCCCTATGAAAGACCCACCAAGATTTTGCGGCTCATTCGCAGCTTGCAGAATAGTTTGACGGTTATAACCGGGTGTTGATGCATTGGCAATATTATGACCGGTCGTCGTAATGCCCAACTGCGCCGCATTCAGTGCAGACAATCCAATGCCAAATATATTTGAACCCATAATTGAACCTGCTTTTTTGCTAAGTTATACACCCAGTGCTTTCAATCATGTTTTCGGTGCGATTCCGTAAAACTTTAATCTGATTGCACTTTCACTGGGGAAACTTATATTGAAATTATGTTGAAAGGGAGTTTTTGATGATCTTTGTTAGCTTATTGGCATACTCAGGATCAGTGGCATAACCAGCTTTTTGCAAACCCTGGGCAAAGCTTGATGCATCTTTGGAATTTGCAATCACGTTTTCATAACGTGGGTTTTTAGTAATTAATGATGCATAGTCCTTAAACGCATCCGCGTATGTATCATACGCCCTGAATTTCTCTACCTTGCGCTGAGCCACGCCATTTACATATTCTGTTGTAACAGCGTCAACTGTCTTGCCTTTCCAGCCTTTTGTTGCCTTCATGCCAAAGATATTGTGGCTGCTGGAGCCATCAGCAGTTTTGATCTCGCGGCGACCCCAGCCGCTTTCCAGTGCGGCCTGACCCAACATGAATTTGGCAGGAATACCCGTTTCCTGGCTGGCCTGCTCTGCATGTACGGCCAGTTTCTCCTGGAATTCACGTACATGGTTAGGTCCAGTATAGGCAGTTTTTGGCGCGTTCGCTGGCATTTGCTCAAACTTGAGGTTATCCAGGTAAGTGTTAATACCGCGCACGCTGGCAGAACTCCCCATATTGCCGAAGTTACCAGTGGAGCTTGCATTCGCAGACTTACTGCTGGTATCGCCCTCCAGCGCCTGGTTCATAGCGTTATTGGACAATTGCCTGACCAATACGTCTGCCAGACCCACACCCTTTTTTGCCATGGTTTGCGACAATTGCTGATCCAGCATGGAGGTGTACATGCGGCTTTGTTCACTATCAAAGGGGCCATCCTGTCCACCTGCCTGACGCATGGATTTCAGCATCATGTTCATGAACAATGCTTCGAATTGCTGGGCGGCACCCTTGATCGCTTCAGGCGAGTTATTCCTGGCCGACTGCTTAAGCTCATCAAGCCCTTTGCTGTCGAAAGCCGTTTTATCGGTGAAATCGGTGCGACCTATCATCACGATTCCTTAGATAATTTCCAGGTCTGCACGCAGGGCACCAGATGCCTTGATCGCCTGTAATATGGCCAGCAAGTCTTGTGGTGTAGCACCAATGGCATTCAAAGCCTTCACCACATCAGACAGGGAAACACCCGCCTTGAGTATTAACAGTTGCCCGGCATCTTTGCTGATCGTGACAGTTGAATTTGCAGTCGGCGCAGTTTGTCCAGCGGCCAGGGCATTTGGCTGGCTAACGGTATTATCTGTATTGATGACAACGGACAAATTACCATGTGCCACTGCACAGGTTTCCAGTGTCACTGCCTGGTTCATGACGATGGAACCAGTCCTGGCATTCAAAATCACTTTGGCGGCCATTTGCGCTGGCGTTACATCAATGTTTTCCAGATTACCCAGGAAAGATACACGCTGATCGGCAATGGCCGGTGCTTTTACCTGTATCACACGACCATCCATGGCTGCAGCCGTATCCGGGCCAAAGCGGCGATTGATTGCGTCAACAACTCTGCTGGCGGTAGAAAAATCAGAGCTGTTCAATTCCAGCTGTATGGTCGCACCCTGCGCCACGGAATTGGGCACAGACCTCTCTACCGTCGCACCGGAAGAGATTTTACCTACGCTTAAATGATTGATTTGCGCCTTGCTGCCATTTGCAGAAGCACCAACACCACCAACCAGCACATTACCCTGTGCCATGGCGTAAATCTGGTTATCAGCACCTTTTAGAGGAGTCATCAACAAGGTGCCCCCACGCAGGCTCTTGGCATTGCCCATCGATGACACTGTGATGTCCAGTGTTTGCCCTGGCTGCGCAAAGGGTGGCAAGGACGTGGTCACCATGACTGCGGCCACATTCTTTAATTGCAGGCTGGTACCCACAGGTATGGTGACACCCAGTTGCTGCATCATACTGATAATACTTTGTACGGTAAACGGGGTTTGTGTGGTTTGGTCACCACTGCCATCCAGGCCAACGACCAGGCCATAGCCGAGCAACTGATTTTGCCGTACGCCCTGTATGCCTGCCAGATCCTTGATACGCTCTGCACGACTTTCCGTTGTGATCATGGCAGCCATCACGGCCATGGCAAGCATGGCGGCCTTGATCATTCTGGATGTGGGAAGTGCGTTCATAAAACTATCCTGACAATTCGCTATAAACATTCACTACAAAGGAAGGAAGCTAAGGAAAAACCGCGCAAACATGGAACTCATTTCTGTCACATCAAGCTTCGACGTGGAACGATATTCAAAACGCGCATCTGCCACCTGGGTGGAAGCCACGACATTACCTGCTGCAATCGTGGTGGGGTTGATCACGCCGGAAAAACGCACGAACTCTGCCCCTTTATCAAAGGCCAGCTGCTTCTCGCCACTGACCAGCAGGTTCCCGTTAGGCATGACATCGATCACTGTCACGGCGATCGTGCCGGTAAAATTATTACTGGCAGTTTGCGCACCTTTTTCATCGTATTTGGTAGAAGACGAAGTGGCCAAACCAGCCTGCGCTGTTGTCGTCGCAGGAATACCAAACACAGTAGGCGCGGCAAAAGAAGCTGCACCTGACTTGCTGTTGGATGCAGCTGCAGCCTTGCCTGCCGAAGTTTTCTCGACGATAGAAATCGTCAAGGTGTCACCAACCATACGTGCCCTGGCATCTTCATACAAAGGGCGATAAGTAGCTTGCTGGAAAATCGCACCATTCGCCTGCTTTTGTGGCTTGGCCGATTGCGCAGGAATAGAGGTAGGCTGATGCACGATAGGCGGCGGCGTCATTGCGCAAGCCGTGAGTGCCAGCAACGGAAACAGTAAGAAAAATTTTGTGTATTTCATGATGTACTCACCAACCAGGATTCAACAATATGAATGCAGACTCTTATCATCTCTACAGTTGCGACAGACGCTGCAACATCTGATCTGATGTAGTGATTGCCTTGCTATTGATTTCATAAGCGCGCTGGGTCTGTATCATATTGACCAGTTCCTCTGCCACATTGACGTTGGACGTTTCAACAAAGCTTTGCATCAGCAAACCAGCGCCATTGGTGCCAGGTGTGTTCGTACCAGGGTTGCCGGACGCTGCTGTTTCCACATACAGGTTTTCACCCATCGCCATCAAACCGGCGGGGTTGATAAAAGTGGCCAGTTGCAGTGAACCGACTTGCACAGGCGCGATTGAACCTGGCTGTGTCACCGACACCGTACCGTCGCGTCCCACTGTAATGGATTGCGCATTGGCCGGAATGGTGATTGCAGGCTGGATCACAAAACCGCTGGAAGTGACCAACTGTCCCTGATTATCTGTCTGGAAGGAACCATCGCGGGTATAGGCAGTAGAACCATCAGGCAGCAAGACCTGGAAGAAACCCTGGCCTTGTATTGCCACATCCTTGCTATTGCCGGTCTGTTGCAAGTTACCTTGAGTAAAAATCTTTTCTGTGGCGACTGGACGTACACCAGTACCGAGTTGCAAGCCTGAAGGCAATTGCGTTTGTTGTGAACTTTGCGCACCGGGTTGGCGTATATTCTGATACAGCAAATCTTCAAACACTGCGCGTGAACGTTTGAAACCATTGGTGCTGACGTTGGCCAGGTTATTGGACACTACGTCCATTTGCGTTTGCTGCGCATCCAGGCCAGTCTTGGCTATCCATAATGAACGTATCATTGCTTTCCCCTTGTACCTTGGTTTACTTTGCCTCGCTTTATATGTACGGCAAAGCCTTCTACAAGGCTATTGTGCTACAGAAGCACTCAACTCAAAGTCAGGATCTGACTGGCTTTAGTGGCGTTATTCTCGGCATTCTGCAAAAGCTTCATTTGCATTTCAAAACTGCGCGCCAGATTAATCATGTTGACCATGGATTCGACGACATTCACATTGCTGTTTTCCAGCATGCCGCCAGCCACACCCACCAGAGGATCGGCATCGACGGCAACACCATCCTTGGTTTTGAATAAACCGTCATCTCCACGTACCATATTTTCTTCAGGAGGATTGACCAGTTTTAACCTGCCTATGACTTGCACCGCGTTTGGTTTGGTACCTGTGGGGATAGTCGATACCGTGCCGTCCTTGGCGATGGCAATTGACACTTCCGGCGGTATGGTAATAGGACCGCCATCACCCACCAGAGTCAAACCACTCTGTGTCTGCAAGATACCGTTTTCGCTGACTTTCAAACTGCCATGTCTGGTAAAAGCCTCGGAACCGTCGGCCTTTTCCACCACCAGCCAGCCCTTGCCCTGCATTGCTACATCCAGCTCACGGCCTGTGTTTTGCATGGCACCGGTAGAAAAATCCGTACCCACGGTAGCATCCACCACGAAAGCACGGGTAGGCAAACCATCGCTCTTGACTGGCACGGCACGGAAAGAATCGAGCTGCGCCCGAAAACCCGTGGTCGTGGCATTCGCCAGATTATGCGAGACAGTAGCCTGCTGCTCAAGGATATGCTTGGCACCGGTCATCGCGGTATATACCAGTCTATCCATGAGCTGCTCCAGTTTGTCCGAGATTTAAAACATGCATATCAATTCAGGTAATGGCTGCCGCTATTACCGCAGGTTGACCAGTGTTTGCAAGACCTGATCCTGGGTCTTGATGGTTTGTGCATTAGCCTGGTAGACGCGTTGGGCTGTGATCATGTTCACCAGTTCACCCGTCAAATCGGTATTTGAATCCTCGGTCGCAGACGAAGTCAAAGTACCCAATGCACCAGAATTTGGTGGCCCGACCAGCGCATTGCCAGAAGTTGCAGTTTCTATCCACTGATTATCACCAGTCGATTGCAAACCATTCGGATTGGTAAAATTAGCCAGCACCACTTGCGCCAGAACAGCTGTTTTACCATTGGTATAGCTGCCGACGATGGTGCCATCTTTTGCTGTATTAAATTTGGCCAGTTTGCCGGATGCATAACCATCCTGGGTATTTTTACTGACGCTGAAATCTGAACCAAATTGCGTAGTACCAGTGAAATCGTATTTGATATCAAGCGCCGTATTAATCGGTGTCACAGCACCAGTACTAACTGGCACTGTCAAAGTAGTCGCACGCGGATCTGTAGCAGAAAACTGTGGCGTTACCGAACTCAATTTACCAAGATTATCAAAACCAAGACGGGTAATGGAATTGGCTGTAGCACCGGCACCAGCGATCAGAACACCATCAACAGTGGCAAAGACATCCCACTCTATCGTCACTGGCAAGGTCGGTGGCGTTAAAATATTGTCGCGCTTCACAAAGAATGACTGGACGACATGCGAATTACCCAAGCTGTCAAACACAGCAATTGAAGTTGAGCTGTTATAGGTAGTTGGATCGGTCGCACTAAATGCGATAGGTGTAATCACTGGCGGGATGGTCGCCGGTAACTGCGTACCCGGCACCAGCTTGCGCGAATCCAGATTCATGACAGCATTGATCAGCGTTGACTGTGCTGGCGCAATATCTGAGGTATTGATATTGATAGGTGCTGCCGCACCCGTAGACAATACACCTGCAGCATTGGCCACATAGCCAGTCAATTGCGCACCTTGCGCATTGACGATATTGCCCAGCTTATCGAGCTGGAACTGGCCATTGCGTGTGTAGGTGATGGCACCATTGGTCGACATGCGGAAGAAGCCACCACCGTTAATTGCGATATCGAGTGGATTATTCGTCGTCGAGATATTACCCTGCGTGAATTGCTGCACGACGCCCGATACTTTAGTACCAATACCCACAGTACCTGCAGAAGAGCCATTAAGTGAATTGGCATAGACGTCGGCAAATTGCGTTTGTCCTTGCTTGAAACCCACGGTGCTGGCATTGGCAATATTATTACCAATCACATCCAGGGATTTGGAAGCAGCGTTAAGTCCACTCAGTCCTTGTTGAAAACCCATGATATTTCTCCCTTACTTAGGCTAGTTCGTTGTTACGCATTACTACAGGATTTGATACAGGATTACTCCAAGGATCAATAAATTTGTCTTACATCATTCATGCTGATATCACCAATATTCGGCAGGCTGAGCTTCAAGCCCTGAGAGCTAGAGGTAATGCTCGATACCACGCCAAATGCCAGGCTGGTCGCATCCAGTTTTTTGTCTGCCGCATTGGCGACAAATTCGAATTTATAGGCACCATTGACGGCTGTCGTACCGGCGTCGGTTTTACCATCCCAGGTCAGGGTATTCACGCCTTGCGGCAAGGCACCCAGCGTCATTTTTCTGACGACCACGTCCGAGCTGTCACGGATCACCACTTCGACATTGCTGGCGGCCTGCGGTAATTCAACGCCGTAGATACCCTTGCCATCTGTGACTATCATGGAATTACCAGGCGCAATCACACCGTGGCCTATCATGCTGGCGGCCTGCAGGTTCTGCCCACTCTGGAAACTGGCGCTCAGGGCAGTGACCGAAGCATTAAGCTTATCAATACCCGACACCGTCGACAATTGCGCCAACTGACTGGTCACCTGGGCATTGTCCATGGGGTTCAGCGGGTCCTGGTTCTTGAGCTGGGTTACCAGCAAAGTCATGAAGGTGTTTTTTGCATCTTCTGTCGAATTTGCTGAAGCTTTCGCCCCGTTCATCGTCGCCAGCAATGTTGGATCGACGGTGCTGCTTTGTACGCCAGTGGTAGCCATGATCTATTCCTTACAGAAAATCTTATTGCCCTAAAGTCAAGGTTTTCAGCAGCATGGTTTTTGCCGCATTCATGACTTCTACATTGTTTTGATATGAACGTGATGCTGAAATCATATTCACCATTTCTTCCACCACATTCACATTTGGCATGGCGACATAGCCTTTTTCATCCGCCATCGGGTGTTTCGGGTCATACATCAGTTTAGGCGGATTAGTATCTTCTACAACCTCATTTACCTTGACGGCAGTAGACGCAGTACCAGCAACCGGCACCGCGCTGAACACCACCTGCTTGGCTTTGTAAGGCGTACCGTCTGAACTGGTGACACTGTCTGCATTGGCCAGATTGCTGGTCACCACGTTCAGGCGCTGTGACTGCGCACTCATGGCTGATCCTGCAACATTGAAGACATTAAAGAGTGACATGATGATTATCCTTGATTATCCCTGTATTGCTGCCAACATATTCTTGATCTGCATATTGATGATGGTCAGGCTGGCTTCATAACGCAGGGCATTGTCGGTAAATTGATTGCGTTCCACATCCATATCCACGGTATTGCCATCCACACTACCCTGCACTGTCGGCCGGTATTGTGCGGCCATGCCTGCCACGCTACCCGGTGTATCAATATGCTGCGCTGCAGTTTTGCTCAAGGCAGTCGGCGACTGGTTCAGGTTTTGTCCCAGCGCATGGCTAAGAGCACTGGAGAAATCAATGTCCTTCGCCTTGTAATTAGGCGTGTCAGCATTGGCAATATTGGATGCCAGCAATTGCTGACGCTGCCCCCGGACTGACAAGGCAGCCTCGTGAAACTTCAAAAAATCATCTAATCTGCCAACCATCTTTCTCTCCTCTGCCGCTGCGCTTAGCACTTAAAGCACACAAGGGTTTTCTATACCTTGCATCTTATTCGCCACAGCACAAGTTTGATCAGGCAAGCAGAAAGGGAAAAACCCGTTTATTCACGCTTTCAAAAAAGCCTGTGAATCCTAAAATAGAGTTCAGAACAATCCAGGCAGGAAACATGATGAAAGCCAAATTCAGCAGACTCGTCTGCAAACAGGTTTTAGCACTGGCAATGCTAGGTCTGACATGTGCCAGCCAGGCTACGCCTGCAGCCCAGGCTCAAGACACTGCACAGCTACGCCAGATTGCACTGGACTTTTTGACACTACAGGCCTCAGGCCTGAGCAATGAAGTACTGGTGACCGTGGGTGAAGTTGATAAACGGCTCAACTTACAAGCTTGCGACAATCCCAATCCTTATTTATTACCTGGCAGCAAACCCTGGGGCAAGGTGACTCTGGCGATACGCTGTACAGCGCCGGCCCCCTGGCTGGTCTATCTGCAGGCAAATGTGCAAGTCACGGCAGATTATTACGTTGCCGCCAATGCTCTTACTCATGGGCAAGTTATCGGACTTAACGATTTAAACAAACAAAGAGGCGACATCTCAAAATTGCCAGCGGGCGTCATCACTGCTCCTGAGCAAGCTATCGGCAAAAGCATGCAGGTTTCCATGGCCTCTGGCAGTGTCATGCGCCTGGATGCCTTAAAGAGCCCAGCAGTGGTGCAACAAGGACAATCTGTGCGGGTAGTCAGTAATGGACCGGGATTCCAGGTGGCAACAGATGCTATAGCTCTCAATAACGCAGCAGATGGTCAAATTGCCAAGGCCAAAACCAGCTCTGGACAAACCATCAGCGGCGTTGCAAAGAGTGGTGGCATTATAGAAATAGTTTACTGAGAGTAAGATATTTACCCTATAGAATTAAATGTATGCAATATTTTTTCACAGTAAGGTTAAAGTTTAAAATTACACAGCCGATAAACTGGATGTAGATGTTTGTAAGTCCCACACTAGAGGGTATCGCTGTGAAAATTGATGACGCACTGAATAAGACCGCGGGGCTACCAGTCAGCCCGCAACAGGCTCGCACGGAAAAACCCGCGGAAAATGCGGTACCCGTAGCGAATTCGTCGAAAGTACAAATTTCGACCCTGTCTTCACAATTGCAAGCCTTGCAGAGTACGCAAGCCAGCAATGCTGTGTTTGAGACGAAGAAGGTGGAAGCTATCAAGCTGGCCATTTCCGAAGGACGCTTTCAGGTGAATTCGGAAAAAGTCGCTGACGGGCTTCTGGAAACAGTTAAAGATTTGCTCAACTCCAGAAAACGCTAAAATGAACGCAACAAGTTCCGGACACGCTGCCATTCAACAATGCCTGCAGGAAGAAGTGAGCGTCATGTCGTCGCTCGCCGATCTGCTGAAGCAAGAGCAATCTGCCTTGGTTGAAAGCGATATTGTCCAGCTCAATGACTTTACCCAGAGCAAGGGACAACTTGTGGTCAAAATGACAGAACTTGAAAAAAAGCGAAACAGCTTTTTGAGTGAACTTGGATTTAACGCTGATATTGATGGTATGCAAGCGTATTTGCAGCAAGCCGACGATGCCCAGGCTGTTGCCAAACAATGGGATGCGCTATTGCAATTGACGGGGCAAGCCAAAGAAGACAATCGCACAAATGGCTTGCTGATCAACCGCAGATTGTCACTGAACCAGGCAACCTTAAACTTGTTGCAACAAAATACGAATCAAGCTGGGTCCATGTACGGCCCGAATGGTCAATCGACTGTCAAAAGCACGCCAGGCAAAGGCTATATCGCCACTTAATGCCTACCGTGCCTGACCGCGTCCCACCCTTTTATCGCGCTCAGGCTACCCTCAGCCTTTCCGGGCAAACTTCATTAGTTCAATGTAATTAGTTCAAGGTATCAGGGCAGCTTCAGACAAGGAAGCTGCGGCTGGCCTCACAGCTGGTGCGGGCAATGATGTTGCCGCAGGCGCTGGCAATATAGGCACTTCCACCACTGGTTCTGGCAACACAGCCAATATGGTGACTGATACACGCCGGTTCCTGGCTCGCCCTTCCGGCGTCTCATTATCACTCACAGGCAATTTCGCCCCCTGTCCTACCGCTGTCACCCGGTTTTCATCGACACCATTCTCTGTGAGCAAACGTGCAACCGTACTGGCCCGCACGGCAGACAGTTCCCAGTTAGAGGGGAAGATGGAATTTTTAATAGGCAGATTATCGGTATGCCCTTCTACCTGTATTGCATGGGTATCGATCTTGAGGACACCCGCTATGGCTTTCAGTGCCTGTATGGAATCGATATTCAGACGGGCATCACCCGGTGCAAACAAGAGGCTGGCATTAATTTCTATGGTGATTCCGCGGCTGGTCTGAGTCACCCGCACCTTGCCTTCACGCACCAGGGGCTCCAGCACGGTCAGGATATCCTTGGCCATGGTGGTCATTTGCGCCCGCTCCTTGCGCAAACCCTCGCTGATACGGTTTTTGACCAGCGGCAAAGGATCAAGCTTGATCTTTTGCTCAGTCGGCGCATCAACAGACCTGGGATTAACCGTCATGACCTTGCCAAAGGCACCAGTCAGAGAATTTGACAAGACGCGGTACTTACCCTCGTTGAGAGAGGATATCGCGTACATGACGACAAAAAAGGCAAACAGCAAGGTAATAAAATCCGCGTAAGAAACCAGCCATCTATCATGGTTTTCTGGTTCTTCGTGGTATTTTTTTCTTGCCATAAGTATATTTTCGCAGAGTAGCGTTACCTTGTAGTCTTACCGTCAGTTGCGATGATTGGTCAGTCTTTCTTCCACCACACGCGGGCTATCGCCCAAAGCGATGCTATAAAAAATATCAGACAGCATTTCACGTCGCGTCACTTCACGGCCTATGATTTCTTTCAGTTTATGGCTGACTGGCAAGAATAGTAAGTTGGCCATACCCACGCCATAGATCGTGGCAACAAAGGCAACTGCAATACCGCCACCGAGTTTGGATGGATCACTAAGATTTTCCATCACATGTATCAGCCCCAGCACAGCACCCAGGATACCTATGGTAGGAGAATAACCACCCGCTGCTTCCCAAATTTTGGCAGCCTGGCGCTGCTCCATTTCATACAGGGAAATATCGACATCGAGTATGTCTTTCAGGCGTATCGGGTCTATGCCATCAATCACCAGACGCAGGCCCTTGCCTATGAAGGGATCGGTGGAGGCGTTCATATAACGCTCCAGACTAAGAAAGCCTTCTCGTCTGGCAACCACACTCCAAATCAGTGCATCTGCGACATTTTTTTTGCTGCTATCCGGCGGTTCAGAGACCACCCAGCGCAGCATACGCACGCCGCGCACGAAAGTATTCAGCCTGCTTTGCAATAAAACTGCGCCCAGGGTCCCGATAACCACGATAACAAAAGCAGCTGGCTGCACCAGCGAAGACAGGCGCCCGCCTTCAATCAACTGTCCGCTGACGATGCCCAACACCACCAGTATCAAACCAACTATGCTAGCCCAGTCCACGCTTTCTCCCTTAAGTATGCCCTGAGCCGGGCGACCGCCTGACTATGTAATTGTGAGACCCGCGATTCTGACACCCCCATCACGGCACCGATTTCTTTAAGATTTAATTCCTGCTCATAGTACAGACCCATGAGCAGTTTCTCTCGCTCCGGCAAGCTGTCTATCGCACCGATGACAGCATCGCGGAAGTCGTCATTAAGCAAATCCTGTAGCGGATCGCCAGAAAAATCCGAGCAATAATGATCGAGAAAATGTTCCTTGGTATCTGAATCATGAAAGTCTTCGTAGTACACAAGTTGATGCCCGCCACTGTCGGTGAGCAGGTTCTGGTACTCTTCCAGGCTGAGCTTGAGCGACTTGGCCACTTCCGTTTCCAATGGTGGTCGCCCCAGCTTTTGCTGTAGCACATTCATGGCATTTTCTATCTTGCGCATATTCTGGCGCACGCCACGCGGCAGCCAGTCACTACTGCGCAATTCATCCAGCATGGCCCCTCGTATGCGCTGTACCGCATAGGTTTCAAACTGTGCTCCATGGGTATCTTCATAGCGGTTAACGGCATCCAGCAGGCCTATCATACCGGCCTGCACGAGATCGTCTACCTCCACACTGGGAGGCAGGCGCGCCTTCAACTGGTAAGCCAGACGCTTGACCAGGGGCGCATGCTCCCTTAAAAGGAAGTTTTTATCTGATTTTCCGCTAGCGGTGTACATTTTTTGATTACATTCCGAGACCGACACCCAGCTCAGGGACTCCCTCTAAACATAATGTGGAACGCGCGGTCTTCGCCAATTGTTCAGCCAGCCGGGAGAATGCCAGCGAAGCAAGGGCTTTAGGAAAAGCATCAATCACAGAGCGTCCCAAATGTGCAGCCTTTCTTACATGTTCATCTTCCGGCACATTGCCGACGTAGTGCAGCGGCACTGCCAGATAACGGCTGGCCGCTTGCGCCATATTTGTATAAATCAATCTCGCCTCTTTTTCCGATGCACCGGATACTAAAATACCATAACCACGCCTGCCAAGGCGGTTGCTCACACGCTTGATCAGGCCATAAGCAGCCTTGATCATGTCCGGATCAGCCGAAACCTGTATCACCAGCTCGCTGTCGTCCAGCGTCGCCAGTGGGAAACTGTCATCCAGATTGATCTCGCTATCCACGATGACCAGGTCAGCACGATTCGCCGCCACATCAAACACTTTGGACAATTGTCGCGTGTTTTCTTGCGGCAGCCACGCATGGCGCGCCAACATCGTCACCGACAAGCCGGAAGCGACCAATTTCACTGCTTCCTTCATTGTACGCTGTTGTTTCGCTACATCCAATAAGGTCTGATCAAGGTTGGCATTCAACCAAGCGCCCACGCTGTTTTCTGAAGAGCGCGCATCCACCATCAACACCTGATTACCCTGACGTGCCAGTGACACCCCCAGATTAACCAGCATGCCGCTTTTTTCATCTTCCCTCAATGCTGACAAAAAAGTAAACACTCTTGGTTTTGGCCCAGCCAGCATGCGGCGCAGGCCTTCAGCCTGATCGAAACTAGCCAAGGGACACCTCCTGACCAGCACGTCCTGATGCTTGAGCAGCATTGACTGCACCAGCCATCAGCAGAGGCAATTCTTCATCGAGATAACGGAAAGCAGCCGTTTCGCGCTTGAGTTTGAAAGCACGGTCTATCAAATACAGCTTGTTGGCAATATGCAGATCCTCAGGCACGCGCTGACCACTGGCGACGTAATACACCATGAGCTTCTGGCGTATCGCAATATCAAGCGCACCACCTATGGTTGCTGCCTCATCGAGTTTGGTCAAAATGCAACCTGCCAGGCCATTGCCCTGATAAGCACGCACCACTTCGCTCAAGGTTTCACCGGTTGATGTCGCATTCAGGCACAGCAAACGCTTCACTGGAGTGTCTGTTCCAGACAACATCGCCACCTGTTCAGTCACCATTTTATCGCGCTGACTGACACCGACAGTATCGATCAAGACCGTGTGCTTGTTCTTGAGCTCGGACAAGGCTATGCGCAAATCAGCTTCATCCTTGACGGCATGTACCATCACACCCAGGATTTTGCCGTAGATGCGCAATTGTTCAAAGCCGCCGATACGATAACCGTCTGTGGTGATCAGTGCCAGTTTGGAGGGGCCATGACGCATCACGCAACGGGCTGCCAGCTTGGCCGTGGTCGTGGTTTTGCCCACACCTGTAGGACCGACCAGGGCATACACGCCACCCTTTTCCAGCATTTCATTTTCATTGTCGATCGTAGACAGATTGCGTACCAGGATGTTTTTGATCCAATCCAGGCCATTTTCGACCTTGCCAGTTTCTGGCAGTTTTTCTACCAGGTAGCGGGACAGGCTGGCGCTAAAGCCGGTAGCCAGCAATTCACGCAAAATCTCTGCTTTTTGCGGCTGGCGTTTTTGTGTCTGAGTCCAAGAAATTTCTGCCAGTTGCGATTCCAGCATACTGCGCATGGAACGTATTTCTGACATCACGTCATTGAGTTCATTGGCGCTCACCGGCGCTTCGATTTCACTGGTGAAATTGGGTACGCTGGGCGTACTGATCGCCGCCCTGAAGGATGGCCTAGCTACAGGCTCATCAGCACGTGCAATGGTACGCTGTCTGACGACAGGTTCCTCAGGCTGGAAACGTGGTGCAAAGCGCGGCACCTCAGGTACTGGCGCCTCATCGCTGGAAGTGGGTTCAATAGCGCTGATGGCTTCATCGGCCATCGCCAGAATCTCCACCTTGCCGCCCACATTACGGTTCGACAAGATCACGGCATCTGCCCCCAAAGCATCGCGCAACATGCGCAAGGCTTCGCGAGAAGTATTCGCGGTAAATTTTCTGACGTTCATGATTGACCTCCGACCAGACTGGTGACTCTAATGGTTTTTGTTTCAGGTACTTCTGCGTGTGACAAGACTTTAAGTTGCGGCAAATTGCGGCGCAGGAAGCGCGACAGCAAGGCACGTAACGGTGCGGGCACCAGCAAGACCGGTGTCAGGCCCATTTGCTCCTGATGCTGGGCGGCTGCCTCGGTCTGGCTCGCCAGGGTATCGGCCAGGCCGGGTTCTATGCCTGAGCCATCGGCGCCGCTGGTTTGCAGTGCTTGCATCAGCAGGCGTTCAAGGCGGCTATCCAGCGTCATGACCGTCATCTCATTCCCGGTCGGGAAGATTTGCTGGACGATGGCACGGCCCAGCGCGATCCTGACTTGCGCCGTCAGTTCATTGGCATCCTGGGTGTGCATGGCTTGCTCAGACAAAGTCTCTATGATGGTGCGCATGTCACGGATATGCACACCTTCGATGAGCAGGTTCTGTAATACTTTTTGCAGCACAGACAAAGGCAGGGCTTTTGGCACCAGTTCTTCCACCATTTTCGGCATGTCTTTTGCCAGATGATCCATCAGCAGTTGTACTTCCTGACGGCCCAGCAATTCAGCTGCGTGGCTGGTGATCAGGTGATTCAAATGGGTAGCGATAACAGTACCAGAATCGACCACGGTATAGCCCATGGATTGTGCCTGTTCGCGCATGGCAGCTTCTATCCAGACCGCAGGCAAGCCAAAGGCAGGATCATTCGTGACAGCACCGGGCAAGTTGCCAGTTACCATGCCAGGGTTGATCGCCAGATACTGACCACTAAGCGCTTCACCGGCACCGACTTCCACGCCTTTGAGAGTAATCCTGTAAGCCGAAGGTTTCAGCTCCAGATTGTCGCGAATATGGACAGGCGGCGACAAAAAACCGACTTCTTGAGCGAATTTTTTGCGTATGCCTTTGATACGGCGCAACAGCTCGCCACCCTGATTTTTGTCCACCAGCGGAATCAGGCGATAACCAACCTCCAGGCCCAGGGTATCGACAGGCAAAATATCTTGCCAGGTCGCTTCTTCCATTTCCTGACTGGCGCTGGCAGGAGCTTCAGCCTTTTCTTCTACGAGCGGAGCAGTCTGAGCACGCTTGTTCAGCATATAGCCACCACCAATCAGTATGGCTGCCAGCAGAATAAAGGCAATATGCGGCATGCCAGGAATAATGCCCATGCCACCGATGATGCCGCCAGTGATGATCATGACCTGGGGTTTGGCAAACAACTGCCCTATCAACTGTCCGCTGATATCCTGATCACTGGCGACACGAGAGACCACGACACCAGCCGCCGTTGAAATGATCAGCGAAGGAATTTGCGCCACCAGGCCATCACCAATTGCCAGCAAGGTATAGTTTTTCAGGGCAGTCGCAAAATCCAGGTCATGCTGCACCATGCCGACCACGAGGCCACCAACGATATTGATGACGGTGACCATGATGCCAGCGACTGCGTCACCACGTACATATTTACTGGCACCATCCATGGCACCATAAAATTCAGCCTCTTGGGCGACTTCAGTACGGCGACGACGGGCTTCCTGTTCAGCGATCAGGCCGGCATTCAAATCAGCATCAATCGCCATTTGCTTGCCTGGCATCGCATCCAGGGCGAAACGCGCACCCACCTCAGCGATACGGCCAGCACCCTTGGTGACAACAGTAAAGTTAATGATGGTCAGGATAACGAAGACCACGATACCGACTGTGTAGTTACCACCAATCAAAAAGTGGCCGAAGGCTTCAATCACTTTACCGGCTGCATCCGGCCCTGTGTGACCTTCAGTCAACACCACGCGAGTAGATGCTACGTTCAGAGACAGGCGCAACATGGTACTGACCAGCAGCACAGTTGGAAACACCATGAAATCCAGGGGTTTGATCGTGTACAAACTGGTCAGCAAAACAATAATCGCAATCGCAATATTGAAGCTGAAAAACACATCCAGAATAAACGCTGGCAAAGGCAAAATCATCATCGCCAGCATCAGGATGATGAGGAAAGGCGCAGCCAGCGCCCTGGTATTCATGCCATTCATCCAGGCAGGTAAGGTGAAACTATTCATGCCTGGACTCCTGCTTGATTAACTGTTTGATTTTGTGTTTGATTTTGTGTTTGATTATTAGGATCAAGCTCTGGCGGTACAGGCAAATCATTTGGTTCTACAGGTTTATTGCCACCGATTTTGGTGTAACTGCGCAATTGATAGACATAGGCCAGCACCTCAGCCACAGCAGCGTACAGAGCTTCAGGAATCTCGTCACCAAGCTCAGTGTGTTTATATAGAGCGCGTGCCAGCGGTGGCGCTTCCAGCAAGGGAACATTGTGTTCTTTCGCCAGTTCACGAATTTTGGCAGCAACCGCATCAGCACCCTTGGCGATCACTTTGGGGGCACCATTGCCGCCCTCGGCATATTTCAGCGCCACAGCAAAGTGAGTCGGGTTGGTGACGACGACGTCAGCTGTCGGGATTTCAGACATCATGCGGCGGCGTGCCATCTCACGCTGCTGGGCGCGAATTTTCGCCTTGATTTGTGGATTACCGTTGGCCTCTTTGGATTCCTGCACCACTTCCTGGTGTGTCATCTTCAGCTTTTCAGCGTATTGCCACATTTGATAAGGTGCATCAATCGCAGCGATCACAGCCAGCGAGCCAACGATGGCCAGAAAACAGACACCCATCATGTGGCCGACGTGGGCTGGGCCAGATTTCAGCGATTCCAGCGGCAAGGCAAAAATGGCATTCTTTTGCCCCATGATGACTATCCAGGCAACGGTGCCAACCAGAATGGTTTTGATGATGGCCTTGATCAACTCCACACCAGCGCGGGTGGATATCATATTACCCAGACCAGAAATCGGGTTCATGCGCGAAAAATTCGGGGTCAAAGCCTTTGAACTGAACAACCATCCACCTATCAGCAAAGGCGAGCCAAGCGCCACCACCATCAATAGTCCCGCAACTGGTGCAAAAGCCACCAGCACTTCCATCAGGCTGGCGGCGATTTTTGAAAACAGGAGTTCATGGTCATAGATAATCGCCCGCTCCAGTGACAAACCCGCTACCAGGGCATGATTCAACTGATGTACCAGTCCGTCACCCATACCCCATAGCGCCCCTCCTGCTGCCAGCAGGATGGTACAGGTAGACAGTTCACGTGAACGCGGAACGTCGCCCTCTTCCCGCGCCTGTTCAAGGCGCTTGGGCGAGGCCGGTTCGGTTCTTTCAAGATCGCTATCTTCGGCCATTGCCGACTCCTGTTATTTCCTCAAAGCAAGTACTGCTTTGATTACGCAAATGTACAGGTGTAATTATTGGCTATGACAGAAGCACAAGATGCGGGGAATAAAGGAAGAAATACCCCTTAGCTCTGGGGAAAGACTGGCCCTTTATGCTCAAAGGGCAGTGAATGACTGAAATCTGAACGTCCGCCTTGTGGCAGAGCATTCAGATTTTCTGTTGAAATGAGCAATTGAAATGTAAATGATCAGGCAGGAACAGCAACAACTGGCGTTGCCACCATACGGTGTATGAAATACATCATGACAGCGGTCAGCAACACAGTACAAACCAGAATGTCACCCAGCAAATCAAAATGCAATATAGCACCACCGTCAGGCTGGCTGACGATCATACCGGCAACCACAGAACCAACACCACCGGCAATTTGCTGCAACGATGAATTGATCGCCATGAATGCGCCCCGGCTGTCAGCCGCTGGCACAGCCGACATCATTGCCTGGGCCGGGATCATGCGGGAAAAAATACCAACAAAGAGCAAGACATTGACCAGGATGACCATAGGCAATGGCGTAATACCAAGACGGGTATAGATCAGCGCCATGATGATGGTCATTACCGCACCGAATAAAAATACGCGGTATTTGCCAAATTTATCACTGAGCTTGCCCACCAGAGGGCCAGTAATAATCGCACCGAATCCGGTGACCAGATAAACGATAGGCAATTCCTTCATTGAAATGCCCAGGTTATTAACTGAAAAAGCACTGCTGAATGGCATCAGCATGTAGCCGCCGATACTCAGGAAGCCAGTTGCCGCAAATGCCAGCAAATACCTTGGTGTTGCTATCGTATCCCGCAAATGATGGAAAGGGTTGCGGTCAGATTGCAATTTCAAATGGCCGTCTATCGGTTTCAGGTTCGCGATGATGATAACGCCGACCAATGCAGCCATGCCCACGATCATCAGGAAAGGCGCATGCCAGCCCCAATGAGCAGACAGATAAAGACCAATAGGCAAACCCAGGATTTGACTACCGGCAAACGCCGATTGCAACACGCCCATGACCCTGCCGCGCATGCTGAAAGGGAACAAGTCTGTCGTAATCGCCATCACTATGGAGCCAATGACGCCACCGAACAAGCCAGTCACGATACGGGCAAATAACAGGAAATAGAAATTAGGCGCGATACCACAAAGCAGGGTGCCAAGAATAAAACCAACATAAAAGAACAGTAGCAGCTTTTTGCGGTCAAAACGGTCAGCAAAACCCGCTGCTGCAAAACCGGCGATACCAGCACTGAAGGCGTAGGCCGACACCACCACGCCAAACTGTGAAGGTGTGATATTTAAAGCTGGCATCAGGATCGCACCCAGGGGTGACATGATCATGAAATCCAGAATGATAGTGAATTGTAAAAATGCCAGTATGGCGAGTACAAATTTTTGATAGCCAGTGAACTGCGCTGGCGGCTCAGCAGATATGGATTGATTCATATTTTCTTTCTTTCGAATTGAAACTCAGACTCTTTTTCATGGTCTGAGTTCATATTTTTTGTAGTCTTTATGCAGTTTTTTTCATCGCTCAGGCAGCTTCCCTGAAGCCATCTTTTTGCAAAAGCACGTCCTGATTTCCAGCAAAGAATTCCCTGAAAAACGGCACTGCTTCATAGGAATGGAAGACCTTGGTAAATCTCAGTGTCTCTGCCGCGGTCTCTGCATTGCGTGTGCGCATCTCTGCTTCATAAGCAGCGATGGCTGTACGCATATCAGCCATATCAGGGTTCAGCAATTGATTCGCCAGCACCATGGCATCCTGCATCGCCATGTTCACACCCTCGCCTGCATACGGCGGCATGACATGGGCAGCATCACCCAGCATGGTCAGGTTAGACAAGGATGGCCAGTTTTGATCAACCGGCGCACAAAATTGTGGACGCGGTATGAAAGGGAGAGTGGCATGCCTGAATAATTCTGCCCAGATATCACTCCAACCCTTGAATTCCTGCTTGAACCAGGCGAATACCTGATCACGATCAGAAAAATCGATCCCGCATTTTGCATGCCAATGCTGATCCGCTTTATGCCCAGTGTAAAAAGCCACGCTGCCGTCGCCTTTCAACACGATGAATAAAGTCTTTTCATCGTCAAGCACACAAACTTTGCCGCCATCCAGCAATTCATATAATTCTGGAATAGTGGTTTTTACATCAGCGACACTCCCCTCCAGCACAGTCACACCAGAATACTCAGGTGCAAGCGGTGTGATATAGGGACGTATTTTTGAGTTTGCGCCATCGGCAGCGATGAGCAAATCAGCAGTAAATTTGTCGCCGTTTTCAAATGCAATTTCAACTGACTCTTCTGTCCTTTGCAAAGACGAGAAACGGGCATCCCACACTACGGTGTCGTCAGCCAGTGAAGCTAGCAGCAAATTCCTCAACGGGCCACGATCTATCTCTGGCCTGTCATTGCTCTCTGAATCAAGCTCATCAATGATGACTGCCGCCTGCGCATCCACAAACAGCATTTTTTCGGCACCTGGGCGATAAGCCTGCTCAAATGCATCCATCAAACCCGCTGCACGCAAGGCTGACAAACCTGAATCTTCATTCAGATTCAGGGTCGCACCCTGCACCCTGGCAAACTGATTGATATCCCTCTCAAACACTTTCACTTTCGCACCATGCATCTGTAGCAGGCGCGCCAATGTCAACCCGCCAGGCCCTGCACCGATGATGGCAATCTGCTTGTCGAGTATCGAGCTTTGCTTATGGATTTGTGTCATTACGATTATTCCGGTTTTATCCATCTCATTGCATGCTTTTACAGCAATATAGTTTGCACACTTAGTTTGCACACTTGATGAATAGACGTTTTGAAATTGCAAATATTGCAGGGAGCCGGGGATTTTCTGCTTATCTCAACAAACTTTGATTGAAATCAGCAACCTGAATACTGCCTTGAGTCACACTATAATTTAACCAAATTAAAAAGTAAAGTCACTTAATTATTTAATTCAAATAACAAAAGCTGCTAAAATGATGACAAGACACTTATGCAAAGACACGACACGAGGCAAGTAATGGGACTCAGGGAATTAAAGAAGGCGAAAACCAGGAAAATGATTTCCGATCTGGCAACGCAGTTGTTTATGGAAAAAGGCTATAACGAAGTCACGACGGCAGAAATCGCCAGACTGGCAGAAGTGTCTGTGCCTACGCTGTTCAAATACTTCCCAACTAAAGAAACCCTGGTATTTGATGAAGAAGACGAGCGGGAAGAAAGACTGATTGCTGCCGTTACAGACAGGAAAAAAGGCGTATCCATACTGGACGCCTTACTTGAGCATTTTGGCAGCTTTATGGCTTTTGACGTGGACAAAAAGAAAGAGGTAGACGCCTTCAGGAAGTTGATTTATTCCACACCTGACTTATATGTCTACGCCAAACAAATCTGGATGCGGTATGAAAAATCATTGGCTGTCGTGTTGCAGCAAGAAACAAAAAATAAACTTGAGAAAGCCGAAGCAGAGGCCATAGCCCACTTTATTCTGGATGCGTTCCATCGTTCGAAAGATGCTGAAAATCCCAGAGCTTCCCTGCATACCCTGTTCAATATGATGAAAAATGGCTGGAAAGAGTAGCTCTCCTGAAGACGGGCGCAATCAGTAAAATATCAAAGATTTTCAGACAGGCACTTGTGCTGCCAGACTGTTTTCTATAAATGCCCTGGCGGTAGTCGCCGCATAGCCTTGTGGCATGATATCGCCCGCTGCACTGGCGAGTTGAAACGCCCCCTCCATAAAAGCCAGCAGGCCAGCCGCCAGCTCAGCGACACCATCAATGCGCTTCTTTTGGTCTTGCAGGCATGCAGTCAGTAGAGCCTGTATTAATACCAGTTCAGCCACAATGGCTTCTTGAAACACGGCACGCACCTCTGGCTGCCTGACAGCTTCAGCACCGATTACCACCCAGGCCGAGACCGCCTCAGGCATTGCGCCCTCCCCTTTGGCCAGCCGCGCGTTGATATATGCCAGCAGCTTTTCTTGCGGCGTGCTGGCAGTTGCTGCCAGTGCGTCATAGCGCGCACGTGACATGGTCGCCAGCAATTTGACCAGATAAAGCAGGATCTCACCCTTGCTCTTGAAATGGTAATGGATCAAACCCGGAGCCAGCCCAGCCTGTTTGGCGATCGCCAGGATGGTGGCTTTTTCATAGCCATGCTCTGCCATGACAGACAATAGTGCAAAAACGATCTCTTTACGGCGCTGCTCGGTATTGGATTTTCTCGACATGGTAAAAGCCTGCTCGTTATTTTGGTTATCAAACCAAATTCTACTTGGTTTCAATAACTATAAGCACCTGAATGCAAACAAAGTATTCAGGGTCCAAGAACAGACAAAATTCGGGCAATTGCAGACTACAATCAGGCCGGATTATTAGCCTGTATAGTGCAGGATTTTTGAGACAACATTCAGACACCCATCTTCGTGGCATGCGCTGATTCCATGATGTCTACACAAAAAAATAATCCGCTTATCAAAATGCAATGCCCTCATTGCGCCATTTTTTAGAAACACCAATTGGCTTTAAACTGCCGTCGAGAACACCTATGTTGCACCGCTTTAAACAGCTAGTCTGTCTTCTGTCATTGTCAGTATTCGCACTGTTGCCAGCATCTGCGGGCTCAACCAAACCCGACAGCGATAAACCCACCATCAAACTCTTCCTGCAAGAAAGCCTGGACATTCATGGCCGGCAATTGCCACTGGACCGCGACCTGGAAGCCATACTCATTTATTTTGAACGTGAATCCGGCATACGCTTTGACAAGCAGTTACTGCCATGGAACCGTGCGCAACTCATGGCGCAAAATGGCGAAGGTATTATTTTTGGCATTTCCAAATCACCAGAACGCCTGAAGCTGTATCACTTTTCCATCCCCGTCGTCAGTGAAAAAATCTGGGCGATCACCTATGGTGACCCTCGTCCCAATTTTCAATCCATGGAAGACCTGCGTGGCAAAACCGTCAGCATAGGCCGCGGCTTCAGCCACGGTATGGATTTTGAAAAGGCCAAGAATGTCGTCTTCCAGGTACAGGAAGACTCCGCCTCATCCGCCGCACGCTTTAAAAAACTCATGAACCGCCGCAGCGACATCATGCTCTGGCCCGTACGCCAGTTGCAGCATGCAAACCAGGTAGAAGCCTACCTGCGCGACCAACTCATCCCCAGCTTCAATGATCCCGAACTGACGGGCAAGACTTTCTATGTATCAGCCAGACCAGTGTTTTATGACACCACCCACTTCGCAGCAGCGAATGGCAAATTTGAAGCAGAAATGGAAAAGCTGAATGTGGTGATACGCAAGGGAACTGCGAATGGAAAATTGTCTAAATTGCTGGCGAGATTTTATTAGAACAGATACGCAATATGCTGCCCGCCACAAATAAAAACGCCGCTCAAGTTTTTACTTGATGCGGCGCTTTTTATTCAATAGCTTAATTTATTAACGGCTGAATTCCTTAAGACGTTCTTCAATTGTTTTTCCAGCGATCCAATTGCCAGATCCAAAACGCGACCTCATTGCTTTATCAAGGCTATCAATACGATCATTTGGCGAAGGATGTGTTTCAAATAGGAGACTGAAGTTACTATCCTGAGAACTCTTGGACTGCAGTGTCTGCAAGACTGCTGGCAAGCCATAAGGGTCATAACCGGCTCTGGCAGCGATTACAACTGCGATACGATCAGCCTCGTATTCATCGCTCTTATCCAAACCTTTGGAGTACACTTCTTTCGCGGCCTTCAAAGCCATTTCCTTATACTCTGCAAGATTCCCTTTAGCATAATTATTTACTATAAGATCTGCTCCAAAGCCAAGAAATCCCTTGGTTTTCAATGCTGCTAAATAGTGCTTGCGCAAGACATGCGCAATTTCGTGTGATAAGACACCGACCAGCTCACTCTCATTATGCATACGCGCCAGTAAACCCCTAGTCACAAAAATATTACCACCGGGCGTAGCAAATGCATTAAAGCCATCATCGTCTAACACACCAAAGGTCCAGGGCAAATCAGGTCTTTCGGTTTGCAAAGTCAACCAACGACCCAAATTATTTACATAACGTTGAGCACCTGCATCATTCCACAAAGGCTTCGCACCCAATAAAGTTGCAGCAAACTCTTGCCCTAAAGCGATTTCTTGTGGCTCATCAATTTCTTTGGTTTGTTCAATTAAATTCTTTGCAGCTTCGGCATGCTTTCCAATACCATTTCCTAAATTTTTTATAAAGTCAAACTGGGCAGAGGCTGACGCGCAACATGTAATTGCGATACTGGCAATCAACAATTTTTGAAAATTTCGCATCTTAGTTATCCTCCCGCTTGGTATTTCTACTCTGGTCTAAATACTCTATCCTGTTACCAGACAATTTTGATCGTTGACCAAATGATTGTGCGGTATTTCTATCTATTGCCCCTCTCTGCATTTTTTGATATTCAGAATAATTTGGCGAAGCGCGGGCAAGATCTGTTTTATCCAGACCATTAACTCCAGTGCCGACAGAACCAGTATTGGAAGTGCGTCCAAGGACTTTTAGAGTATTTACAGAATTGCTCGTGCCGTTACTTTCAAAGCGCAATGACATCATATCCACCCAACCTAGCTGCCCATTCGTAGTTTTGACTTGTTGCCATGCACCTTGGCGCTGTATCGCGTCCAATTTTGTTTGGCTGGACAGCGTTGCCAAAACCGCAGAATCAGCGCTGGCTTTTTCCAGCAATGCAGTTGATCTTATTGTTGAAGCCGAATCTGCATAGGCAACTCCAGCGTATGCCAGACTGGTTAACATTAAAATGGGGATTCTCATTGACTCTTCCTTTTTGGTTCGTATAACTCAACTTCAGCAGCCCGTCCCTTTACGGGGAAAGCACCACGCAAAATAAAATCAAAACCGGATTCCTGGCAAGCAAGCATGGTATCTTTGGTCACGAGAATACGTGATATACCTTTTGTCAAACCTTCTACACGACTTGCAAGATTCACGGCGTCACCGATTGCTGTGTAGTCAAGCTTACGTTTAGCACCGATAAAGCCTACCACAGCAGTTCCTGTATGTACACCTATGCCGACATCAAAATCAGGCAAATCCGATTCATCTCCGTACAACTCCTCTTTAAAAGCAAGTAAGTTCTCCTCCATCTCAAGCGCCGCTGCAACTGCCCGTTTGGCGTGATCAGGATCGTCCAATGGAGCCCCCCAAAAAGCCATGATACAGTCACCAATAAACTTGTCCAAGGTACCACCATGACGCCATACGACCTCAACTTGTCTTTCAAAATATCTGTTAAGCAACTTGACCACTTCATCCGGTGGCCGGCTCTCTGAGAGAGTGGTAAAGCCACGTATATCGGAGAACAACAGACTTATCTCACGCATCTGGCCAGACAAACTTTCTACAGTTTCACCATGATCGACAATTTTTCGTACCACTTCAGGATTGAGGAAGCGTCCAAACAACGATACTGTCCTGTCACGTGTGCGACGCTCACGTAAATATCCCGCTATCGCTGCGGACAAAAACCAAGTCCACGCAAAAGCAAGCGGCGTCACCACAGGTAACATCCGATACCTGAGCACCATTTGGTCCGCCAACAACACGGCCAATCCGGTCATCAGAGTCAATCCACTGCCTATAAGAATTGGATTAATGCGCCGTTGAAACACCAGTACCAACAAAATGATCAAAAATAAGCCGAACAAAAAAGGCCATGTAGCGCCAACCTGTTGCAGGTTATGCCCATTCTTTAAATTATCCAGAGCAACTGCCAGAATATCCACGCCTGGATAGTTTGGGCCCAAAGGTGTCAAATGATGATCAAACAAGCCGCCTGCGGATGACCCAATGACGATGATTTTGTTACGAAAAAGCTGGACGAGTTGTGCTTCTACTTCCGGCGTGAGGTTCGGCCTGTCTTCGGTAAGTGTCTTGAATAAATCAGCATAGGTAAACCGCTGATGCCCTTCATTTGGCCAAGATAATTGAATATCCTTACCAGCAGGCATTGGCCAATTAAAATCTTGGGCAACTCTGGCTGGTAAAGAAGGTAAATGCCAGCCAGCAACGTCAGAGTACAATCGATAGCGACGTAAAACGCCATCACCATCATCCAGACTATTCACCAGGCCCAAACGCCAAGCTTTACGCTCAATCGCCAGCGGTAATTGCAACGCAATCCGTGCACCAGACTTACCTTGATGCTGCAATGCAAAACTATTTGCGATTTCAGATATCGGTACCGCATTATTTGAGCTTGTATCTTGCAATTGCAGGACTTGCATATAAGCGTGAGGAAAATCTCTGATCTGATCCGACAACATGGCATCACTTTTCGGAGCCCCCAGATCAGGTACATTGAAATTGATGTCGAACACCAATGCACGTGGTGCGAACCCAACCAGCGCCGCCGTCATAAAAGCATGAACTTCACGCTTCCAAGCCCACAGGCCAGCGATCTTTTGCATGCCGAGCAAACTTGCATCATCAATATCTACCACCACAATATCCGGGTCAGCTTTGTAGCTAGCCGCATGATGGCGCAGATAAACATCTCCCAAGCGCGACTCTGTCGTCGCCAGCAAACGCAGGCCAAACAATTCCCCGGCCATTGCCACCAGCAGCAATAGCGTCAACGCTGCATACCAGCGTATCGTTGCGCTTTGGATAAAAGGGAAAAGGATTTTCAGCATGCCTTATTGGCTTATAGAACTGACATAGGGATAAATGGATTCCGGCTTGAGCGCATCACATCAATTTAGTGCTTCAGGAGTTTACACTTGTTTATTGTGCAAAAACCAGATTTGCAGGCAACAGCATTTAAGTTCCTTGAAATCTGTAGATTTGCAGCCATAGAAATCAAGACAGATACTACAAATGATATGCACACAGTCGCTGATCAACGTGCATAAAAAGAATATTATTTAATTTGCCAGTTCTGATATGATGCCGCCGCTCCGAGCTTTTTCAACCTGTTCCTGGCCTTACATCTTCAGAGATTTGACATGACATTATCGCGCCATTATTTACAGTTTTTCCTCACTATTGTCATAGGCTGCGCATCCATGCTGACGCAAGCCCGGCAACTTGTACCGGGCGAATATGTCAGCGAAGGCGCTTATAGCAAACTGAACATCACAACTGACAAAACAGGCAAGCTCAGCTTCAGCATTCATTCGCAAGCTGAAGGTAGCTGCGATATGAAAGGTGAGATCGTCGGCGGCAAAGCCACATTGCGTAAAACCAGTATGAAACAAAATTGCGTTTTACGCTTTACTCAAAAGAAAAATGAGATTGCCGTAGATGGCAGCATCGATATTTGCGAACAACATTATTGCTCACTGGCGAACATTACAGACCAATACTTCCAGCCACCCACTTGCAGCACAGCTGAGCGTAGCCAGGCACGCAAAGAATTCAAAACCCTGTACGACAAAAAAGACTACGCAGCAGCATTGGCAAAACTGGAACCCGTACTCAACAATTGCGGCAAAATTCTGGACCGTCTGGAACTTGGCTGGCTACGCAATGACGTGGCACTCGCTCAATATAAATTGCAAATGCCTGAACGCTGTATGGCGACACTGCAGCCATTGGTAGAAGATACCACCGTCAGCGACACCATCCTGGCAAATTATTGCGATTCATGCACTGATGAATTCAATGCAAAATATCATTCCATGATCAAGGCGACCCGCACCAATCTGCGGCTCTGCAAGCCTGCCAAATAAAAGACCATCATCAAGACCTGGCTTGACCCCATAGACCGCATCAACTACCTAACATGCAACCCAAAAGAATCAACGGCCTCGACACCCTGCGCGCCATCGCCATATTGCTGGTACTCATGTCGCACTACTGCGGCTTTGTCAGCAGGCACCAGACCTTTGGTTTCGCTGGCGACATAGGCTGGGCAGGCGTGGATTTATTTTTTGTGCTGAGCGGCTACCTGATCGGCAACCAGATCATGTCTGCCGCAGCGAATGGGCAAGCACTCTCGCTAAAGAATTTTTTCGCCAGACGCCTGCTGCGCACCCTGCCCAACTACTACGTCGTGCTGGCGGCGTATTTTATTTTTCCCGTCGCATTGGCTGGACGTAGCACCTCACCACTATGGCAGTTCCTGACATTCACCCAGAACATAGGGCTGGAATACGGGCAAACCTTCACCCATTCCTGGTCGCTGTGCATAGAAGAACAGTTTTACCTGATACTGCCGATAGTCAGCCTCACCCTGATCAGACTCAAGAGCCCGTTGTGGCTAGCCTGGGGCCTGCTCATTGCAGCGATAGCTGGCGGCATGCTGTTTCGCGGCATGGCATTTCTGGACGGTCATCCTGCATTTGATGCAGAGGTCTACTACTCCAGCTTTGGTCGCTTTGACGAACTACTCCCCGGCGTTGCCATCGCCATGCTCAAGAATTTTCATACAGGCTTATACGACAGACTCATGCGTCACGGCCAGGCACTGCTCATCACAGGCCTGCTGGCCACTGGCGGCGTTCTGTTTTGCATCAACAGCGACGACTACAACAAGCTGATGATCGTCAACTCACTAGGCTTTTCACTCGTCGCCATCAGCTTCGCCATCCTCACCCTGGCTGCCCTCAGCCCGAACAGCTACCTGCATCGCCTGCGCTTGCCTGGTGCAGCACAACTGGCACTGTGGTCGTATGCTGTCTATCTGGTGCACAAACCTGTGTTCATGCTGATAGGAGTGGAATTGGGCAAGCGGCATATAGACGCAAATGCGCCGCTGACCATTGTTCTGGTGACTGCAGCGGGGGTATTTGGTGGGTGGTTGCTGTATCGCTTGGTAGAGACACCGTGTATGCAGATACGGGCGCGTTGGTTTCCAAGCAAAGCCAAACAAGCACAGAATAACCACCTCGTTGAACGCCCCGTTTAGTTTGATCTGAATATAAAAATCTCATTACGGCTCTCCCATTTTTTGATGGCGAGCCATCTCTTCCGGGCTCAATCTTAAAAACCGTGCCGCATTGTTGTACAAAATATCCCTTTTTTGGTCAGTGCTCAGGAAAGGAGCATTTTCAATCACCTTGACCGAACGCTCTATCACGCCAGGCCATACCATTTGGTCAGACCCGAACATGACGCGTTTACCGAAACCTGCATTGACTATCGCTTGCAAGTAAGCATAGAAAGCTGCGGGCGGCTGGGTAAACACGATGACACCAACATCAACATAGACTTGCGGATGCGCGTAAAGAACCGCCAGCATGTCATCCAGTTTAGGGTAGCCAGCGTGCATGATGTAGACGCGCAGTTTTGGATGTCGCACCAGAACTTCTTCTATCGTCAAGGCACTATGTAGTCGCGCACGATAGTTGACGCTGCCGAGATAGATAACACCTGGTGGACCAGTGCCGATATGAATACCAACCGGAATATCCAACTCTTCCGCCAGAGTCCAATACGGCTCCATGCGTGGATCGTCGGGCGCTATACCTGCATATTGGTTGGTGATCTCGCCCAGCACTGCAAGCCGCCCCTCCTTGTTAAGAGCGCGCATGTCTTCCGGTGAAACTTTAGATACTCCAAGCTGAAACTCAAGCCCGGGAATAAATCTGCCGGGCGCAGCCTTGCGCCATGTCGCCACACGCTTTGCAGAGCCGCTCAAAACACCAACGATGTTCAGTTTTTCCATCGCTGCAATAGTCTCGTCCATCAGCGCCTTATCATTCAAAGGTGACCAGACCGGATCTTTGCATGGCGGTTTTTTGAACATCTCCATGAACACGTCTGCATAAGGCGATTTAACAGGATCCCACGCAGGGAAATTGGCGATAGGTGTGCACATACCTAAGGGCGGCGGCCCTTGATCGGCTGCGCCCATTGCATGCAGATGTACGTCAATGATAGGCAGACGCACTTGTGCAAACAACGAAAGAGGAGAAAACAACATCACAAGAAAAATGAGACGCAAATTCATACCACCCCCTGCAATAGTGAAATAAATAACAACTTTTAAACTGCGATTATAATGGTTTGCAATTGACCGACACTGGATAATTGTACTAAAAGGCTGATATTAATTATTAAATAATATGCACTCATCCTTTATTCCTGCAAAAGTAGAAAATCATCATAGAATCGACGGGTTTTTGTTCATTGAAGTTATGCGGAGTACAACATACATACTTGAGTGGTCATGCGATAAGCGATGCTACAATAGCAACACCAAAGCGAAAGCACAAAGATAAACTAAACCTGATTTCGAGGCCGATAATTTGCGCTACAAATTACAGTTCGCATCAGCATTAGACCAAGCCCTACAGTACCTCACGTGAAAGGAGTACGACTTTGGAAAGACGCAGCTTCTGCATCAGTGCCGCATCGTTTGTCGTTGCCATACAATCCACTTCATCCTACGGAGCATCCAACATGAATAGGCGCGCCATCAATCCAGGCAAAACTGGCTGGGCTCAGGGTCACGAGATAAGCAATCCGTCACGCATTCTCTTCATTAGCGGCCAAGTGCCAGAGGCCAGCGATGGCTCCGTCCCAAAAGACTTCAAAGATCAATGCCGTATGGTCTGGGCTAATATCGAAAAGCAGCTTCTGGCAGCGGACATGACACTCAATCACATCGCAAAGATGACGATCTTCCTGTCCGACCGGCGTTATATCCAGGATGCCTACGAAGTGCGGGCTGAGGTGCTTGGCAAGAACACAGTACCGCCAGCGATGACTATCATCATCACTGGCATCTACGATGAAGCATGGCTGTTGGAAATTGAAGCAATTGCAGTGGCATAAGCCAAGCATATTTGCTTCAAGCCACTACCATCATTCCAGCTTGGAAGGCACGACAGCCATTTGCAAGTCATGCTTAGAACTGAGCATGCCAAATTTCGAGTCCGCCTTCGTTGAAAGTATGCCACTGTAATTTTGGCAGCACAGAAATTGCTACTTTGATTTGTTCACCTATGGGACCGGAGACAGGAGCAACATCAAATGCATCTCCAGACATATGGCGGGAAAAATTGCGCAAATCCGCCTCCTTCCAAGAATTCATGACTTTTACAAGGCCAGCAGTAATTTGGTCTGCACGAATTGCTTCGGGATGATCATCAACCCATTTTTGCAGAGCTGCTCGCTGCGGCGTGTCCTTATACGTCAGTTGAATCCATTTTCTTTTTGCCGCGACATTTGTTGCCATCGCAGAAGCCTGCTTTGCAGCGCTCCTACGTCCACTTGTGAACCTGATATCGTTGGGAAACTGTGCAAGTAGTGACTCAGCGGCTTGCTTTGCATTTTCACTCAAATTTAGTCCAGCAATATTGTCAATTACTGCATTGCCACTAGTCTTTGATGCTTTTGCGCCCATTATTTCTCTCCTTTTTTTGATGCCAGCAATGAAGACAAACCCGAAGCACTCTATCTGTTAGGTGCGGTATGCGAAATCATTGAGCGTCTTCTTTCATGGCCTATACCTGAATAAGCATGAATCAAAGTTTATTTAAGTCACGCGAATAATATTGCAAATATAACTAGCCTTTATGGCATTTTAATCAAATCTTATAACTCTTGCCTGATATTTCAATTTTTACTTTAAAAATCGTATTCAAATTACCACTACTGCAATTTTGCACACGGTGCAAAATCGACACAGCATTCTTGGCAGACTGGAGCAAATACCCGGTGCCAGCCAACTGGCGCTGAAGTCATATGCGGTCTATCTGGTACATAAACCTGTGTTCATGCTGAACAATTGGGCAAACGGCACATAGATGCGAATGCGCCGCTGACTATTGACCTGTTCCCCGCTGAAGGGATATTCGGAGGCAGGTTGTTGTACCGCTTGGTGGAAACGCCATTTATGCAAATACGTGCAAAGTGGTTTCCAACAAAAGTGCAGTTGACTACGAAGCAAGGGCTGAGGTCCTTGGCAAGAATGCGGTACCACCAGCGATGACAATTATCATTGCGGGCATTTACAGGCTCATTTACGAAGGAGCCTGGCTGCTGGAGATTGAAGCGATCGCAGTTACATAGACTAAAGCACAAGTCTTAGCACGCTTAAACGCCTGATTATCTGAGGTCATGCAAATACGGACAAAATGGTTTCCGGGCCCAAGTCAGCAGGCTCAAGTAAATTGAATCATGTTATCGGCAATGGTAAAACTAGCGTACCTGTATGCGTGACAGAGGAACAATCTCATTGTCATCACTTGTGTAGCCATCATAGCCTATGAGATAGTTGGTACCTTCCCTCTTTATAACACGGCCTGGATACCAGTCGCCCTTCCACAATATCTTGATTTTGAGCCTCTCTGGCCCCACCCATTCATCATCGTCGGCGGTATAACCGACATAAGTAATCTTGCACTTATCAGACGAAGCCTCGGTAATCGTTGCCTTGTACCAATCACCTTTCCACAACACCTGTGTCGCTCGCCCCACCGTACAGAGCTCTGCAAATGCCGAAGATGAAAAACACAGGGCTAGTATTGCCAGCGAAGACAGTAATGCAGATTTCTTGACGTTCATCACATGCTCCTAAAAGTGGGGAGTTCGGCACAACGAAAGGCTTGTTAAATCCCTATCGCGCAAATCATTTTAGGATCCGGAAAACGGATATGCAAACCGAGAATTACACAAATTAGAGCGGGAAGGCCTACGTCAGATAGATAGACTGATCGATATTCGTCGAGTCTTGCTATTCGTAAAAATGACCGACTTTTGAGGCCTAAGAAACTTGCTTTCGCCTTCCCTAGAGCCGGATAGCCACACACTCTCACCGCGATATCGGTTAAACAGATGTGGCTAAAATAGATTCAATACTGCTGATGTCAAGGTAGGCATCTTGAAATGATTTCCCACTCGGATTAACTATCCGAATTTTCACTATTTTGGAAATATCACTTATCTCCTTGACATAGCCGAAATGGGATATTCCGCTTTTCATGTGAATCGTTACCGCATTTTTTTTGTCATCGGTCGAGGATTTAAAATTTAATGCCAGAACTTCATACATAGATTCCATGTCAGTCTCCTTTTTCGCTGCGACTCAGATTCACTCGTCACATAGTGTAATGTTAATTTCATAAAACACAATGAAATCGCAAAAAAGTAAATGATTCAAATAAATTCCATCAGAAGCCCCCTCAAACCAAACCATGCAGTCGGCCTGCGATAGGTTTGAAGGATGATACTCAAGATCGTCCTGAATTGCCCACACGCAGCATTTGTGACACTCTATTTATTTCAATCCGTTCGGCATTTCTTTAACTACGGGCGCAAACTCATCACTTTAATGATTACAACGCAGACGTTAAGTAATATGACGGGCATTAAAGCCGGAGCTCCAGCACTGCGAATAAGTGACAGGTGCATTTCAGAATCCAGATTAAAAGCACGAATTCTTGATATCTCTGCATTTGCGCGTTTGTAAATGGCTATATTTGCCCAGAATCCAATTGCGATACGCATTAGTAAACTAGCACAGAGAAGCATTGCCATGCCTGCCCTGTCATTGATCCAATGGTCATTATTCAAGGATGAAGCTGCGACCAGGAATACAAATAAAGGTCCGAACTCAACAAGTAACGAGATAATTCCATTGACATACATTTTATTTACAAAGAACCACTGAAGCCCAAACAGCGATGCATATACATTGTAGCCACAGTCCTTCGACTCCTGTTTTTGATATTGAAGCCAGTATCCAGGAAGACGACTTTTCTCGCCGCAAAATGCAATCCACTCTGCCATGAGATCTGGAGCTTTTGCTGAAACTTGATTGGTTTTTTCAATGGGTGATGTCCGGTTTGATCCGTCAAGGTAATCTTGAACGGGATCATTACGGATATGCACAAAGGCAGGAACTTCAAGAGTATCTGGTTTTTCGGGCTTCTCTGCCAATGTGCGTATTGGTGCTTTCGGAAACCCCTTGGGTAATTCAAGATACACATCACCAACTTTGACTCGCTCGGACATAAAAAGGCTGACTTATACGTTATGTTAAAAACGCTTACTGTAATGCATTCGCATAAAAAAGTCAGAGAAACTGCAGGCTGACGATCAACCTCAGCGCGCGTATCGGCAACTCACTGGGATCTCACACATTGCCATCCTGGTGACGCTGAGTCCCACCAGCTATCTGCGCCTCGCCTGCCGGGTGCCGCGCAACTAGTGTTGTGGTCGCATGCTTTCTATCTGGTGCATAAGCCTGTATTCATGCTGATTGATGAGCAGTTAGCCAAGCGACACATAGATGCGACCTTGCCGTTGACTATTGTTCTGGTGACTGCAGCGGGGTCTTTGGTGGGTGGTGGTTGTATCGCTTAGTGGAGACGCCATTTATGCGGATACGGGCAAGGTGGTTTCTTATAAGGGATACGGCCACCAACAGTCCAGCTCATTAAAACGCCGTGCTTATCTTAATGGTGCAGTTGGTGAAATGAAATATAAAAGCGAAGACGCCATTCAAGTACCGCTTCACTTGTCATAACAGCAAAATTTGCCAAAAATATTCAGTAAAGTTTAACTGCGGATTTGACAAAAAAATTCAGCAAAACACAATTACACTCAGGAAAATAAGTTAAATTATAATAAATAACTCTTTATCATGACAATTCCATGTCATTATTATCTACATAATTTGATAATTTAATCTCAGTTATAGGCCAATTAAAGGCCAGTAGAAACAAGGAGTTATTCATGAATAATGCCGTTCAGGCCATCCCGAAGCAAATTCCTCTCGATTTAGGCATTGAAGTCCAAAAAGACATTAATGGAATCGAAATGGGTGTTTTAGAAAACGGCATACCGTATCTAACTCAACGCGGCCTACTTCCTGGCGGCAAAGATGAAGCTTTGAAAATCGGTACACTATATCAAGATAAACAGTTACCCTCGCCGTGACCGAGAGCTCAAATTTGAATTGCGCATTCATTTGATGATCTTCAGCCGTTCATTGTTTCACAGAGTCAAATTCGAAAACGCTTTGAGCGTGCCGCATATATTCTTGAAAACTTGACGATAATATATAAATGGAAATCGCGAAAGCCCGTAATGACAAGAATGATTTTCTAATCAAATTTACTTTATGACTGCTGCGCAAATTAACTGGGATATAGAGATAGAGTTGTCTGGCTTTATGCAAGACGTGGTCAAGTTGAATTCACTAGTCATGAAGTTCAACAAGGCATTTGATATAGAAAAATTTGACGATGATTTTTCAGCAAACACCTTAGAGCTTACAGCCCTTTCAAATATTTTAGGCGGCAACTATAGACGCGCTCTTCAAATTAGCGATAAATCTCATCCGGTGTTTCAGCATTTGGAAAAGGCAATAAAGAGATTGTCTTTTTTAGCAGAAGTGTCTGATGAGCTAAGTAAGGATGCGACTTTCAAACTTGAGTGGATAAAGCAGAAATCTGAGGCATTAAGAATTGAAGGTGCACAAAACCTGGAAATTCCCTTTCTGTATGCGACAACAACGGAGATTGGATCGCGTCACGGAATTGCGTCATTTCTGAATTTGCTCGGACCACAGTTGATGCGCATCAAAAATGAACGGAAATGGCACCTCATTGATCGTGTTGTGACGCAGCTTGCACGCTTTTCTTATGAGCAAGAGCTTCAAAATGCTATGGCCGACAATATCCCGCCAACTCTTCCCCCCGTTGACAACGGCACTAATCAGTCAGAAGATGAAGATATGGAAAAGAGAATTGATCAATTAGAAAATGACATGTCCATCGTTAAAGCGGATGTAGCAGTTATTCGATCAAATTATGGAACGAAACTTGATATTTCTGAATTGAAATTAGATTTAAAGAGTGACATTAATAATTTTGCAACTCAGTTAAAAGCTGACATTTCCGAAGCAAAAAACGAAATAAAGGCTGTTGAAACCAGTGTAACACGATGGTTTATCGCCACAGTTGTTGGTTTACTATTCGGCTTCGGCGGCATTTTGGTCGCAATTACCAATATTGTTAAGCCTTCAATACCTGTACAACAGACAAATATAGAAACATCCTCTCAAAATAATTTAACAAAAATATTACCAAAAAAACAATGAAAATCAGATAAACATAATTTTTCTTTACACGAACTCTCAAAGCTTAAATTTAAGCAAAGGTTATTTATGTCGACCCTCTATGCTTGGGCAAAGCCAGCATTCTTTAGTGAATCCCCTATGGATCACACTTGGGTTACGGATTTTGACAATCGGGTACATAAATATAACAATATTGTTGAGGTTGTTGCCAATGGTAAAAACTATTGGTATAGCTGGGGTGACTATCATATACTTGGATTGACACCCTCGTTGCCTGACGGATTGGTTTGTGCAGAACAAGGTGCGCTTTCTTTAGCCACATGTCTTTGTAAGCCCAACATCGCGTCAAAAGCTGAGCTTCGGGCAAGGGGTACAATTTATAACTATGGAATTGATGGAGTCTGTCATCAACTAACAAATCAAATACTGGCTGCGACAACAAGTAAATTGATTGTTTCCAAAGTACGTGGATATATTACATCTTCTTTTTTATTCGGGGACTATGGCCTTGAGGAAGATAAGTTTTGGAATAGTAAATATTCTGGCTGCAGTACAAATCCTAATAGTTATAGAACGGATTTGACAGGGCACATGGGTTTCATTAGCACTAAGGAGGTTCAAATGGACCGACGTATTGACACATTCGAGTTACGCGCACGCGCCGTATTGGCTGGTAAGGCTAACGAACGAAAATTATCTAAGCTGCTTGAGTTACGTCGTACGCAGCGCAGCCACCTGACAACGCTCTCCGAAAATATTGATTCCAAAAAAGTTCAATCCTTAAATGCAGACGAATTAAATGCAAAGCATAATGAATTTTTAGCGCAAGCATTAGAAATTCTCGGGCCTAACACTTTCCAAACATTATTCGACATTGCACCTGGCACAGTAGTCAGACTAGTGGATGAATCTCAATTGGCTACTGCTAGTTAACATCCTAACTACCTTCCCAATTAATATTTTCTAACCCGCGTCTTAGCGGGTTTTTTTTATTGCTGACTAGTCACATCACTTAGCCCCCGTCCAATCTTTCAATTATCAAGATATATTACATTATATGAAGGGCCAAGGAAAAAACCACACTTAAAGTAGGCATGATATTCCACCAAAAAAAGCAGAGCCTTGATTTCATTGGCTTTACAGGGTTTTATGAGGATATGCGATGTAAGTACGTGGTGCCCGAGGCCGGAATCGAACCGGCACGCCCGCTATTAACGAAGCGGCGGATTTTAAGTCCGATGTGTCTACCAGTTTCACCACTCGGGCCCACTACTACAACCTGCTTAGCGAAACGCTAAGTCGGGTTCTGGAAAAAAAGCGCTCTAAAGCGCTTTTTGTATTTGGAGGCGGGGGTCGGGATCGAACCGGCGTCTACGGCTTTGCAGGCCGCTGCATAACCACTTTGCTACCCCGCCAGGGGTGCTATCTCTGCGTCTTGTCTTGAGTGATGTTATCACGCTTGATGATCGCTGAAATGCGGTGCAACTTGAACAAAAAAGGGAAGCCTTGCTTCCCTTCAGAATCTGGAGCGGGAGAAGAGTCTCGAACTCTCGACCTCAACCTTGGCAAGGTTGCGCTCTACCAACTGAGCTACTCCCGCAGATGTACTGCTGATACTTCAGGTACTACGCCATTTTGGAGCGGGAGAAGAGTCTCGAACTCTCGACCTCAACCTTGGCAAGGTTGCGCTCTACCAACTGAGCTACTCCCGCATTTTTATTACTGACTTGCTTTACTGCTTTTCGCTGCCGTTCCAAAAACTTTGGAGCGGGAGAAGAGTCTCGAACTCTCGACCTCAACCTTGGCAAGGTTGCGCTCTACCAACTGAGCTACTCCCGCATTGCGAAGACCAGAATTATATATCATCCAGCCATTGTGTCAACTACCCATTCGAAGATCATTCCGCGATTACTCCACGCTTATCCCATTTTATCAGTAGTTTCCTTGATCAAAGGCCATGCTTTGCGCAGGTAATAGAACATGGACCAGACTGTCAGGATGGCAGCAATCAACAACAACCATGAGCCCAGCAGCTTGGTGTCTATCATGCCAAACAGCATGTCGTAATACAACAGCATGGGGATGGCGATCATTTGCGCAGCGGTCTTGATCTTGCCCAAAGAGCTGACAGCCACTGATTTGGAAGCACCGATCAGCGCCATCCATTCGCGCAAGGCAGAGATGGTGATTTCACGACCAATGATAACGAAGGCGATGACGGCGTTGACGCGATCAAGCTGCACCAGCACCAGCAAGGCACCGGCGACCATGAGTTTGTCGGCCACAGGGTCGAGGAAGGCACCGAATGAGGATGTCTGGTTCCACCTGCGTGCCAGGAAACCATCAAACCAGTCGGTGACTGCGGCGACGATAAAAATCGTGGTAGATGCCAGTCCTTTTTCAAAGGGACTTAACCAGAGGTCGGGCAGATAAAAAACACCAACTACCAGCGGTATCAGCGCAACACGTAACCAGGTCAGCAGGATAGGAAAATTGAAAGGCATGTTGTTGTGGTTTTTATTCGGTTTATGCATCAGGCAGGCTGGCTACAATGCCAGCGTTTGACGCAATTATATTTCCCTATCGCAGCCGCTTGTAAATTTCTTCTGCCAATTGGCGAGAAATGCCTTCGACACTGGCCAAATCGGCGACGCTGGCATCGCTGACGCCTTTTAAACCACCAAAACGCACCAGCAAGCGCTGGCGGCGCTTGGGGCCTATGCCCTCTATCTCTTCCAGCTGCGAGGTCTGTCTGGCCTTGTCGCGCTTGGCACGCATGCCTGTGATGGCAAAGCGGTGGGCTTCATCGCGGATGTGGGCGATCAGCATGAGGGCGGCAGACTCCTTGCCCAACTCCTTCGCTGCACGGCCATCGACAAACACCAGGGTTTCGAGACCGACCTTGCGCCCCTCGCCTTTGGCGACACCGACGATGAGGCTGATATCGAGGCCTAATTCGACAAAGACTTGCCTGGCAATTTCGACCTGGCCTTTGCCACCGTCGATGAGGACGATGTCTGGCATGCGGCGCTCATTAGTCTGATCGCCGCTTGCATCACCACTGGCGACTTTTTCATATCGGCGAAACAATACCTGGCGCATCGCGGCATAATCATCGCCCCCGGTAATATCCTTGATGTTGAAGCGGCGGTATTCGCCGTTTTGCATGGCGTGATGATGGAACACCACGCAAGATGCCTGGGTGGCTTCGCCCTGAGTGTGGCTGATGTCAAAACATTCGACCCGCAACTCTTCGAGATTTTCCACTTCCAGCTCCAGCACGGTTGCCAGGGCGCGGGTACGGGCCTGTTGTGAGCCCTGCTCAGAGAGCATGCGCGCCAACGCCAGCCTGGCACCTTTGACCGCCATGTCCAGCCAGGCGCGGCGCTGCTCTTGCGGCTGGAAGGATAGATGAATGCGATGGCCGCATTGCTCGGCCAATGCAAGCATGAGGTCGGGCGCATCCAGTTCCACATTCATGACCAGCGTGGACGGGATGAATTGATCGACATAATGTTGCGCCAAAAATGCAGAGATGACCTCTACTTCGATTTCATTTTCTGCGACGCTGAGGGCATCATCGACATGAGTGGGAAAATAAGCCCGATCACCCAGATGCCGCCCACCCCTGACCATGGCCAGGTTGACGCAGGCGCGACCACCCTCCACTACCACGGCGAGGATGTCGATATCGACATCGCCTGCGGTTTCCATGCTTTGCTGATGCAAGACTTTGGACAGGGCCTGCATTTGATTGCGCACTGCTGCAGCCTGCTCGAATTTGAGCTCCATGGAAAAATCGAGCATCTTTTTTTCCAGGGTCTGCATGACTTCAAGCTGGCGACCACGCAAAAAGTCAGCCGCATTATTGACGTCTTGCTGGTAATCTTCTGGCGCAATAATCTTGACGCAAGGTGCGCTGCATCGACCGATCTGGTGCAAGAGACATGGGCGGGTGCGGTTGGCGAACACGCTGTCTTCGCAACTGCGCAGCAAAAAGACTTTCTGCAAAATCTGCATCGATTCCTTGACTGCCCACCCTGACGGAAATGGCCCGAAGTACTGATGTTTTTTATCGATCGCGCCACGGTAATACATCATGCGTGGCGTCTTTTCTGTGGTGATTTTCAGATAAGGGTAAGACTTGTCATCACGAAACAGAATGTTATAGCGCGGCTTTAATGCCTTGATGAGGTTGTTTTCAAGGATCAGTGCTTCGGCTTCACTGCGGGTGACTGTGGTTTCAAGCTTGGCGATTTTCTCTACCATCATCGCGATACGCGGGCTGGAGAGGTTTTTGAGAAAATAGCTGGAGACGCGTTTTTTTAAATCACGCGCTTTGCCGACGTACAGCACCTGGTCATTGCTATCAAAATAGCGGTACACACCCGGCAGGTTGGGTAATTTGGCAACCAGATCGAGCACCTGCTGGCGTGCTTCTGAGATATTTGGTTCAGTCATGATGCAATCAATCTGCGGCGCTGGTAGTAGGTAGAAGTCGCTACTTTAGCAGGGATTGTTCAACTTCAACGATGACAAAGGCAATAGCGTAATCAGTTTCGTCACTGACCGAGATACGCGCCTGCAGACCGCGCTCCTGCATCCATTGCAGCATATTGCCATTAGCCTGCACGACAGGCTGGCCTTGGTCGTTATTAAGCGTTTGCATGGCATGCCAGTTCATGGGGTCACGCATACCCATGCCTACGGCTTTGGAAAAAGCTTCTTTTGCGGCAAAGCGGGTAGCCAGATAACGCAGGCCGCGTGCCTCCACCAAGGTTTTGCGTTCGTGGTAAATGGCCAATTCTTCTGCCCCCAGGATTTTTTCAGCAAAGCGTTCACCGTTGCGCGCCAATGCATCTTGCATGCGCGAGATTTGTACGATGTCGGTGCCTATTCCGTAGATCATGTCAGGCTGCTCTGTGTAAAGTCGCCAAGCGTGCTTTGACCATCAAGGCCTTCATGTCGCTGATGGCTTTTTGCCAGCCTACGAACAGGGCCTGGGCGACGATGGCGTGGCCTATGTTCAATTCTGAAATTTCTGGAATAGCGGCAATCGCAGCCGCATTGTTCAAATGCAGGCCATGACCGGCATTCACTTTCAAACCATGGCGTATGCCTGCGATGGCAGCTTGCGCTATACGTGCCAGCTCTTGCGCCTGCAATTGCAGATCAAGCGCTTCAGCATAGCGACCAGTGTGAATTTCTATGGCGCTTGCACCAGCTTCCGAACTAGCTTGTATCTGCTGCTCATCTGCATCGATGAATAATGACACACGTATGCCTGCCGCCTGCAATTGCCTGACTGCGGCTTGCACTTTGGCAAAGTCACGGGCGACATCAAGGCCACCTTCAGTCGTGACTTCTTCACGGCGCTCTGGCACCAGGCAAACATCTTGCGGCAGGATGCGGCAAGCCAGATCCAGCATTTCATTATTGACTGCGGTTTCCAGGTTCATGCGCGTCAGCAGGCGTGGTCGCAGTTGCTCTACGTCTGCATCGCGGATATGGCGACGATCTTCACGCAGATGCAGGGTAATGCAATCTGCGCCCGCCTCTTCTGCCAGCAAAGCTGCCTGCAAAGGATCAGGGTACGTCGTCCCGCGCGCATTGCGCAGGGTGGCGACGTGGTCGATATTCACGCCCAGTTCTATCAACTGGCTTTGTTGATGGATATTCATAGATTTTGCAAATCGATCAGTATTTGCCGGGTATTCAGCGCTGCGCCATGCAAATGATGAGCAAGCAAAAAGCGCATCAGCAGTTTGCTTTGCAACTGCGTGCTTTGTTCAGTATAGTCGCCGCGCTGCATGGCCAGCAAAGTCTTACCACTGACTCTGGGCACACTGTCAGCTGGCATTGCGGGCCTGGGTCCACGTTCTGGGTCGAGTACATAGAATTGCTCTGCTTGCACACGTTCGCGCTGTTGAGTACAGCGTGTCAGGTCGCCCAGCAAGCCGGATTCACGCAGCAATGCCAGTTCAAACCGACGCAAGACGATGGTGGCAGGTTCATCATGGGCAAGCTGGTTCAGCGTGGAGACATACAGGTCAAACAAATCCGGGTGCGCTTCATCACGCATGAGGAACTTGACCAGTAATTCATTGAGGTAGAAGCCGCACAACAAGGCTGATTTTTCCAGCGGCAGCATGCCACCCACCCAGTCTGCTGTCGTCAGGGTGCGAATTTCGCCCTTGCCTGTCCAGCCCAGTTGCAAGGGCTGGAAGGTTTGCAAGACACTACGTAATTGCGAATGTGGGCGCTTTGCACCCTTGGCAACCAGGGCGATACGGCCATGATCACGTGTCAATACATCAATGATGAGACTGGTTTCTTTGTAGGGCCAGGAATGCAGGACAAAGCCTGGTTGCTCCAGTATGCGCAAGTCTTTGGCAGGGGATTTGCTGATAGTGCGTGGGGTCGCTGAGCTTGCTTTAGATACCCGTGATCGGGCAGCAGTTTTTTTGACGGCAGGTGGCGCGGGTGGAACAGCAGTCGCATCTGCAACGGCGCTGTCTTCCTGCACGGCGACTGCCTGCTCATCCATGGATGATTTTACTCGTAACCGTAGGCACGCAAACCGGCTTCATTGTCTGCCCAGCCAGATTTGACCTTGATCCAGATTTCCAGATATACGGGGCCACCAAACAGTTTTTCCATGTCCTGGCGTGACTGGGTGGAGATGTCTTTCAGACGCGCACCCTTGTTGCCGATGACCATGGATTTATGACCGTCACGGTCCACAAGGATGGCAACGAAAACGCGACGCAGATTACCTTCTTGCTCAAACTTTTCTATCAACACGGTGCTGGTGTAAGGCAGTTCATCACCCACAAAGCGGAACAGTTTTTCGCGGACGATTTCTGCTGCCAGGAATTTCTCGCTACGGTCAGTGATATCGTCTTCACCAAACATCGGCGGGTTCAGCGGCAGGTATTTGCGGATTTCACCTTCCAGGTTTTCCAACTGGAAGCGCAAGGTTGCCGATACTGGCACGATCGCAGCGAAAGGATGGAGTACTGCCACTTTCTGAGCAAACGGCATCATCACAGCTTTGTCTTTAACGCGGTCTGATTTGTTGATGACGAGGATACAAGGTACATCTTTAGGCAGCAGATTAATAACCTGCTGATCTGCCGGGCCAAAGGTACCCGCTTCTATGATGTACAAAATCACGTCTGCCGCTGTCAGCGTCGTTGTGACAGTACGGTTCAGCGTGCGGTTCAGCGCATTTGAATGGCGGGTCTGGAAACCCGGCGTATCGATATATACGAACTGGGTGTTGTCTTTGGTTTGTATGCCAGTAATGCGATGACGCGTGGTTTGTGCCTTGCGTGAGGTAATGCTGACCTTGGCACCGATCAAGGCGTTCATCAGGGTCGATTTACCGACGTTAGGTCGCCCGACGATGGCGATGTAACCACAGCGGAAATCAGGATTGTCTATTAATTCAGTCATGCGGTCGTCAGGCAGTCTTAGGGTGAGTCTCTGGGTGAATATCATGGGTCAGCAGTTCGTCTGCTGCAGCCGTGCTGGTTGTGCTTGATATGGCTTTTGGCTTGTCGGCTTTGGGTGTCTCAGTATCGAGCAAGCTTTTTTGCTTGGCTGACTGCGGCTTGGTTTCTGCCACTGCTTCACCTTGCACTGTCGCTATGCCAGCCAGCTTTAACTGCGAAGCACGTGGCTTGGCCTTCTTGGCTGCAGGTGAACGTACCAGCATCGCCAGTGCAGTCTCCAGCGCTAGCTTGGCCGCTGCCTGTTCGCCGGCACGGCGACTACCACCAGTACCAAAGACCTGGATTTCGAGCTTGGGTACCAGGCATTCAATTTCGAATTCCTGATTATGTGCAGCACCATGGGTTGCCACCACATTGTATTGCGGCAAAGCGATCTTTTTACTTTGCAAAAATTCTTGCAACAAAGTCTTGGCATCCTTGCCCAGGGTAGTAGGATCAACGCTGGCCAACACTGGCGCATACAGTGCACGGATAACTTCTCTTGCAGCATCAAAACCGGCATCAAGGAAAATCGCACCGAACAAAGCTTCCAATGTATCTGCCAGGATAGATGGGCGACGGAATCCACCGGATTTCAATTCTCCCTCGCCCAGACGCAGGAACTGTGACAACTCTATTCTTTGGGCGATTTCATACAGCGACTGTTGCTTGACCAGATTGGCACGGACACGCGACAAATCACCTTCATCAATATTGGCGAAACTATCAAACAACAAAGAAGCGACGACACAATTCAAGACTGAATCGCCGAGAAATTCCAGACGTTCATTATGCAAAACACTATGACTACGATGCGTCAAAGCCTGCTGCAACAAAGCGGGGTTGCTAAACTGGTGCCCCAGCCTTTTCTGCAATAGTTGTTGATTCATACGAGTAACTTAATCTGCCCTGGCAGGTTTTGTAACGACGACACCATTCTTTGCAGTAGTGCCCGAATACTCCATCAATATGCTGGCTGGGCCAACTAAAGGGATTTTTTTGGAATAAGAGAAATTCAGATCAAAACCACCATCGTTATTTTTCACAATGACCAGATCCTTGGCAGTAACAGCATCAAAATAACCGACCTCCCTTTGCTTATCAAAGGAAATCTGTATCTCTCTTGGAGTCGCTCCATTCTTGGCATTATTCATCGCCTTGGTGATGGAATTATATTCGATCATGGTAGGCACCACTTTCATTGCAATCATAGCAAGAACAATGATTACGGCAATCGCCATGATCAATCCGATCAAGGTAATGCCTTGTTGCTTTTTGAATGTGGAGTATTGAATTTTTGACATAGATTTTTCCCTGATTAAGACTGAAATTTAATGAAAACTACCAATGCGTTCGATATCACCAAAATTCATCCAGATGAAAAATGCTTTTCCGACAATATTTTCATCTGGCACAAAACCCCAGTAGCGGCTGTCGAGACTATTATCCCTGTTATCGCCCATCATGAAGTAACGGCCTTGCGGCACATTACAGGTAAAGCCATCATTATCATAAGAGCACAAGTCCCGGCCCTTGAAGTCATGCGGATTATCAACATAAGCAGGTCTTTGCTCATTCACCAAAATACGGTGACTGACGCCGGTCAAGTCTTCCTTGTATTGCTTTAAGTAATCAAGATTATCACGGAAGTCAGGCATGTTCGTATATGAAACTTCTTTACCATTCACTGATAAACGTTTGTTTTTATACACAATTTTATCACCAGGCACACCCACCACACGTTTAATATAGTCCACGCTAGGATCTTCAGGGTATTTAAATACCATGACATCGCCTCTTTGCGGATCATTGATGGGGATGACTTTTTTATTAATCACTGGCAAACGTATGCCGTAGGTAAATTTATTCACCAGTATCAAATCACCAACATACAATGTTGGCAACATTGAGCTTGAAGGAATTTTAAATGGCTCGAACAAGAAAGAGCGCAAGAAAAATACCAATGCAATCACTGGAAAGAAACTGCCGGAATATTCTATCCAGACTGGCTGCCTAAGCAAGCCAGCTTCCATGTCATGGCGCGTGCTTTCTTCCAGGCGGATACCTTCAGCAGTGAGCTTGGCTCTGCGTGCGTCGTATTCAGCAAGCGCCTTGTCGGCGTTTTTACGGCGTTGTTTGGCAAATATAAAGACATCAAGAAACCAGATAACACCAGTAACCACGGTCAAGACAAACAGGATCAGGGCAAAATTGCCTAAAATTGATTGAAAACTCATTTTTCATCCACTTGTAAAATCGCCAAAAACGCTTCTTGCGGGATCTCTACTGAACCCACCTGCTTCATGCGCTTCTTACCTGCTTTTTGTTTTTCCAGCAATTTGCGCTTACGGCTGATATCGCCGCCATAACATTTGGCCAATACGTTTTTACGCAAGGCTTTGACGTTTTCGCGCGAGATGATGTTGGAGCCGATAGCAGCCTGGATAGCCACGTCAAACATCTGGCGTGGGATCAGTTCACGCATTTTGGCGGCTACTGCACGGCCACGGAAATGGCTGTTCGCTCTATGGACGATAATCGCCAGTGCATCAACCTTTTCGCTATTGATCAACATGTCAACCTTGACCACGTCTGCGGCTCGGTTTTCCTTGAACTCATAGTCCATGGACGCATAACCACGCGAGGTGGATTTCAGGCGATCGAAGAAATCCAGTACGATTTCAGCCATCGGCATTTCATAAGTCAGCTTGACCTGGCGACCGTGATAATTCATGTCCAGCTGTACGCCGCGCTTCTGGGTACACAGGGTGATCACAGAACCTACATACTCTTGCGGCATGTAGAGGTTCACGGTAACGATAGGCTCACGAATTTCTTCTATCTTGGAAGGCTCTGGCATCTTGGATGGATTATCCACCATCATGATGCTGCCGTCAGCCATCAACACTTCATACACCACCGTTGGTGCAGTAGTGATGAGGTCCATGTCGAATTCACGTTCCAGACGCTCCTGGACGATTTCCATGTGCAGCAAGCCAAGGAAGCCACAGCGGAAGCCAAAACCCAGCGCTTGTGACACTTCAGGCTCATACATCAGGGCTGCGTCATTGAGTTTGAGCTTTTCCAGGGAATCACGCAGGGCATCGTATTGATTGGCTTCAACCGGGAACAAACCGGCAAAAACTTGCGGCTGCACCTCTTTAAAACCAGGCAAAGGCTCGGCAGCAGGCTTGTTGGCAACGGTAATCGTGTCGCCAACTTTGGCCGACTTCAATTCTTTAATACCGGCAATCACAAAACCTACCTGACCAGCTGACAACTCTGTACGGCTCAGTGATTTTGGCGTAAATACACCTACACTTTCAACCAGATGCTGCGCTTCTGTCGCCATGAACAAGATCTTGTCTTTAGGACGCAAGGTACCGTTCTTAACACGCACCAACATGACAACACCGACATAATTATCAAACCACGAGTCGACAATCAGGGCTTGCAAAGGCGCAGTTGCATCACCTTGGGGTGGTGGTACTTTAATGATCAGCGATTCAAGTACGTCTTCAACACCCAGGCCAGTTTTTGCGGAGCAATGGACGGCATCTGAAGCATCTATGCCGATGACTTCTTCGATTTCCTGGCAGGCATTGTCAGGGTCAGCAGATGGCAAATCAATCTTGTTCAAGACGGGCACTACCTCAACACCCAGTTCAATGGCGGTATAGCAGTTCGCTACTGTCTGCGCTTCCACACCTTGTGACGCATCAACAACCAGCAAGGCACCTTCGCAGGCAGACAGGGAACGGCTGACTTCATAACTGAAGTCGACGTGACCCGGCGTATCGATCAGGTTAAGATTATAGATCTGACCATCGCGTGCCTTGTAATGCAAGGCTGCTGTCTGGGCCTTGATGGTGATACCACGTTCACGCTCAATATCCATGGAATCAAGCACTTGTGCTTCCATCTCACGGTCGGAAAGGCCGCCACAAAGCTGGATAATACGATCTGCCAGTGTGGATTTGCCATGGTCAATATGGGCAATAATCGAAAAATTGCGGATGTTATTCATTGAAATTACGAAAGAAACAAAGGTGAAGCGAATACCAGCTATAAAAAAAGCGCTCTGAGCTGGGCAAGTTTCCCCAGGCGAGCGCCTTCAGTTTGGGTTTTGCAAAACGCCATTTTACCGGATTTCACCCCGGAAAGCCGAGAAATCGTCGAGATGATGTCAGTCAGTCACTACAAAAAAGACAAGAAAGCCAGTGTTTCCACCAATTCTCTTTGTGGCAGGCGCCATTTGTCTTCATAGTCAATTCGCGCAAGATACAAACCATCAGGCATGAAGGTCGGTGCGGCAATTTCACGATTCATGCTGGACAGGACTTCGCCCATCCATTCCGGCTCTCTTTTGCCTGTGCCGACAAAGATCAGTGAACCAACGATGTTTCTGACCATGTGGTGCAGGAAGGCGCTGGCGCGCAAGGTGAAGATAATCATTTCACCCTGACGCCGTATCTGTATGTCATACATGTGCTTGACCGGGGTTTTTGCCTGGCAGCCAGAAGCGCGAAAGGCGGAGAAATCATGCTCCCCCAGCAAATGAACAGCGGCAGCACGCATGCGCTCTACATCAAGTGGGCGAAAGGTCCACCCTGCCCGCCCACTCCACATGGGCGAACGGATCGCAGCATTATGCAAAATATAATGATAAGTGCGGGCGCGGGCACTAAAGCGCGCATGAAAATTATCTTCCGAGTCTGGGTCCATGGGCAACTCCTTCGCCCACTGCACAGCCACGGAGGCAGGTAAAAAGGCATTAACTCCATTCACCCAGGAATAGGATTCGCGCACCAGTTCAGTGTCAAAATGTACGACCTGCTCTATCCCATGCACACCAGCGTCAGTACGACCTGCGCAGGTAGTTTTGATGTCGCTTTTGGTAAATTGTTGCAGCGCCCGCTCCAACGCGTCTTGCACGGTATTACCGGAAGGCTGAGTTTGCCAGCCTTGCCAGGAATTACCGTCGTACTGCACACCTAAAACTAATCGTTTCAACACAATGCAATTTCCAAAAAAACAAAACGGGCGCCAGCATGTGCTGCGCCCGTCATGACTACCGCAAGAACATCAAGCCATCTGGGCTATCATGGACTTGGCTCTTTCTACCTGATCAGAAGTACCACCTTTGAGTACTTCATCAAGTAATTCGCGGGCACCTTCTTTATCACCGATTTCATGATAAGCAACTGCCAGATCAAGCTTGGTTGCCATTTCAGCATTGTGTGCTGGAGCTTCCTCAATTGCTGGTGCTGCTGGCGCAGTTGGTGCTGGTGCCGGCTCGAGGTCAAGATCAATGCCAGACAAATCGAATTCAAAAGCTGACATCGCATCTTCTTCAGCTTTTTTAGGGGCTGTCAATTCTGGCAATGGCGATTCTGCAGTTTCACCAGCCAAAGATGCTGCCAACAGATTTTCATCCAATTTGTCGTCTGGTGGCAAGATATCCAAAGACAGAGGATCTGACGCCGGCTTGTCTGATGCAAAATCGATATGACCCAAATCGAGCTCAAATTTCTCAACATCAGGATCAAGCGCTTTTACAGGAGCAGCTTCCGCAATCACAGGTGCATGAACTGGTTCAGGATCTTTAGTGCCAAAATCAAAATCTATCGTACCGAAATCAACCTCTGGCGCGGCGACTGGCTCAACAGCAGGAGCAGCGTGAGCTACAGGCTCAGGAATTTTTGGCACTTCAGGTTCTGGGATGGCGGAAATATCCAGATCAAAATCCAGCGCATGCTCATCCATGGCAGCTTCTTCTGCAATGGCATTGGCTTTTGCGGCACCGCCATCGCGCTGGGCTGTATCGATAATGCTGATCGCTTCAAGCATGTCCTGAGACAGTGAATTAGCCAGCAAAGCCTCCGGATCAAGATCTTCCAGTGGTTGAGTACCAGAACCCAAACCAGATGCAGCTGCCATATCTGCCTTGGCTTTACCACCGGCATATAAAGGATTGCCTGGTTCCAGCACGATACCCATGGAAGCTGCTTGCGCCCAGTCGTCACCCTCACCGCTGGTCATGCCATACAACTCGCTGGCCAGACGCTCAAAGGTTTTCGCATCTTTACGACCAAAGTAAATTTCCAGCAATTTAACCCTGACTGCATGACGGTCTGGCTGGGTACGCAATGCCTCTTTCAGAATTTCTTCTGCCTGAGAATCACGTCCATAAGCGATATACACATCTGCTTCAGCGACAGGATCAACTTCATTGGCATCCAACTGGCTGGCAGATGGTGCAAAATTGGAGTTGAAAACGCTGTTATTGGTATCTACACTCTGACCACCAGTAGAGCCGAACATGGAGTTGGCCTTCATGCTGGAGCCCGTCAGGATACTGTCTTCAAACTGCTGCAATTTTTTCTTGCGCTGGCTAGTCCAGATACCCACGCCACCCAAGATGGCAAGCAAAGCTATACCACCTGGCAACAGATAGTCAGAGATGCTGTCCAGGAAACTTGGTTCTGGTGGAGGTGGTGGCGGCGGCGCCACAATCTTGCGTTTGACTGGCGGTTTGGGCGTAGCAACGGATGCTGCAGACGCAGCAACGGCTGGCGTGCTGGCAGTGGCAGGCGCACTGGCTTGCACAGAAGCAGCAGCCGAAGCTGGTGCTGGCACTGAGACCGGCGCTGAAGCAGGCACAGCAACTGGTGCAGCTACACTGGCAACAGCTGGCGCAGGCGCTGATGCAGGGACACTTGCCTTGACTTCAGGTTTTGCCTTGGTCAGCTCAGCCTGCTTGGCAGCCATTTCTTTGTTTTTGATTTCTATCTTCTGGGCTTCCAGCAAACCCTTCAGATCACTGACGTTTTTCTCAAGCTCTTTGACGCGTGAATTGGCTTCCTGCGCCGCTCTTTCTTTGGCCAGCTTGTCTTCTTCGCCGCCCTTGCCTGATGTGCGTGCAGAAGCAGGACCAACTTTGGACAACTTCAGTTTATCAGGAGAATCAGTAGTGGCATTCGGTACTTCTTTTACCTTGGCCGTGATTTTGCCGCCGCCACTTTGTTTGGTGGATGGCGCTTTTTCTGCAGGCGCATCCGCGACCTGACCAGCCAGTTTATTGCGATAAGAATTGAAGTCAGCTGCATGAGCCACGACCACAGAGTGTGCCTCATTCGTGGTGCCTACACTGGACCGTGCGGAATCGGCATCTGGCACGGTCAAAATCTGCCCGGATTTCAGGCGATTCATGTTATTGCCAGCAAAGGCTTGCGGATTGGCGCGATAAATACTAACCAGCATCTGGTCGAGTGAAACACCCTCAGCACGGTAACTACCAGCAATCTTGCTTAAAGTATCGCCAGCCCTGACCTGATATTCGCCGGCAGATTTGATTTCTTTGCCGGCCTCAGCGTTTTTTGGTGCTGGCGACCTATCGTTTCTTAAATTGGGATTTGTTACAACCGCATTTGGGCGCGTATTTTTAGCTGCATTAGATGCAGATGTGTTTTGTGGCTGGTTAGCAACAACCACCGGATTACTGACTTGCGCAGATTGACTATTTCGCAATTCAGCAGGATCCAGCAAGAAGGTGTATTCTCTTAGCAGCTTGCCATTTGCAGAGTTCAACTCCAGCAACATATCAACGAAAGGTTCGTTCATGGCTTGAGCTGAGCTGATGCGGATTACATAATTCGCTCCACGCTGCTCCACTGCAAAACGCAGTGACAATAATGCGACATTAAAGTCTATGTTCGCTTGCTTAAAAGCCTCCTGGGATGCCAGTTTGGGCACCAGGGAATCGACTTCTTCCTTGGAAGGAGAAGTCAATTCTACCTCTGCGCGCAAGGGTTGCCCCAGAGAGGAGAGCACAGTCAGCTTGCCGAGACCGGTAGCATGCGCGCTCGACAACATGAACAAGGAAGACGCTACAGCTACACTTAACGCCTTGCGTCCCACGGTAATCACAGACGATTTTTTTTGATTATGCATTTTGTCAGACATATTGGGAATTTTTGGCGAACAAAGTCCGCTGGGTGACGCTTTACACATTGCCTAGCGACGCGTCCTAATGTTTCACATTAACATTACAAACATTGCCACGCAAGCTTAACGCGATTTATCACAGTGGTAAATACATTAAGAACCCCGAAGTGCAAGGATATCGCATAAATGTTGTTGCCAAATGACAAGTGAAAAAATAATCGCCAAAATCCTAATTATTTATTATTAAAATTAAAACTAAATGCTCGTCAATAAATTCAACGTAGCTTTTTGAAGTTTCAAAAACGACAAGGGGGCGTTAAACGCCCCCCTATATTCTACAACAAGTTTTAACAATTACTTTAAAACATCAAGTTTCGATTAAGTTTCAATCAAAATACGCAACATACGGCGCAGCGGCTCTGCTGCTCCCCACAATAACTGATCACCAACTGTGAAGGCGCCAACATATTCCGGGCCCATGGCCAACTTGCGAATGCGGCCGACTGGAATTGTCATAGTACCTGTGACAGCCACTGGTGTCAGATCACGAATACTGGCTTCGCGGGTATTCGGTACAACTTTAACCCATTCATTGTCAGCAGCAATCATGGCTTCAATATCCGCCAATGGCACATCTTTTTTCAACTTGAATGTCAAAGCCTGGCTGTGGCAACGCATGGCACCAATACGCACGCAGAAACCGTCAACTGGTATAGCTGCTGTACCAAAACCTGCGCCCTGACCAAGTATCTTGTTGGTTTCTGCCATGCCTTTCCATTCTTCTTTGGACATGCCATCACCCAGATCCTTGTCGATCCAGGGGATCAGCGATCCACCCAGTGGCACGCCAAAGTTGGCTGTTTCGTCAGCGGTCAGGGATCGTTGTTTGGCAATCACTTTGCGGTCGATTTCCAGAATCGCACTTTTCGGGTCATCCAGCAAGGAGCGAACTTCTGCATTCAAAGTACCATATTGCGTCAGCAATTCACGCATATGCTGGGCACCGCCGCCAGAAGCTGCCTGGTAAGTTTGCGTGCTCATCCATTCCACCAGACCAGCCTTGTACAAAGCTCCAACGCCCATCAGCATACAGCTGACTGTACAATTACCGCCTATCCAGTCTTTTTGTCCATTGACCAGAGCTTGCTTGATCACAGGCAGATTCACCGGATCGAGAACGATGACAGCATTTTCATTCATGCGCAGACTGGAGGCAGCATCAATCCAGTGACCATTCCAGCCACTTGCGCGCAGTTTTGGGTAAATCTCATTGGTGTAGTCACCACCCTGGCAGGTAATAATAATCTCGCACTTCTTGAGTGCATCAATATTATTTGCGTCTTGCAAGGTCTTTTCATTCTTTGCCATTGCAGGGGCTGTGCCACCTGTATTGGACGTTGAAAAGAACACGGGTTCAATATGATCGAAATCACCTTCTTCCTGCATGCGTTGCATCAGGACAGAACCCACCATACCGCGCCAACCTACCAGACCCACCAGTTTCATCATTTTTCCCTAAAATTTTGCAGGACGTCCCTGCCCTTCATCAACAAAAATTAACTTAATGCCTGGAGCACGGCCTGCCCCATCTCCGCAGTACCAACCTTGGTCGTGCCTGCCTCATATATATCCGAGGTACGCAAACCTTGCGCCAATACTTTTTTAACGGCATTTTCAATACGGTCAGCCTGTTCCGCTTTATTCAGGGAATAACGCAGCATCATGGCTGCGGACAGGATGGTTGCCAGAGGATTAGCCACGCCTTTGCCAGCGATATCCGGCGCAGAACCATGGGAAGGCTCATACAAACCCTTGTTATTCGCATCCAGTGAAGCAGATGGCAACATGCCGATAGAACCGGTCAGCATGGATGCCTGGTCAGACAGGATGTCGCCAAACATATTGCCGGTGACGATGACATCAAATTTCTTTGGTGCGCGCACCAACTGCATGGCGGCATTGTCAACATACATATGGTCCAGCGCCACGTCTGGGTATTCTTTATGCACTTCAGTAACGATATCTTTCCAGAACTGGAAAGTTTCCAGTACATTGGCTTTGTCTACACTGGTCAGGCGCTTGCCGCGTTTTTGCGCAGCCTGGAAAGCCACGTGGGCAATACGACGGATCTCTGACTCGGCATAACGCATGGTATCAAAACCCTCGCGCTCACCTTTGAACGGACCATCAGGACACTCACGCACACCACGTGGCTGGCCAAAATAAATATCACCAGTCAATTCACGGATGATCAGGATATCCAGGCCAGAAACCACTTCCGGTTTAAGTGTCGAAGCACCGGCCAGTTCCGGATACATGATGGCCGGACGCAAATTAGCGAACAGCTTGAGGTTTTTACGCAAACCCAAAATGGCTTGTTCGGGGCGTAATGGGCGATCCAGAGTGTCATATTTCCAGTCACCAACTGCGCCAAACAATATGGCATCTGCTTCCAGCGCCAGTTTCAGCGTCGCTTCTGGCAAAGGATGACCAGAAGCTTCATAGCCAGCGCCACCGACGGGCGCAGTTTCCATTTCAAAAGACTCGCCCAGCGCGTTCAAGACCTTGACTGCCTGTTCAACGATTTCCGGACCTATGCCGTCACCCGGCAAAATAGCAATTTTCATATTCTCAACAAATTAATTTAGATGGCTGATTCAGGTAGCTTATTTAGGCAACTTAGATAGTATTGGCAAGCCAGGGTTGCGCAGCGATATGGCGCTCTTCAAAGGCACGTATCTTGTCAGCCTGACGTAGCGTCAAGCCAATATCATCCAGACCATTGAGCATGCAATATTTGCGGAAGGCATCAACATCAAAGCCATAGCTGGCACTGCCATTGGAGGTGCGCACGACTTGCTGTTCCAGATCAACGATCAGACGATAGCCAGGGAAGGCTTTGACTTCATTGAACAGAGCATCAACTTGCGCTTCACCCAATACGATAGGCAGCACACCGTTTTTATAGCAATTATTGAAGAATATATCTGCAAAACTCGGCGCGATAATGGCGCGAAAACCAAATTGCTCCAAGGCCCAGGGGGCGTGCTCACGTGAAGAACCGCAACCAAAATTTTTACGCGCAAGCAAGATGGATGCACCTTGGTAGCGAGCCTGATTCAGGACAAAATCCGGATTGACAGGACGCTTGCTATTGTCCATGCCAGGCTCACCGTGGTCGAGGTAACGCCATTCATCAAACAGATTAGGGCCAAAGCCACTGCGTTTGATGGATTTCAAAAACTGCTTGGGGATGATAGCGTCAGTATCCACGTTGGCCCTGTCCATGGGCGCAACCAAACCATCAAGTAAAGTAAATTTTTCCATGTCGGTGCTTATTTTTTGCCTGCATTTTCGACTGCTTCGCCAGCCTTTTTAACGTCTTTACCCAAGCCCTGAACGGTATTGCAGCCTGCCAGGATGAAAGCGCAAATCGCCAGCGCAAATAATTTTTTCATGTCTTTCCTCCGCAATAATTAATTCAAGTTACGTACATCAACAAAATGTCCGGCGATACCAGCTGCAGCTGCCATCGCAGGCGACACCAGGTGGGTACGACCACCCTGCCCCTGGCGGCCTTCAAAATTACGATTCGAGGTAGAAGCGCAACGCTCACCCGGTTCCAGCCTGTCGGCATTCATGGCCAGGCACATGGAGCAACCTGGCTCGCGCCATTCAAAACCGGCCGCCTTGAATATCTGATCCAGGCCTTCACGTTCGGCCTGCTCTTTTACCAGACCTGAACCTGGTACGACCATCGCCAGTTTGACGTTTGATGCACGATACTTGCCACGCACCACCGCAGCAGCAGCACGCAAATCTTCTATGCGTGAATTGGTGCAGGAACCGATAAAGACTTTATCAATACGGATGTCAGAAATTGCAGTATTTGGTTGCAATGCCATGTAGATCAGGGCTTTTTCTATCGCATCGCGTTTAACGGCATCTTTTTCCTGCTCAGGATCAGGTACACGGCTATCTATCGCCACCACCATTTCAGGAGAAGTACCCCAGGTGACTTGTGGCTTGATTTCGGCAGCATTCAGCGTCACGACCATGTCGAATTTGGCACCCGCATCAGTATGCAAGGTGCTCCAGTATTCAACTGCCCTGTCCCAATGCGGACCAACCGGCGACAATGGGCGGCCTTTGACGTAGTCGATGGTAGTTTGATCTACCGCCACCATGCCAGCGCGCGCACCTGCTTCAATCGCCATATTACAAACGGTCATGCGTCCTTCCATGGACAAACCACGGATAGTCGAGCCAGCAAATTCAATTGCATAGCCCGTACCACCTGCCGTACCTATATTGCCGATAATGGCCAGGACGATGTCCTTCGCTGTCACGCCCACAGGCATGGCACCATCAACTTGCACCAGCATGGACTTGGATTTTTTGGCGATCAGGGTTTGGGTCGCCAGCACATGTTCGACTTCAGATGTACCAATGCCATGCGCCAGGCAGGCAAAAGCACCATGAGTCGATGTATGTGAATCACCGCAAACGACCGTCATACCTGGCAAGGTTGCACCTTGCTCAGGCCCGATGACATGCACGATACCCTGGCGTTTGTCGGCCATGCTGAAATAGGTTAAACCATATTCTTTGGCATTCGCGTCCAGTGTTTCAACTTGCAGACGGGAAATCGGGTCATCAATACCATTGATGCGGTTTGTGGTTGGCACATTATGATCTGCCACCACCAGATTGGCGGATAGGCGCCAGGGTTGACGTCCAGCCAGCTTCAAGCCATCAAAGGCCTGCGGACTGGTGACTTCATGCAACAAATGGCGGTCTATATAGAGAATTGCAGTGCCATCATCTTCGGAATGGACTACATGGGATTCCCATAATTTATCGTAAAGCGTTTTAAGCATAATCTGAAGCCTGGAAATAAGTCATCGGTTCTTGCTACATCCTGTACTGCATCTTTTTTTCGCATTTGATTATGCCACAATTGTGCAACGCAAAACCAACCCTCACGCCAAATTGGTGCATGAAAGTTTCAGTATAAATGCATGGGTTTGATGAAAATCGCCAAATTTTCATCTGGATTTTGATGGGAATCTGGAAAATTGCCAGTGAATATTTTGGGACACATCCAGAGACATGGCACACAGAATTGCGCCTGCGGGGAAGGAGTACGGCATCAGAAAAAGCAAGCACCCGTAAGATGCATAAGCCAGTGTAACATGTTCCTGCCCCACTCTTGAGAAGAGAAGGCACAGGAACAATGGGCAAATATCAATTACCCGGTTTGACGTCACCACATTGCGCCCTGTGACGCAAGGCATGATCCATCAAAACCAGCGCCAGCATGGCTTCTGCAATCGGGGTAGCGCGTATGCCAACGCAGGGATCATGTCGGCCAAAAGTTTCAACCATGACAGGATTACCGTCTTTATCCACCGATCTTCTTGGCGTGCGTATTGAAGATGTAGGCTTGATGGCAATGGAAACCGTAATATCCTGACCAGTGGAAATACCACCCAGTATGCCGCCAGCATTATTGCCGACAAAGCCCTCAGGCGTCAGTTCATCGCCATGCTCAGAGCCACGTTGTGCAACTGAGCGGAAACCGGCGCCAATCTCCACGCCCTTGACCGCATTAATCCCCATCATGGCGTAGGCAATTTCTGCATCGAGCTTGTCATAAATAGGCTCGCCCAGACCAATTGGCACATTGGATGCGACCACATCGATCTTGGCACCGATGGAATCACCATCCTTGCGCAAGGCATCCATATAGTCTTCAAGTTGCTGTATTAACGCAACATCAGTCGTAGGCGCGAAGAATGGATTAGCTGCAGCATGCTCCCAGGCTTGAAAAGGGATGACTATCTCACCCAACTGGCTCATACCACCATGGAACACTGTCCCATATTGTTGATTCAGCCATTTCTTGGCGATCGCCGCGGCACCAACAACTGGCGCAGTCAAGCGCGCAGAAGAGCGGCCGCCACCACGCGGATCGCGGATGCCATATTTATTCCAGTAAGTGAAATCGGCATGTCCAGGGCGAAAGGTTTCAGTAATATTGCCGTAATCCTTACTGCGCTGATCCTGATTACGGATCAACAGGCCAATAGGTGTGCCCGTGGTTTTACCCTGATACACACCAGACAGGATTTCCACCGTATCAGGCTCTTGCCGCTGGGTCACATGGCGCGAAGTACCTGGCCGACGACGGTCAAGTTCTGGTTGTATGTCTGCCTCAGACAATTCCATGCCCGGCGGGCAGCCATCAATCACGCAACCTATGGCCGGACCGTGGGATTCGCCGAAGGTTGTAACAGTAAACAAGGTGCCAAAAGTATTACCGGACATAATATTTCGAAAATGAGAGGTTAGACAGAATAAACCCCATTTTACCAGTGAAGCGCCCTGTACAGAATTTAGCCGTAGTCTGAAGTGGCAAAAGATTTCACTATTTTTCGCACTTTACAGCCGAATTCAGGGCATTTTTCTTCCCGTTCAGACGAATCTTGTTTTATTCTTACCAATGAAAAATATATGAAGCTTGGCTCTTGATACTTTTAGTGTCATAGTTCCGCAAGGAACCAATTTTGCAGTGCCCTTACCATACGATATGCCAAGCATGGAGCCGCATTACAGATGAATTCAACGATCCACTCTTCTGAAGATGATCTGGTTTTCCTAGACGAACCAGACAGCGATGAAACTGCGGCGACCTCGCGGCCAGCCCAGACTTGGCGGATCATGATTATTGATGATGATCCAGATGTCCACTCGGCCACAACGTTTGCGTTGGGCAGCCTGGAGATCCAGCATCGCGCCCTGAGTTTTCTGCATGCTTATTCAGCGGCAGAAGCACGCGACATTCTGAAAAATGAAACAGACATCGCCATCATCCTGCTGGATGTAGTCATGGAGCAGGAAGACGCTGGCCTGCAATTGGTCAGCCATATACGTAAAACTCTAAATCTGACTGATGTGCGCATCATACTGCGCACCGGGCAACCAGGTTATGCGCCAGAAATTGATGCGATACGCGATTACGACATCAACGACTATAAAACCAAATCCGAACTGACACGTACCAAGCTGTACACTGCGGTTACATCAGCCATCCGCTCTTACGAACAGATTTGCGCTATCAGTGCCAGCCGTCGCGGCCTGGAAATGATTATCCATGCCAGCACAGAGTTAATGGCCTTGCAGGGCCTGCAAAATTTTGCGGCGGGCGTACTGGTGCAGATTGCCGGCTTGCTGGGCCTCAATACCGAAGGATTTGTCTGCGCCAGGCAGGTGCCCGTGGAACTGCAGGATGATAGTGACGACCTGTACATTATCGCCACCACCAATATGTATCTGGGCAGCCTGAATAAGCCACTGGAACAGCTAAGTAGCCATGCAACTGGCGATATCGTCAAACGTTCGCTGGAAGCCCGTCAAAGCATATTTGAAGCCGAATCAACTGCACTGTACTTCAATAACGTTGCGCAAAAAGATTTCACGCTTTACCTCAATACCGGTCTGCACTTGAATGAAATGGACAAGCGCCTGCTAGGTGTATTCTGCGGCAATGTGTCGGTAGGCCTTGATAATGTCATGTTGACTTCACGTCTGCATAATTACGCCTTCTATGACCCGCTGACAGGATTGGCGAACCGTCTCAAGCTGTTACAGACCTTGAATGAGACCCTGCTGACCTCACTGAAAAACCACAGCTCACTGTCACTCATAGACATAGACCATTTTGCCGAAACCAATGATGCGCTTGGCCATCAGTTTGGTGACCAGTTATTGTCCTCAGTTGCACAAAGACTGGTGGCGAATTTTGGCGAGCATTGCCAATTAGCAAGAGTAGGCAGTGACACCTTTGCCTTGCTGGGTGATGAAACTTTGGTCTGCCCGGATAAAATTCTGGCCTTATTCAACTCACCTTTCGATGTTGATCAGCAAGATGTGCAGCTATCTGCGACCATAGGCCTGATCAAGCTTGATGATTATGACAGCGATGGCTCAGAAGCACTGAAGGACACCAATATCGCACTGAAACGTGCAAAAATGAACCGTCGTGGTGGTTACGAGTATTTCACCCGCAATATGGGTGTAGAGATACGTGAACGCGTCCTGCTCATGCATGCCCTGCGTGCAGCATTTGAACAAAAAAAATTATTCCTGGTTTTCCAGCCTCAGATCGATATGCGCGATGGTCGCGTACTCGGGGCAGAAGCTTTGCTTCGCTGGAAAACCGATGAGGGTAAATTTATTCCGCCAGATCAGTTTATTCCTATCGCAGAATATTCTGGCCTGATTGTCGATATAGGTGAATGGGTCTTGCGTACCGCATGCCTCGAGCTCGTGCATTTACGCAGCCTTGGCTATACCAATTTCCAGATGGCCATTAATGTCTCGCAGGCACAGTTTTCACACCCCCTGTTCATGCAATCACTGAACAAGGCGCTGGCCGATACCCAAGTACCGCCAAAATATGTAGAACTGGAAATTACCGAATCCATGGCCATGAAAGATCCGGAATTGCTGATCAAAACCCTGCATCAGATCAAGCAGCTGGGCATGAGTATCTCGATAGATGACTTTGGCACCGGATTCTCTTCACTGAGCCACTTGCAAAAACTCGATGTAGACAAATTAAAAATTGATCGTGCCTTTGTCAATGAAATCCAGAAAAACCCGAATGAGGGCAGCATTGCCAAAATGATTGTTCAACTCGGTAAAAACCTGGGGCTTTCCATCATCGCCGAAGGTGTGGAAAGTGAAATGCAGGCAAACACCCTGCTTTCTTATGATTGTCATATCGCTCAGGGCTATCTGTACTCCAAACCCCTGACCCGCGATGATTTGCATGCCTGGCTGGCAAGCAGATAATCCCATGGCACGCAGCAAGCTGCCTATAAAGCTCTGATGCGTGCAACAAAGCCTACCCTTCTGACACTTCTGCGTCTACAAGCATGCATATTAAATGAGGCATTTTCCATTCTGTCCTGCATTTTTTGCAGACTGTCGCAAGTCGCTATCCAAGCAAGGACGATTTCCCTACAGTATCAACATGGACTGAAGAGTCGCACGCAGCCAGTGCATGGCACTGCAGCTGATATGTCAGGGATAACCGTTAAAAGAGAAGCATCATGAATAATACCAATGCAGATACGATCAAGCAGCTCATGGCAGACCTCATGGTCTGGCTTAGCAAAAGCTTTGACACAACGGCAGCCTGGGTCACCAAATTATCCTGGTGGAAGTTTTTTTTATTTGCCATTATCACCATCACGGCTGGCAGTATGCTGCAAGACATGTTATTTACGTCTGAAGAAAATGTAGTGGTGACCAAAAGCAAATCACCCGGCAAATCAAAAAAAACCAGCAAGATCACTGATGGCGACACCAGTATAGAGATAGACAATACTGGCCTGCATATTCGCAAAAACAATATCGACGGCAAGGGCAAACAGATAGAGATCGATGAGAATGGCGTTCATATCCGCAAAGACGGCAACATTGTTCCACCTGCACCACCAGCCGCACCAGCAGCACCCAATGCTTCTGGTGTAATAGTGCCACCAGCACCACCAAGTCCGCCATCCATCTCGGAAGGTGACGATATTCACATCAAATTGCCTGCCGAAGTAGCAAGAGAAATCAGTGAGGAAATCAATAATGCCGTGGCCGATGCAGCCGATGAAGAGGTAAAGAGCTACAAACGTACATCATCTAAATGGTTTGTCAACTTCGTCGTCTTGCTGGTCTTTGGCCTATTCGGCATGAAGGCCCTGATGAGTGGCAAAGTCAAGGCGGAAGAAAAAGCCAAGGAAGCAGGTATGGCTGCAGAGCGTGAGTCACTGCTGCGTCAGGTCAGTGAAGCGCAGATGCAAATGATGCAGGCACAGGTGGAACCACATTTCCTGTTCAATACCCTGGCTTCAGTTGAGTATTTGATAGAAACCGACCCGCCACGTGCTGCCGCCATGCAGCGCAGCCTGATCGCTTACTTGCGTGCTGTCTTGCCACAAATGCGTGAAAACGCCAGCGTCACCAATCTGGGACGCGAAGCGGACATGATCAAATCGTATCTGGAATTGCTGAAAATGCGCATGGAAGAAAGATTGAATGTTGACTTCATCATGCCTGAAGGCTTGCGCAGTGCCTCCTTCCCGCCAATGATGCTGCAGTCACTGGTTGAGAATGCGATCAAGCATGGCCTGGAATGCAAGGCAGAAGGCGGCACTATCCACTTCCGTGCAGAGGTAGCGCATAACAAGTTGCGCGTTTCGGTCAGTGATGATGGGCTGGGATTTGGTGCCATGCCCAGCAACGGTACTGGCCTTGGATTGCAAAATATACGCGAACGCCTGAAATTGATTTATAAAGAAAAGGGACAAATGATCATTACCCCTAATCAACCTAGCGGAGTTTGCGTTACTATAGAAATCCCTTACGAATTAGCCAACTAGTTTCAATGACGCTGACCATGCCTACTGCCATAATTGCTGATGATGAAAGAATGATGCGCGACCAGTTAAAGTCGCGCCTGGAACAAGTCTGGCCTGAGCTGGAAATTCTGGATGAAGCAAAGAATGGCGAAGAAGCCGTCGCCCTGGTGGAAACACATAAACCAGACCTGGTTTTCCTCGACATACGCATGCCAGTTAAAACCGGCCTGGAAGCGGCCAAGGACATCGGCAACAAGGCCCACATCGTATTCATCACGGCCTATGATCAATATGCCATACAGGCTTTTGATCATGGCGCAGTAGATTATGTCCTCAAGCCTGCCGATGTAGAAAGACTGACACGCACAGTTGAAAGACTCAAGGCAAGATTGACTGCTCAAAGCCAGCCAAATGACATGAGCACCATGCTCTCGCAGTTGGCCAAGCAAATGGGCATAAGCCCCAAGCCCGATTACCTGCAATGGATACAAGCCTCTATAGGTCAGGAATTACGCCTGATTCCTGTGGAAGAAATTCTGTTCTTCCAATCCGATGAAAAATATACACGGGTGCAAACCGCAACTTACGAAGCCCTGATACGCAAGCCTGTGCGTGATCTGGCAGATGAACTGGACCCTGCCCTGTTCTGGCAAATCCACAGATCCACCCTGGTAAATGCCAAGGCGATCTCAGGTGTTGTACGTGACCTGCGTGGCCGCCATCTGGTGCAAATCAAGGGACTGACAGAAAAACTCGAAGTCAGTCGCAGCTTTGTGCATTTGTTCAAACAAATGTAGACGATTCCGGTAACAGGCCTGCAATAAAAAAGCGCCTCAGTTTTTCAACTGAGGCGCTTTTTTTACTGGCGATTACCAAGAATTATAGAATATGTCTGCCTATCCACCAGGCTATCGCGGCCACAAAAGCGGAGGCAGGTATGGTCAGGATCCAGGCCCAGACAATATTGCCAGCTACGCCCCAACGCACCGCAGACATTTTTTGTGCTGAACCCACACCGACAATTGCGCCAGTAATGGTATGCGTTGTCGACACAGGAATGCCCAATACAGTTGCCATGATCAGGGTGATAGCACCACCGGTTTCAGCACAAAAACCACCTACAGGTTTGAGTTTGGTGATTTTTTGACCCATGGTTTTCACAATGCGCCAGCCACCAAACAAAGTACCCAGACCGATCGCTGCATAACAGCAATACACTACCCAACCTGGTGGACCTTTATCGGCTTCGCTGGAATAACCTGCAGCGATCAACAACATCCAGATAATACCCATGGTCTTTTGCGCATCATTACCACCGTGACCAAGACTGAAAACAGAAGCCGACACCAATTGCAGGCGACGGAACCATTTATCTACTTTCCTTGGTGTTGATTTAACGAACAACCAGGATACGATCAGCATCATCAAAGAACCGAGGAAAAAGCCCAGCAGCGGTGACAAGACGATAAACAAAATGATTTTGTAGAGACCAGCAGCAATCAAAGCACTGGTACCCTCTTTCGCTACCGCAGCACCAATCAAACCACCGATCAGGGCATGGGAAGAGGAAGACGGGATGCCAAAATACCAGGTCACCAGATTCCAGAATATTGCCCCGACCAGCGCGCCAAAGATGACGTAGTGATCAACAATAACAGGATCGATTGTGCCTTTACCTATGGTTTTGGCCACCGACAAATTAAACACAAAAAAAGCAAATACATTGAATAAGGCAGCCATGGCCACTGCCTGACTGGGCTTCAATACCCCCGTTGAAACAACGGTTGCGATCGCATTGGCGGCATCATGGAAGCCGTTCATGAAATCGAATAACAATGCCAGCACCACCAATAAGATGACGACGTGCAGGCTCATATGAAAGGATTGCATAAAAGTGAATTCCCTTGTTCGCTCTCTGCATTGACAGAGAACTGTTAGGCGTCAAAATAAAAGAGTCAGACGCTTAAGCGTTCTCAACAATAATGCCTTCTATGATATTGGCAACATCTTCACAACGATCCGTTACTGTTTCCAGTATTTCGTAAATCGCTTTGAGTTTGATCAGATTGCGGACATCAGGTTCGTCACGGAACAGTTTGGACATGGCAGCACGCATGACATGGTCAGCATCTGATTCGAGGCGATCAATTTCTTCGCACAGCGCCAGAATTTCACGAGAATTATCCATGTTGTGCAACAAGGCGACGGCAGCTTTCACTTTTTCAGCGCAGCCCAGGCAAAGTTCTGCCAAGCGTTTTGCTTCTGGCGTGATTTCGCGGATATCGTACAGGGAGATAGTCTGGCCGGCATCTTCGAGCAAATCCAGAATGTCATCCATGCGCGTGATCAGTTTATGGATGTCATCACGATCAAGTGGCGTGATAAAAGTTTTGTGCAACAACTCTATCGTATTGTAAGTAACAGTATCTGCCTGTTTTTCTATGCTCTCTATAGCGTGAACACGGATCTCCAGATCATCAAAGTTCGTCATCAAGGCAACCATTTCCTTGGAACCTTTGACACATAACTCTGCATGTTGATTGAAGAGTTCAAAAAATTTGCCCTCAGTGGGCATCAAGCGTCCAAACATTTTATTCTCACTGAAAATATAAGATTTCTAGAATTACTCAGGCAAGTGCATGCAATCAAGCACGCCTGGCAACACAGTTCTACTTTTTAAGTCTTGATTTACTACTTTGCGTCTACCCACCAGCACCAGCATTTTTTCTTTGAAATTATTCACTATCACCATAAATCGACAGGGAACCAACATAATTATCGAACTTGGTATATTCGCCCAGGAAAGTCAGACGCACACTGCCAATAGGGCCATTACGCTGCTTACCAATAATGATTTCTGCCGTGCCCTTGTCTGGAGAGTCCGGGTTATACACCTGATCACGATAAATAAACATGATGACGTCAGCATCCTGCTCAATCGCACCCGATTCGCGCAAGTCAGACATGACGGGGCGTTTATTCGGTCTTTGCTCCAGCGAGCGGTTCAACTGGGACAAGGCAATCACCGGGCAATGCAGCTCTTTTGCCAGGCCTTTCAAATTTCGGGAAATCTCGGAAATCTCGGTCGCGCGATTTTCACCGGCAGAGTTGGCTGACATCAATTGCAAGTAATCGACAATTACCAGGCCCAACTTGCCACATTGGCGTGCCAGACGACGTGAACGTGCGCGCAATTCTATAGAGCTCAGCGCTGGCGTTTCATCGATATACAGTTGCGCTTCATTCATCTTTTGAATCGCGTGCGTCAGACGTGGCCAGTCTTCATCAGTCAGCTTACCAACGCGCAGACGGCTTTGATCCAGACGCCCTACCGAGCCCAGCATACGCATGGCCAGCTGTGCACCACCCATCTCCATGGAGAACACGGCAACCGGCAAGCCGCTGTCTATAGCCACGTTCTCACCGATGTTGAGTGAGAAGGCTGTCTTACCCATCGATGGACGACCAGCAACAATCACCAGATCACCAGGCTGCAAACCTGAAGTCATTTTGTCCAGATCGGTGAAGCCAGTAGGCACACCGGTAATATCATTTTGATTATCGCGGTTGTATAGCTCATCAATGCGCTCAACCACCTGAGTCAGCAAGGGTTGGATAGCCTGAAAACCCTGGGCACCACGGGCACCTTCCTCGGCAATCGCAAAAATCTTGGATTCGGCTTCGTCCAGCATTTGCTTGACTTCCTTACCCTGCGGATTGAAAGCATTGCCTGAAATTTCATCTGCAACGGTAATCAGCTTGCGCAGCACACCGCGGTCACGGACAATTTCTGCATAGCGGCGAATATTTGCGGCTGAAGGTGTGTTTTGTGCCAGTGCATTCAGGTAAGTCAAGCCACCAGCATCGTCTGCCTTGCCCGTGCTGGTCAGCGCCTCAAAGACGGTAATGACGTCAGCCGGACGCGAACTATTAACGAGTTTGACGATGCACTGGAAGATAATCCTGTGGTCATAACGATAAAAATCTTCTTCACCGATAAAGTCGGCGATACGGTCCCAGGCCGCGTTATCCAGCAATAGACCACCCAGAACAGATTGCTCTGCTTCTATGGAATGGGGGGGGACGCGTAAGGCGTCAACTTGAGGATCAGAACCAGCTTTCATGGCGCGCATTATAACCGTTAAATCAAATTACCAGAGCGTTCAAAGTACGAGAAGTTGGCGAGTTTGTGACAAGTTTGTGACAAACAGATAAATAGTGAAAAATTGCTGTCAAACATGAAAAAAGCCGGGAATCCCCGGCTTTTTTTCCAGCAATTTGCAAAAAGCAAATTACGCGTGCTCGCCCACTACTGCAACATTAACGTCAACAACAACGTCAGTGTGCAAAGCAACGGAAACACTGTGATCACCAGCGATCTTCAACGGACCTTGTGGCAAACGCACTTGTGCTTTTTCTATCGCGAAACCTTGTTTAGTCAGGGCTTCAGCGATATCAGCGTTAGTGACGGAACCAAACAAACGGCCATCTACACCAGATTTTTGTGTGATTTGTACGGTCAGACCGGACAGTTTTTCGCCTTGAGCTTGAGCAGTTGCCAATTTGGCTGCTGCTGCTTTTTCCAGTTCAGCGCGTTTTGCTTCGAATTCAGCAACTGCAGCTGTCGTAGCACGACGAGCCATACGTTGTGGAATCAAAAAGTTACGTGCATAGCCGTCTTTAACGCGAACTACATCACCCAGATTGCCGAGATTAACGACTTTATCCAACAGAATAACTTGCATATTTTTCTCCTTTACCTTGTCGTCAATTACGCTGTGTGCAAATCAGTGTATGGCAGCAACGCGAGGTAACGTGCACGTTTGATTGCAGTGTCAACTTGGCGTTGATACAGCGCTTTTGTACCGGTCAAACGTGCTGGCATGATTTTGCCGTTTTCTTGCACGAAATCTTTCAGTGTGTCGATGTCTTTGTAGTCAACTTTTTCTACATGTGCTGCTGTGAAGCGGCAGAATTTTTTGCGCTTGAACAAAGGGTTTTGTTGTTGACGCTTTTGCTTCAATTTGCTTTTGTCGAATTTTTTACCGAATGCCATTTTTGGCTCCTAATCTAGTAAATGTGTCTCGAATTCAGTGATATGAAAAACGAGACTTTTGCTATTGCGATTTTTGCGCGCTAAAAAACCAGTGAATTCCATGAACTGGTCCAGGGCAATTTCTGTAAAACGCTGGGATATTTCACCAGCAGCCATCGCAGAAATTTCAAACTCGACCTGCCGAACTGTGTTCGCCTCACGAGTTTCTGAACTATGCATCAAGGTAGCAGAAGCTATCGGGATACCGGCCGGGGTGTAGCGCAATGCGCTTTTTTCCACAATCCGGGCTACGAGCTTCAGCTGATTCACTATTTTTTACGCGACCTTTGTCAATTATTAAGCAGCAGGCGCTTCAACACGTTGCGCTTTTGCAGCATCTTCTTTCTGAACAGCTTTCATCATAGGAGAAGGTGTTGTTTCTGCTTTTTTCAATTTGACTGTCAGGTGACGCAAAACAGCATCATTGAATTTAAATGCTGTTTCCAACTCAAGCAGAGTCTCAGCATCGCATTCGATGTTCAAGCAAACATAGTGTGCTTTTGCCAGTTTTTGAATCATGTAAGCCAATTGACGACGGCCCCAGTCTTCAACGCGATGGATTTGACCACCACGGGCTACAACACTTGCCTTGTAGCGCTCGATCATTGCAGGAACTTGCTCGCTCTGATCTGGATGTACGATAAATACGATTTCATAATGACGCATATATTCTCCTTGTGGACAATAAAAATAGCCCGCCTCGGCGTCAAGACGAGTGCGGGAAGAGGAAAGCCGACAATAATAACCCAGTTTTTCATATTGATCAATTAGATCAGTGACTTAGGCACTTAATCCGCCAATTCTTCAAGGCAAGTGAGGTATTTTTTTCACATTTATGTGCAATTGAAGGCATTTTGACTTGCATATTCAGCTTTACTGTATAAAAATACAGACTGCTTGTATATACAGCACCTTAACACTAGAAAACGCCATGCTTAAACTCACCGCCCGCCAGGAACAAATCCTGAACCTGATTAAAGACGCCATTCAAAACACGGGCTTTCCCCCTACCCGTGCCGAAATTGCGACAGAATTGGGATTTCGCTCAACCAATGCTGCAGAAGAGCATTTGCAAGCCCTGGCACGCAAAGGTGTCATTGAAATTGCCGCAGGCACTTCACGTGGCATACGTCTGCTGGAGTCTGAGTTGTCCAGCCATATTACGGGCAAGCAACTGGCCCTGCCCCACCCAGCCCTGATGCAGCTGAGCCTGCCGCTGGTAGGGCGCGTCGCCGCTGGCTCGCCGATACTGGCCAGTGAACATATTGAATCCACATATCATGTGGACCCCGCGCTTTTCTCGGCCAAGCCAGACTTTTTGCTGAAGGTACGCGGCATGTCCATGCGCGATGCCGGCATATTTGATGGCGACTTGCTGGCAGTCAAAAAAGCAGACAGCGCCCGTAATGGCCAAATCGTGGTCGCACGTCTGGGTGATGATGTGACAGTGAAGCGCTATAAGAAAACTGGCAACCTGATAGAACTGATGCCAGAAAACCCGGATTACCCTGTCATCAAAATCGGTGATACTGAAGAAGATTTCGCGCTGGAAGGCCTGGCTGTCGGCCTTATGCGCAACTGGGTTTGAGATCCGCCCGGGCGTGATTCAGCCCTCTCATTTGCGTCATGCCCGGGCAGCATCTCAAACTTATTAGCAACTGTAATTAACCACTGATTATTAGCAAGTTTTTATAAGTGACAGGCATAAAAAAACGTCCGGATATCCGGACGTTTTTTCATTTCAGAGCAACAACTTAGTGCTTGACCACCGTAGTATCTGCAGGTGTCTCAGTTGGTGCTGTGGCAGGTGTCGCAGCTACCACTGGAACAGGCTCATCCACCAGAGGAACAGGCTGAGTTTCCAGCGCGATTTCCAGGACTTTGTCTATCCACCTTACCGGGATGATTTCCAGCTTGTTTTTGACATTATCAGGAATCTCTGTCAGATCCTTGGCATTTTCCTCAGGTATCAGCACAGTCTTGATGCCGCCGCGGTGAGCAGCCAGCAATTTCTCTTTCAAGCCACCGATAGGCAATACTTCACCACGAAGTGTAATTTCGCCTGTCATGGCAACATCAGCACGAACCGGGATGCCGGTGAACACTGATACCAGAGCCGTGGTCATGGCGATACCGGCAGATGGACCATCTTTTGGTGTTGCGCCTTCTGGTACGTGAATATGGATGTCACTCTTCTCGAATACATCCGCTTTGATACCCAGACGCTTGGCGCGGCTACGTACCACTGTGCGGGCTGCTTCGATGGATTCTTTCATCACATCACCCAATGTACCTGTGCGAATAACACCACCTTTACCTGGCATGGCTACGGCTTCTATGGTCAGCAAATCGCCACCCACTTCAGTCCAGGCCAAACCAACTACCTGACCAATCTGATTGTCTTTGACAGCTACGCCAAAGTCGTAGCGACGCACACCCAGGTACTTATCCAGATTCTTGGAATTGACCGTCGCTTTTTTCTCGGTCTTTTTCAGCAAGAGCATTTTCACGACCTTGCGGCAAATCTTGGAGATTTCCCTTTCCAGCGAACGCACACCAGCTTCACGTGTGTAATAGCGAATGATGTCGCGCAAGGCACTTTCTGCCACAGTGATTTCGCCGTCTTTCAAACCATTGTTCTTGATTTGCTTGGGCAACAAATAGCGTTGTGCAATGCTGGTCTTTTCATCTTCGGTATAACCCGACAGACGAATGACTTCCATCCTGTCCAGAAGTGCTGGCGGGATATTGTAGGAATTGGACGTCGCTACAAACATCACATCGGACAAATCGAAATCGACTTCGATATAGTGATCCGAGAAAGTGTGATTTTGCTCAGGGTCCAACACCTCCAGCAGGGCAGACGAAGGGTCGCCACGGAAGTCAGCACCCATTTTGTCCACTTCATCCAGCAGGAACAATGGATTACGTACACCGACCTTGGACAGGCTTTGCAAGATCTTGCCTGGCATGGAGCCTATGTAAGTACGACGGTGACCACGAATTTCAGCCTCATCACGCACACCACCCAAGGCCATGCGCACAAACTTGCGGTTTGTTGCACGCGCGATGGATTGCCCCAGCGAGGTTTTACCCACGCCTGGAGGACCTACCAGACACAAAATAGGCGCTTTCAGCTTGTCGACGCGCTGTTGTACTGCAAGATATTCCAGAATGCGTTCCTTGACCTTATCCAGGCCAAAGTGTTCGTCTTCCAATACTTTTTCAGCATTCGTCAAATCATTATTGACCTTGGATTTTTTCTTCCATGGCAAATTGACGATGGTATCGATGTAATTGCGCACGACCGTGGCTTCCGCCGACATCGGCGACATCATTTTGAGTTTTTTCAACTCGTTCTGCGCTTTGTCGCGGGCTTCTTTAGGCATCTTGGCGGCCAGGATTTTTTTCTCCAGTTCGTCAATATCGGCACCTTCTTCACCCTCGCCCAACTCTTTCTGTATCGCCTTGACTTGTTCGTTCAGGTAATACTCGCGCTGGGACTTCTCCATCTGGCGCTTGACGCGACCGCGGATACGCTTCTCAACTTGCAGGATGTCGAGTTCACCTTCGAGCTGACCCAGCAAGTGCTCAAGACGCTTGGCCACGCTGAAAATTTCCAGGATGACTTGTTTTTGTTCCAGCTTCAGAGGCAGGTGCGCAGCGATGGTATCAGCCAGGCGACCAGCATCATCAATACCGGACAGGGATGCCAGAATTTCTGGCGGGATCTTTTTGTTCAGTTTGACGTATTGATCAAATTGCTGAACGATAGTGCGGCGCATGGCCTCCACTTCCGACTCATCACCTTCGTCAACGGCGATAGGTGTCAAATCAGCAAAGAAATGCGATTCAGAATCATGGATCTTGCTGATCCGCGCACGTTGCGCACCTTCGACCAGCACCTTAACGGTACCGTCGGGTAATTTCAGCATTTGCAGGATATTGGCAATACAGCCAATTTCGTAAATGTCATCTGCCGAAGGTTCATCCTTGGCAGCGGCTTTCTGGGCGGCAAGCATGATGCTCTTGCCCTGATCCATGGCGGCTTCGAGGGCTTTAATGGATTTGGGGCGGCCCACAAACAGGGGGATTACCATGTGCGGGAATACAACGACATCACGCAGTGGCAACAACGGCAATTGGGTTTGTTCGGTAATCAGAGTAGTCGTCATGGCGCACCTTTCATAAATACTGGTTAACAATGTTGGCGCACTGGGCGGAAACACAAGCCCATTCTGGAAAAAAACAATAAAAAAAGCCACTCAGAGAGCTTCTCCGGGTAGCTTTACGATTGAAGCCAGAATCGTTTTGTTAATCCATTGTACTTCGAATCAAATTAAAACAAGGCAAATAAATAAAAAATGGGGAGTTAGCTCCCCATTTTTCTTACTTCTTAGCAAACAATACTATCAGGCACCTGAAACTTTTGGCTGTTCATGGTAAATCAACAAGGGTTTTGCACCATTGGTGATGGTACTTTCATCAATAACAACCTTCTCCACATTCTGGTGGCTAGGCAAGTCGTACATAACATCCAGCAAGGCATGCTCAAGGATGGAACGCAAACCACGGGCACCGGTTTTACGCTTAATCGCTTTTTTGGCAATCGCCTGCAAGGCAGCCGGGCGAATTTCCAATTCAGTACCTTCCATCTCCAGCAATTTTGCATATTGCTTGATCAGGGCGTTTTTTGGTTCGACCAAAATCTGGATCAGGGCAGCTTCATCCAGCTCATTCAAAGTGGCGATGACAGGCAAACGACCAACCAACTCAGGAATAAGACCAAACTTGATCAAATCTTGTGGCTCAGCATCTTGCATGACTTCGCTGGCGCTCTTTTCTGCCTGGCTCTTGACGCTGGCAGAGAAGCCTATGCCGCTGCGCTCAGAACGGTCAGAAATGATCTTGGCAAGGCCATCAAACGCACCACCGCAGATGAACATGATATTGGTGGTATCAATCTGGATGAAATCCTGATTCGGATGCTTGCGGCCACCCTGAGGCGGCACAGATGCCATCGTACCTTCAACCAGTTTCAACAAAGCTTGCTGCACACCCTCGCCAGAGACGTCACGGGTAATCGAAGGATTGTCTGATTTACGGGAAATCTTGTCGATTTCATCAATGTAAACAATACCCTTTTGCGCGCGCTCGACTTCATAGTTGCAATTTTGCAGCAATTTTTGAATGATGTTTTCTACGTCCTCACCAACATAGCCGGCTTCGGTCAGAGTAGTTGCATCAGCAATCACGAAAGGTACATTCAACATGCGGGCCAAGGTTTGCGCCAGCAAGGTCTTGCCGGAACCAGTTGGGCCAACCAGCAAGATGTTACTCTTTGCCAGTTCGACATCGTCTTTTTTACCCAGATGCTTGAGGCGCTTGTAATGGTTGTACACCGCTACCGCCAGAATACGCTTGGCGCCCAGCTGCCCAATGACGTACTGGTCCAGCAAGTCAGTGATTTCTTGCGGCGTGGGTAATTCAGTTTTCGCGCTGGCAATATTATCAATTTCGGACACTTCGTCACGAATGATGTCATTGCACAAATCGATACACTCGTCGCAAATGAATACGGATGGCCCTGCAATTAATTTTTTAACCTCATGCTGACTCTTGCCGCAAAACGAGCAATAGAGCAACTTTTCTCCGCTGGAGGATTTTTTATCGGGCATGATACGTATATGAAATAAACAAAATTAATCTATAAAATTAGCAAATAAGCTGCGGCTTGACAGGATTTCACTCAGGCTTTGCCCGCGCAAATCAAGCACAAATTTCCTCAGCTTCTTGGACTTGCATATTACCTGCAAAAACGGCTTTCGTCATGACATCAATATGCAATCATGGGGAGCAATGAGACATTATAGAACAGAATAAAAAAACGCCCGGACCATCACGGAACAGGCGTTCTTCTTTTGACAAGCTAGTTGATTAAGCGACTTAAGCGCGATGTGCCAACACCTTGTCGATCAGACCATATTCTGCAGCAGCGTCTGCTGACATGAAATTATCACGATCTGTATCTTTAGCAATTTGCTCCAGGCTACGGCCAGTTTTTTCAGCCAGTATGCCATTCAAACGCTCACGCAAGTACAGGATTTCACGTGCCTGGATCTCAATATCAGATGCCTGACCTTGGGCGCCGCCCAGAGGTTGATGAATCATGATACGAGAATTTGGCAAAGAAAAACGCTTCCCTTTGGCACCGGCAGCCAGCAAGAAGGCACCCATGGATGCCGCGAGGCCAGTACACAAAGTCGACACATCAGGTTTGATGAACTGCATGGTATCAAAAATCGCCATACCTGCAGAAACAGAGCCGCCCGGTGAGTTGATGTAAAGTGAAATATCCTTGTCAGGATTTTCACTTTCCAAAAACAACAACTGTGCAACGATGAGGTTGGCAGCCTGGTCATTGACCGGACCAACCAGGAAAATCACACGTTCCTTGAGCAAGCGGGAATAGATGTCGTATGCACGCTCACCTCGGCCACTTTGCTCAATCACCATAGGCACCATGCCCAGCATGTTTGTGTCCAGTGCCGAATTACGGATGATGCCTGTCATGTGTTTTCCTTTAATTGTTACGCTTGTGCGTTGTTACCCATCAATTCGTCGAAAGGCAGAACTTTGTCTGTGACTTTCGCTTTACCAAGCACATAGTTAACGACGTTTTCTTCTAATACAAGGGCTTCAACTTCAGCCAGACGATTGCGGTCGCTAAAATAATATTTAACGACTTGCTGTGGGTCTTCATAGCTTTGAGCAAAATCTTCAACTTGCGCTTTGATTTGTTCAGTTGTTGCTTGCAGGCTGTTAGCCTTGACCAGTTCAGCCAGGATCAAACCCAAACGAACGCGACGTTCAGCTTGCGCATTGAACAGGTCAGCAGGGAATGGTACGTCGTTGACATTCATGCCGCGTTGGGCCATGTCCTGACGTGTCATTTCTGCCAGACGTTCGCTGTCTTGGGCAACCAGGGTTTTAGGCACGTCGAATTCAACTGTTTTAACCAGTGCATCCATGACGCTTTCTTTGGTCTTGGACTTAACGCGACCGCGCACTTCGCGCTCCAGGTTTTCCTTGATGTCAGTGCGCATCTTGACCAGATCGCCGTCTTCTACGCCCAGCATTTTGGCAAATTCGGAATCTACTTCAGGCATATGCGCCCATTCCAGTTTTGTCAGAGTGATGGTGAATTCTGCAGTCTTACCGGCAACATCCTTGCCATGGTAGTCTTCAGGGAAAGCCAATGGGAAAGTCTTGGATTCGCCAACTTTCAAACCGATAGTTGCTGTTTCAAACTCAGGCAACATGCGGCCTTCGCCCAGTACAAATGCAAAACCATCAGCTTTGCCGCCAGCAAATTCGACGCCGTCGATCTTGCCTACGAAATCTACTGTAGCGCGGTCGCCATTTTGTGCGGACTGGTCTGCACCACCGTCACCATGCGCGCCCTGCTCACCTTTAACGTGGAAATGCACGCGTTGCTTGCGCAGGATATCGATCGTTTTATCGATTTCAGCGTCTGTCACGTCAGATTTGACTTGCTCTACTTCAGCAACAGACAAATCACCGACTGTGATTTCTGGATACACTTCAAAAATTGCATCGAATGCCAAGCTGCCTTCAGCCACGTCTGATCCAGACTTTGGCTCTATACTTGGGTAACCAGCAACACGCAATTTGTTTTCATTTGCAGCAGCAGCAAAAGCCTGGCCGACTTTGTCGTTCAGCACTTCTGTTTCTACTTGATAGCCGTATTGCGCAGCTACCATTTTCATAGGCACTTTACCAGGACGGAAACCAGGCGCTTTTGCTGTGCGTGCACGCTGTTTCAAACGTTTTTCAACTTCCGATTGCACATCGGCTACCGGGAAGGAAATCGTCAAGCGGCGTTCCAATTTATCTAAAGTTTCGACTGCAGTTGCCATGAAAATCGTCCAAATAGTAAAAATTCTGTGGTGCGAGGAGGGGGACTCGAACCCCCACACCATTGCTGGCGTCAGGACCTAAACCTGGTGCGTCTACCAATTTCGCCATCCTCGCGGGATGTATGTTTATGTTCACCGGCGCAATGCCGCCACACGTTGAGCACGGCCGTTACAAAAGCAAAGGGCGACCCGAAATTCAAGCGTCGCCCAAAACTGATGTATGTGGCATTACAACTCCAGCCCGATATTCTACTGGATTTTACCAGCATGTGCCTTATTTTTTTAAATACGAGCCCAATACAGGCAAGCTAAACACTTAATACAGGCACTATAACCCGATTTACCCCATTTTTAATCCCTGCCAGCGCATATGCACTGGCAGGGACAAGGTCACAAACGGGGTCAAATACTGGTTTTCTTGACCCTGAACCAGGCAGCATACAAAGCTGGCAAGAACAACAAGGTCAAGGCAGTGGCAATAATCAAGCCACCCATGATAGCGACCGCCATCGGGCCCCAGAACACGGAACGCGACAAAGGTATCATCGCCAGTACGGCTGCCGCCGCTGTCAGGATGATGGGACGGAAGCGGCGAACTGCCGATTCCACAATCGCATCCCAAGGCGCAACGCCCTCACCTATATCATGTTCAATCTGGTCAATCAGGATTACCGAGTTACGGATAATCATACCGAACAAGGCAATCACGCCAAGCTGGGCCACGAATCCGAATGGACGTTGCAGTATCAACAAGGCCATTGCCGCCCCTGCCACGCCCAGAGGTCCGGTCAGGAATACCAGCAAGGATCTGGAGAAACTATGCAATTGCAACATCAGCAAGGTGAAGATGATAAAGATCACCAAAGGTACGTTGGCTGCAATCGATTCTTGCGCCTTGCCACTATCCGCTGCTGCACCTGCCAGTTCTATCTTGTAACCCGGCAAGAGGCTGGCCCTGATCTGATCCAGCTTCGGTGATACCTGGCTAGATACTGTTGGGCCTTGTATACCATCCACCACGTCAGATTGCACGGTCACCGCCCATTCACGACCTTCGCGCCAGACTACACCCGGCTCCCAGACCAGGTTGATACGGGCAACTTGCGACAATGGTACATACTTGCCGCTGCCTGTAGGCACATTGGCATTACCCAATGCATCAATGGTAGAGCGCTCATCTACTGGCTGACGTACCACGATATCAATCAGCTTATTGCCATCACGGAACTGGCCTACGGTAGAACCTGTCAGGATAGTATTCGCAGCGCGCATGACAGCTTGCGAAGTAATGCCCAAGGCACGCAATTTATCCTGATCCAGATCGATACGCACCACCTTGACCGATTCATTCCAGTTGTCATTCACACCAACCGTGTTCGGATTGGCGCGCATGACTTCTTTCACGCGGTCCGCAATTTCCCTGACCTTGGTCACTTCCAGGCCGGTCACACGGAATTGCACTGGATAAGGAACTGGTGGGCCGTTAGGCAACAGTTTCACACGACCACGCACCTCAGGAAAATCTTTCTTGAAGGCTTCGATAATTTTCAAACGCAATGCAGAACGCGCTTTCAAATCCTTAGGCAAGACCACGATCTGCGACACGTTGGTTTGCGGGAAAATCTGATCCAGCGGCAAATAGAAACGCGGACTACCCGTGCCTACATAGCTGGTGACACTTTCCACCCCTTCCTGTTTCTGTATGAAGGCTTCAAATTTCTTGGCTTGCGCCTCTGTCGCCTTGAAAGAAGAACCTTCGGGCAACCACAATTCCACCATCAACTCAGGACGACTGGAATCCGGGAAGAATTGCTGCTCAATGAATTTGAATCCGTACACACCCAGCATGAACACGCCAAGCGTAATGACTATGGTCGTCTTGCGCCAGGTCACGCACCAGTTAACCAGTGCACGGAAGCGTGAGTAAAACGGTGTATCGAAAATCTCATGTTCGCTGCCACCACCACCGGCATGCGGCTTGACCTTCAACAGCAGATAACCCAGATACGGTGTAAAAATAACCGCAGCCAGCCATGAAATCAGCAAAGCCAAAGCATTCACCGAGAACATTGAGAAGGTATACTCACCCGCTGCAGATTTTGCCAGACCGATAGGCAAGAAACCTGCCGCCGTAATAAGCGTACCTGTCAGCATAGGCATGGCCGTAGAAGTATAAGCAAAGGTTGCCGCATCAAAGCGCGAGAAACCTTCTTCCATCTTCCTGACCATCATTTCAACCGCGATAATCGCATCGTCGACCAGCAAACCCAGGGCGATAATCAATGCACCCAGCGATATCTTATGTAAATCAATATCCAGTATGCGCATGAACAGGAAGGTAATCGCCAGTACCAAAGGTATCGTCAAACCGACTACCAGACCAGGCCAGATATCCAGGCGGAAGGGTTTGGTATGCAAACCCAGCGCCAGGAAACTGACGGCCAGCACGATAATCACCGCTTCGATCAAAGTGCGGATAAATTCACCGACGGAAGACTTGACTGCATCCGGCTGATTGGTTACCTGCTCCAGCGTAATACCCACTGGCAGTTTGGCCTTGATTTCAGCAACATTAATTTGCAAGTGCTTGCCCAACTCGATAATATTGCCGCCCTTTTCCATTGAGATACCCAGGCCGACAACATCCTTGCCATTGAAGCGCATTTTGTCTTGCGGTGGATTTTTATACTCGCGTTTGACTGTGGCAAAATCACCGAGACGGAAAGTCGTACCGTTGGCGCGCAACTGCAAATTCTCCAACTCTTTCACCGTCATCAGCGCGCCTGAAATACGCACTTGCAGATTGTCGGTCGATGTCGTTAATACACCTGTGGCTTCAACACCATTTTGTGAATTGATTTGCCCTACGATGGCGTCAAAAGGCACGCCCAGTTGCGAGAACTTCTTTTGTGAAAATTCAATATTGATTTTCTCATCCTGTACGCCGAATAACTCAACCTTGGCCACGGAAGGGATGCGCAAGAACTGCTGGCGTACGAAGTCTGCATATTCCTTGACTTCTTCATACTTGAAGCCGTCGCCGGATAAGGCAAAGATAGAACCGTAGGTATCACCAAATTCATCATTAAAGAATGGGCCGAGTACGCCTGGCGGCAAGGTTGAACGGATATCACCTATCTTCTTGCGCACCTGATACCAGGATTGCGCCGTATCTTTAGGCGGCGTCGATTCACGCAATTGCAGGATGATTAAAGTTTCACCTGGTTTGGAGTAACTGCGTATCTTGTCTATATACGGCGTCTCTTGCAGCTTTTTTTCCAGCTTGTCAGTCACCTGATCAGCCATTTGCAAGGCAGTCGCACCTGGCCAGATAGCCCGCACCACCATGGCACGGAAAGTAAACGGCGGATCTTCATCCTGCCCCAGCCTGCTATAGCTAAGTATGCCTCCCAGCAACAGCACGACCATCAGATAGCGCGTCAGCGGGATATGCTCCAGCGCCCATCTGGATAAATTGAAACCACGTGAAGAATCACTCATTTGGTCGCTCCTGCGACCGCTGCTGCCGGAGCTGTCTCACTGGCAGCGGCCACGGCCTTGGCAGGTGCTGCAGCGGCGGTTGGTGCTGGGGTCGGGGCAGCCTCCACTCCAAGAATAGTCACTTTTTGACCATTCTTGAGCAGGTTGGCTCCCGCTGTCACCACCACTTGACCTGGTTTAACACCACCAGCCAGCAAAGCTTCTTCGCCGGAGGAACCGGCAACTTGCACAGGCACCAATCTGACGACGCCAGATTCAACTACCCAGACTGAAGACGCATTTTTTTCCTGGAACAAGGCAGTCAAAGGTACTTTGATCGCATTGTTGGGATTTTTTGCATTGAAGCTAACATAAGCTGTCATGCCGAGTTGCACGTCTTTATTGTCACCACTGAGACTGACCTTGGCGGTATAAGTGCGCGTCACAGCATCTGCTATTGGTGACAATTCACGCAATTTACCAGGGATGGATTGACCTGGATTAGCCCACAAGCGCACATTCACGTCCGTCATCTGGCGGATGGAGTTGATTTTATCTTCAGGTATGCCGACTACCACATCCATGGCACCCATTTGCGCCACACGTACTACTGGCGTGCCAGCAGCAACCACTTGACCAACTTCGGCATCAATACCGGTTACCACACCATCCACATCCGCTACCAGACTGGTGTAAGAAGACTGGTTGGACTGGTTTTTATAAGCTGCCAGGGCCTGCTCGTAAGTTGATTGTGCCGACTTGGCCGCTACCTCTTTACCATCCAGCACGGCTGCCGCAACAAAATTCTTGGCGCGTAACTCTTGATAACGCTTGAGCTCTGCCTTGGCAAGATCACGGTTGCTTTCTGCTGCAGACAAGCCAGCTTTGGCCTGGACCTGTGCCAGTGCCAGGTCTTGCGGGTCGAGCTGCATCAATACCTGACCACGTTTGACAAGGGTGCCAGCATCGACCTTGCGGGCGACGATTTTGCCAGGAACACGGAAACCCAGGCGCGACTCTATGCGCGGGCGCACTTCGCCTGGCAATTCGGCATTGATATCTATATTGCTACTTGCCAGGGTAATGGTCCTGACTGGGCGTATATCTTCAGTTTTCTCGACAGGCTTGGAACAAGCGAGCAATAGTGTCGCAGAAGCAAGGATGAAGGCGAATGGAACAGCGCGCCTTCCAGCAAACTGCCTCGCTTGAGGATGGATGGTAGTTTCTGGTGTTAACACAGGAGTTTTCCTTTACTATGCAGGCTTTCTGGGCCGGAACAAAACGGGTAATAATGACAATGCGATTTTATTAATATTTTATATTGACTGCATGCTACTATCAAGTAACTGACTTTGCGGTTAGTAATTATAGTTAAGCATCTTGCTTTTGCCAATGACTTTTCGGTCATTAAGACTTTTCATGGAATTTATCTCAGCAAATGTCACGAATGTCACAAATATCAGTCAACCACTACGAAAACTTCCCGGTTGCCTCTGTTTTGCTCCCTGCCCGCCTAAGGCCTGCCGTCAAGGTCATTTACGCTTTTGCCCGTAGTGCCGATGACATTGCCGATGAAGGTGATGCCAGCCCCGAGCAAAGACTGAAAGAATTGGCGGAACATGAACAAGAACTCGATAACATAGAGAAAAATAGTAGCAGCGAATCACAACTATTCAAGGCGCTGGCGAAGGTGATCCGCGAATATGATCTGCCCTTGCAATGTTTTCGCGATTTATTATCGGCATTCAAACAAGATGTGGTGACAGCCAGATATGCAGATTTCCCAACCTTGCTGGATTATTGCGCCCGCTCTGCCAACCCGGTTGGCAAGCTTATGCTGCATCTGTATGGCGAAGCCAGTGCTGAGAATTTGCGCGACTCAGATGCAATTTGCAGTGCACTGCAATTGATCAATTTTTGGCAAGATGTCGCCATAGACTGGCAAAAGCAAAGAATCTACCTACCTCTGGATGACCTCAGCCGGTTTGGCATAGGTGAACAACAAATCGCCAGTGGCATGCAAAATGATGACTGGCGCAATCTGATGCGCTTTCAGGTCGCACGTGCCAGGAACATGATGCTATCAGGCAGCGGACTGGCCACGCGCCTGCCCGGCAGATTCGGATGGGAATTGCGCCTGGTAGTACAGGGCGGACTGCGCATCCTGGAAAAGATCGAAGCTGTCGATTGCAATGTATACAAGCACAGACCCAAGCTGGGTAAAACAGACTGGCTCAAATTGATCTGGCGTGCCAAGAATATGTAAAAAGCATGTGATTACAAATCGGTACAAATCAGTCTATGTAGATGACATACATAGCAAACCCATAGCAAACGATTGCGAACATCTTGCCGTATCAAAAAATAGCCAGAACATATAAATCATTCCTGTTTTTGTCCAATAGCAATAGGAGATATGCAGGATTGAACTTAAAATCAAACTATCAATCACACTAAACAGCGAGACTCTGGCATTCCTTCAATAAGCCAGGGTCTGCACCGAATTCTGGAGTCTGAATGCGAACTTGTATATATCGATGCGTTTTCCTACTATCTCTATTGTCACTTAACGGCTGTACCGTGATTGCGATCGCTGATGCTGCTGTTTCAACCACAGTTAAAGTAGGTAGTGCCGTAGTCGGAACTGCAGTGGATGTTACTCGCGCTGGCGTGCGTGCTGTCACCAGCAGTGATAGTGAAGGTGATAGCGATAGCAATAACGACGGGAATAACAGTAATAGCGACAGCAGTGACACCAATAACAATTCCAGCAGCAATCACCACAAATAAGCCCCGCATTTTGTACGATAGCCTACTCAATATCATGCCCACAGCATTGCAAATCGCCAAGCACAGGGAAATACAGGTCGCCGCCAAGACAGTACTGGCGCGCCTGGCTGGCATGATCACTGCTGAAGATACAGAACAAACCATCGCCGACAAAGCCTATGCCATGCTGTGCGAGTCTGGCTATTCCGAAACCTGGTACCACCAATGCCCTGCCCTGGTCTTGCTTGGCTCACGCAGCTGTGTTTCCATTTCTGGCAGCGATTATCAACCCGGCAAGGAAGTCGTCGGCAAGGCCAATTTGATCACCGTGGATTTGAGCCCTGTCCATGACGAATATTGGGGAGATTGTGCCCGCTCCTTCCCGGTAGAGAATGGCAAGGTCACGCAGACACCGCAACTGCTGGAGTTTCGCAACGGACTTTGCTTCCAGCAGCATTTACATGCACAAATGCTGGAAACCGTGACCCCAAAAACCACTTTTGGACAGTTATTTGACTGGGCCAATTTGCGCATACGGCAAAATGGCTTTGTGAATCTGGATTACCGCAATAATGTGGGGCACAGTATAGTCACAGACCGCGACCAGCGCCAATACATCCATTCAGATAATAAACAGGAATTGGGAGCAGTTGCCTTTTTCAGCTTTGAACCCTTCATACGTCTGAAAGGTGGTAAATGGGGCTTCAAGCATGAGGGTATTTTTTATTTCAATGACCAAGGCAAGCTCGAAGAATTATAAGCCTGGCAGACACAGCCCACTTGTTTTCTTGCCGATCAATATAAAAAAAGCTGAACAGATAAAATCTGCTCAGCTTTTTCACTTACTTCTGCATTACTGCATTACATACTCGGATCAGGTCTTGGCGCAATCTACAACCGCATTTCTTGAGGCGTTAGGATTGGCGGCATCAACAAAACCCGTGCCAGCAGTGACCTTACAAGTCTGACCGGTAGGCTGAGTATCAACTGTGATGTTGAATGCCCTGCCAGTCAACCAACTCCAGTTGAACTGATAATTACCCGGCGCACTGACTGCGAATTTATCAGCAAAACCATCCACAGTATTCACCATTGTCAGTACAGTACCTGCAGTCAGACCATTGACGGTGAATTGAACTGGCACAGCAGGCACACAAGTCACTACTGCGGTCAACGAAGCGGCAAGATTGGCATTATTCACTGTACCAGTACCATTCGCCACCGTGCAATATTGAGATGTTGGCGGGATACCTACAGTAATCGCAAATGGCTGGCCACTCACGCCATAAGCAGGGAATTGGAAAGCACCATTGGTGGTGACTGTTGCAGTAGTCAATGCATTATTGACGAGTACGATGGAACCAGTATCAGCCATACCAGATAAGGTGCCGCCAACAGGAACATTAGGTACACATGTTACGGCGATATTCTTGATTGCTGCCTCGCTGGACATTTTTCCTGAGCCATTGGCTACCGTACAGTTCACAGAATTTGGCTGTGTCAATACACTGATGGAGTAAGCACCATTACTGGCCACATTGAATGAGAAGGGACCATCCACGGTCAAAGTCTGGGTGTAATTGGCTTCATTACGCAAGACCAGGACGTCACCAGTACCCAAACCTGTGACAGTGCCACCAACCGTCGTATACACAAAGCCACCACATCCGGCGAGGACTATGCCCGCGCCAACTACTAATGCTGCAAATTTCGATTTATTCAAGATATTCGTCCGAATGAGTAATTATTTCAAAAGCCGCGCCGATTTTTCGTGGCGCTCTATCGCTCTATAACGCGCCGCCTATTATACGTTTAGTCCTGATGAAGAAGGCAGTTCTTCGTTTTCATTACAATATGTTACGATAAAACAGGTCTATTCTGACATCAAAATACACTTCTTATACAAAGCCTTCAGCTTGGCCAAACCGGTATAAAACCGTGTTCAGACGGAATGTCCTCTTACTTCATTAATAATAAATTCATATTTCTGCAGTAAACTGCCGGAAATTCCTCTATCGAAGCCATAATGACCATTGCAATCGCTACACAATCCAAGCAAGAGATTTGTGAGCTTTGCCACAGTTTGTTAACATAGCTACTTTTTTGGCTTTATTTTTGGCTTTAGCAGCCGCCACTTATTACTCACTCAGCATGTCTCCAGACGAATATTGCCAGCAAAAAGCTGCACAAAGTGGCTCCAGTTTTTACTATAGTTTCTTGTTTTTGCCCCAGGCCAGAAGGCGGGCAATTACCGCCCTGTATGCATTTTGCCGCGAAGTTGATGATGTCGTCGATGAAAGCACCGACGATATGGTGGCGCGCAGCAAGCTGGGCTGGTGGCGCAAGGAAGTCCAGGCGATGCTGGCAAATCAGCCTACGCATCCGGTGACCAAGGCTTTGTTGCCACACATGGCGGACTATAAGCTTGATGGCGCACACCTGCTGGCGATTATCGATGGCATGGAAATGGATTTGAACCAGACCCGCTACCTCGACTTCAACGCCCTGCAAAAATATTGCTGGCATGTCGCTGGCGTTGTTGGCATTTTGTCGGCCAGTATTTTTGGCATCACCAATCCGCAAACCCGTGAATTTGCCGAAAAGCTGGGCCTGGCTTTCCAGATGACGAATATCATCCGCGATGTGGGTGAAGATGCGCGTAAAGGCAGGATTTACTTGCCCGTCAACGAATTGCAACAATTTAATGTCACTGCAGCCGATATTTTGAACGCGCGCCATAGCACGCAATTTGAGGCCCTGATGCAATTCCAGTATGAGCGCGCGCAAAAGTTGTATGAAGAAGCCTTTGCCCTGCTGCCGCCGGAAGACCGCAAATCACAAAGAACTGGCCTGATCATGGCGGCAATCTATCGCGCCCTGCTGGTAGAAATCCAGCACGATGGCTTCCACGTACTGAATCAGCGTATCTCACTGACGCCTATACGCAAACTCTGGTTAGCCTGGAAAACCTACGTCCGTGGCTAAAAAAGAGACGCTGAAAAATAAGTCTGTCGCCGTCATCGGCGCTGGCTGGGCTGGTTGCGCGGCTGCCTGTGAACTGGCACAACAAGGTGCCACTGTCACTTTGCTTGAATCCAGCCGCTATCTGGGTGGACGTGCACGTGGTGTCGCTGTGCATGGACATGAACTGGACAATGGCCAGCATATTTTGCTGGGTGCTTACACCCAGAGTTTGCGCCTTATGCGCCTGGTTGGTGTGGACACCGAGACTGCCCTGCTGAATTTGCCATTACAAATGGTTTATCCGGCGCTGGAAGATGGCATGTCGTTTATTGCTCCGCGCTTGCCAGCACCTTTGCATCTACTACTGGCACTGGTTAAATCCAGTGGCCTGAGCTTTTCTGACAAAATGGCACTGGCCAGATTTTCTTCGACCGCTCGCTGGATGGGTTGGCGCCTGAACGAAGATTGCAGCGTCCTGGAATTGCTCGAACGCTTTGATCAGACACCCCGCCTATGCCGCCTGATGTGGATACCCCTCTGTATTGCTGCCCTGAATACACCACCAGAGCGAGCATCAGCCCAGGTATTTTTAAATGTCTTGCGTGACAGCCTGGGAGCCAGACGTGCAGCTTCTGACATGCTGATACCCCGCCTGGACCTGAGCAGCATTTTCCCAGAAAAAGCGGCTGAATTCGTACGCGCTCACGGTGGGCAAGTTTTGCCAGCCCATCCTGTAACTGGTCTGCAGCAAAATGAAAATGGTAAATGGCAAATACAACTGAAACAGGTCGAAGCACACGCTGAAGCGCAATTGCCGGTCTACGATGCAATCATACTGGCATGCGATTTCGCCAATGCAGACAGATTACTGTCCACGTTGCCAGCCAAAGACCAGCCAGCGCCAATCCCTGCCCTCAGTGACCTGAGCTACGAACCCATCACTACCTGTTATTTGCAATACGCACCAAGCGTGCGACTGCCGCGCGCCATGCTGGCCCTGCTTGACGACGTCGCGCAAAAAAAATGGGGACAATATGTATTCGACCGTGGCCAGTTGCAGCCAGATCAGGCTGGCTTGCTGGCAGTGGTTGTCAGTGTGTCAAAAGCAGCCACTGACATTGACAGGCATGAACTGGCAATGGATATTGCCGCCCAATTGGCACAGAGCCTGGGCATGCCAGAACTGGCACAACCGATATGGCATCAATGCATCTCGGAAAAGCGCGCCACCTTCAGTTGCACACCTGGTTTGAACCGGCCAGACAATCATACTGCTTACGCTGGCCTGTATCTGGCGGGCGACTATACCAAAGGCGATTACCCTGCCACCCTGGAAGGAGCAGTGCGCAGCGGCATAGCAGCCAGCCAGGCTATCTTGAAAGATTTGAAGGCAGCAAAAATCTAATCCTGGATTTCGCTATCAACATCGCGGATTTTGGACAAGGCCTCTTCTATCCTGTCCACACCTATGATGGTCAGGCCTTCAATTTTTTGTTTGGGCGCATTCGATTTCGGGATCATGGCGATGGAAAACCCCAGCTTGGCGGCTTCGCGCAAGCGCTCCTGTCCACGTGGTGCCGGACGTATCTCACCTGCCAGCCCAACCTCGCCAAACACCACCAGACCACGCGGCAGGGGTTTATTGCGCATCGAAGAGTTAATCGCCAATAGCACGGCCAGATCGGCAGCTGGCTCGGCAATCTTGACGCCACCCACGGCATTGATAAACACATCCTGATCAAACGCTGCCACGCCTGCATGCCTGTGCAACACTGCCAGCAGCATGGCAAGACGGTTTTGCTCCAGACCTACTGACAGGCGACGCGCATTGGGCGCATGCGAACTATCGACCAGCGCCTGTATCTCCACCAGCAAGGGCCGTGTGCCCTCTTGCGTAACCATGACGCAAGAGCCGGCAACCGGGGTGTCATGTTGGGACAGGAACAAGGCCGAGGGATTGGAGACTCCTTTCAAACCTTTTTCTGTCATGGCAAACACACCGAGCTCATTGACTGCGCCAAAACGGTTCTTGATCGCCCGCACCAGCCGGAAGCTGGAATGGGTATCACCTTCAAAATACAAGACCGTATCGACGATATGTTCCAGCACGCGCGGCCCTGCCAATGCCCCTTCTTTGGTGACATGTCCAACCAGTATCATGGTGATATCCATGGTTTTGGCAACGCGCGTTAACTGAGCCGCGCATTCACGTACCTGCGCGACTGATCCCGGTGCAGAACTCAGGGCATCGGAATACATGGTCTGGATAGAATCAATGACCACCACCTGGGGCTTATGCTCAGCCAGGGTATTAAGAATTTTTTCCAGCTGTATCTCAGCCTGCAATTGCAAGTCCTTGGCATCCAGTGACAGGCGCTTGGCGCGCAAGGCGATTTGCGCTCCCGATTCTTCGCCGCTAACGTACAAGACTTTTTTAATGCGTGCCAGGTTAGCTAGCGCCTGCAACAGCAAGGTCGACTTACCAATGCCGGGGTCACCACCTATCAGCACTACGCCACCCGCTACCAGCCCACCTCCCAGCACGCGGTCAAACTCATCTATACCAGTACCAAAACGCGGCACATCGAGCGCCTCAATTTCTGCCAGGTTCAGTACAGGCGCAGATTGTGCCAATCCCTGGGGTTTGGCACTAAAACGGTTACCGACTGATTCGACGATAGTTTCGACCAGGGTATTCCATTGCCCACAAGCCGGGCATTGCCCAGCCCATTTATTAACAATACCACCACATTCAGTGCAGGTAAAATTGGTTTTCGCTTTTGCCATCTTCAGACCTGAGGAAATTTTAAGAGACATGCGCAGTATAAAAATAGCGCTAACTGCAAGCATACCAGCCAGAAAAACACTGATATTTTAACCAGTATTCAGCAATTAGCTTGCCTTATTTCACTAATTCCGCACAATTTTCATGGTATAAAGCTGCCAGAGACATTTTGTAGCAGGTAGACATAGAGCATGAATAAAGCATGAAGAGCGGTTTTTATACGATCATGGCGGCGCAGTTTTTTTCTTCACTGGCCGACAATGCCTTACTGATAGCCGCGATGGCACTGTTGACGTCCATGCAATCTCCGGATTGGATGCCACCGCTATTGAAGTTGTTTTTTGTATTGTCATACGTCCTGCTAGCACCTTTCGTTGGTGCCTTTGCTGACTCACTGCCCAAGGGCAAGGTCATGCTCGTCACAAATATGATCAAAGTCGGTGGCTGCGCCCTGATGTTTTTTCATGTGCATCCTTTGATCGCTTATGCCGTCGTCGGCTTTGGTGCTGCTGCATATTCACCTGCCAAATATGGCATCCTCACTGAATTACTACCGCCGGAAAAACTGGTCGCAGCAAATGGCTGGATAGAAGGCCTGACTGTCTCTTCCATTATCTTTGGTACCGTACTGGGTGGTGCGCTGGTGAATACCAAAGTGTCGGCAGCCTTAATCAGTTTTGATTTCCCGCTCATCGACTTTAATATCACCACTGCATCTGAAGCAGCACTTTGCGTAGTCACTGCCTGCTATGCCATTGCCGCGCTATTCAATATGCGCATCCCTGATACAGGTGCGCGCTACAAGCACCAGCAGCGCAACCCGGCCAAACTGGTGACAGAATTTGCCGAATGCGTGACTATTCTGTGGAAAGACAAACTGGGCCAAATCACTCTGGGCGTCACCACCCTGTTATGGGGCACTGCTGCGACCTTACAATTTATAGTGTTGAAATGGGCTGAAAAATCCCTGCACATGACGCTGGACAGGGCCGCCATTCTGCAAGGCGTGGTCGCCATAGGGGTAGCGCTGGGTGCAGTAGCTGCAGCGCGCTTCGTACCACTGAAAAAATCCCTGAATGTCATGCCCATGGGTGTTGCCATGGGCATGGTGGTGATCACCATGATTTTTGTGCACACCGTCTGGATCGCCTACCCGCTGTTGATACTGGTGGGAGCGTTGGCTGGCTTCTTTGTGGTTCCCATGAATGCCTTGTTGCAGCACCGCGGTCACGTATTGATGAGCGCTGGACATTCAATTTCTGTTCAGAATTTTAATGAAAACCTGTCAGTACTGACCATGCTGGCGCTGTACACCCTGCTCAATTCCTTGAAGATAGACATCATGGTCATCATCGTGCTGTTTGGTTTGTTTGTTTCCAGCACCATTTACGGTGTGATGCGCAAGCATGCTGCCAATCAGCGTGAATTTGATTCACTGGCACTGATAGGCGAACACAAGCATTGATTAAAGAAGATGTGCCTGACAAGGCACATCTTAAGAAGCCAAGAGGCGTGCGCCGTTCTTATAGTGCGCGCTTCAGTTTGACGGCATCAGCCAGCTCAAACCAGTTATCCGGCACCACCATACCCCTGCGGCATTCCTGCATCACTTCCAGACCGTCCTGATCTTCCTGCATCAGTGCCAGCATGAGCGGTGTATGGGCGCTGGCAAAATAAGTTTGCATGCTATTCAGGATATCATCCTTGCCCTGTGTCATTCCCTTGCCGACCTGCGCCGGGGCCAGCCAGTCCAGCCTGTCGAGCAGCAAGGCATGTTCAAAATCCAGCACCTGCACTTCTGCTTGTGTCCATATCGCACCACGGTAATGATTCTGCGCCAAGCCGGCCATATGGCCATGTGCAGCGATGAAACTATCAACTATTTTTTCATCGCGATAAAACAACCAGCCCAAGACCAGGGCCTGCGCACTTTGTACAGCTTGCGGCAAAACTTGTTGCGCCAATGGGTGTAGGGATAATTGCAGCTGTTGGCCTAAAATCTTGTGCAATTTGGCACCCAGACTATCTGCCAGATTGGGGCCGAGATAGTCATACAAATCCGGGGCTGCCGCCGCATCAGCGTGATACAGATAGAATTTTGTCGCCAGTTCCAGATGCTGCAAACCAGCTTTGGTCTGCAATAAAAAATCAAACTCCCCGATGGTGCTGGCACCCTTGTTATGCACTTGTAAGCCGTGTGCATGCAGCAAGCCATGAGCACGCAGATAGAATTCATAAAGCCGTTCAGCGTACAAACCTAAGCGACGCGATGGATGGAGCCGTAAAAGATCAAGCAAGGGATCAGGATTGCAGTCAAGCTCCACCAGCCATTGCGGCAAAGCCTGTATATCTGTGTATGCAGCTGTCGCCAGCGCACCATGCCAGATAGGGGCATGTCCATCCAGCAAACCCGGCGCAGTCAGCATCCATGCCAGCGCCCGGACATGGGGGTGATGGAGATGTTGCCACTGGCGGTGAAATCCAGCGTGTGCGCTCTCCACGTGCTTCAACCTGCGGGTAACGCTTTAATGGCCAGGCACAAATCTGCCCAGGCCTTGGCCTTGTCTGCTGGTTTGCGCAAGAGATAGGCTGGATGGTAAGTTGCCACTACAGGTATGCCTTTGAATTGGTGCACCTTGCCGCGCAATTGTCCGACCGGGGTTTCCAGATCCATCCCCAACAAGGACACGGCAGCAGTCTTGCCCAGCGCTACAATGATTTGCGGTTTGATCAAGGCTATCTGTCTGTGCAAGTAAGGCAGGCATGCAGCGATCTCATCGGCAGTTGGCGGCCTGTCCTTGCCTTGCGCATCGGTAGGACGGCATTTCACAATATTGGCGATATAACTTTGCTCGCCACGTGGCACACCCAGCGACTTGAGCATATTGTCAAGCAACTGCCCGGCAGCACCAACGAAGGGCAAGCCTTGCAGATTCTCGTTATAGCCTGGGCCTTCGCCAACAAACAGCCATTTGGCCTGTTGGTCACCAGTGCCGAAAACAGCTTTCTTTCTACCCTGGCATAAACCGCACTGACGGCAACTTTCCACCATGGGCTGCAATTCATCCCATGACAAAGTGGCGATTGCAGGCTCCTGACTGGTTTGCGACATATCTTCTGTCTGCATATCAGGAACAATTTCCTGCACCAACCATGCATCTGGCTCAGACGTGCTTTCAAAAACTGGCGCTACAGGCTGCACTTCCGCTAAGTTTTTTGATTGCTCAACTTCAGGCTCTGACCAGGCTGATTTCAATGGAGGGCTTGCACCTGCCATTACAGGCTCCGGAACAGGAACGGGCATTGGTACAAGCACAGACTCAGATTGAGTTTCTACTGCAGCCACAGGTATCGCTGGCTCTGCGTCGCGCAGCAACCACATCGGACCCAAGCCAAGCTCATGCAGGGCTCTTTGCCTGTTATGACTATCAAACGTTTGCATCAACAATCCTCCGCATCACGATCGCATCTTCGCGCTGTCCATCATGCGCGGGGTAATAGCCTTTGCGCACACCAATGGATGCAAATCCCGCGCCTTCATACACAGAAATGGCGCGTGCATTGCTGCGTCTTACTTCCAGTAAAATCGAGGAATGGGCATGCTCACTGGTGTAGGTGAATAATTTGTCCATCAATAGTTTTGCATAACCCTGCCCCTGATATGGCAGGTCCACCGCAAAATTCAACAGATGTAATTCATCCAGTATCGGCATGACGACAAAATAGGCAAACAAATCCAGTTCTGTATCCCTGAAACCAAAAGCTTCATAGCCACTGGAAAAGGAGTCAGTAAAATTCCCACGCGTCCAGGGGTAGGCATACACCCGTTCTTCTATGGTGAGGATGCTGTCAACATCAGCAAACCCCAGCTTGCCATATTGCGGTGTTATCAATTTCAAATCCATAGCCAGTCCCATTACGCTGATGCTTTAGCTGCCTGGAGTTTGACTTGCTCACGCTCAGCCGTGGTCAGGGCGATTTTATTGCGCAGGTACAGTGGTTGTGCCTGGTCTGCCGGCAAACCTCGCCCTGCAGCGAAATCCAGGCGACCCAGTATGCCGACTTGTTTTGCATGCGGCATACATGACAAACTTGGCAAACTTGAATATCGCGTCTGCTCTGACTCAGGCAAGACCAGGCCATTGCCCAATACCAGTTGTGGATTTTCCAGCGTGATGGCAGCTAATGCTGACGCCAGTCCGGTCAAGGCAGGTGCGCTTACCTCCGTCCAGCCTGCGTCACCAAAACGATATTGTGCCCAGTACACTTCATTCATGCGCGCATCAAGTATGCATACAAATTCATTTGCGGCCACCTGTTCGCGCGCAGCTTCAGCCATGGCCAACAAGCTCACTACCGGCACCACTGGCAAGTCAGCACCGTAGGCCAAACCCTGCACAATGCCGCAAGCTGTGCGTATGCCGGTAAAAGCACCGGGACCACAGCCAAAGGCTATGGCATCGCAATCCTGCAAACGCACACCCGCCTCAACAAGCAAAGCCTGTATGGCTGGCAAAATACCCTGGGAATGAGTTTGCACGCCGCTGAGTTCGCGGACGAATATACCGCTATCAGTCAATATGGCTGCAGTGGCGAGTTCGGTGGAGGTTTCAATTGCTAAAATTCTGGTCATGCGCGTATTTTACCGTGTTCCATTGATTTCACGACTGGCTCTTTGCTATGCATTGCACCTTAGTCACGCCTTAAATCATCACTTCGTTTAAAATTGCACGATGAACTCGATAATGAATACCGAAGACATTTCCTCAGTAAAGGCTGAACTGGCAAATAAAGACTGGCTAGTCGCCTGCCTGTGCGCCGCCTGGTGCGACACCTGCAATTTCTACAGGTCATCCTTTGATGATCTGATGAGCAAGCATCCGGACAAATGCTTTGCCTGGATAGACATAGAAGATCAGGCGCATCTGGTTGACGAAGTGGATATAGAAAACTTCCCTACCATCCTGATACAGCATCGTGATCAGGTAGTTTTCCTGGGCACGGTCTTACCGGATGCGGCACAATTGCAACGCCTGATTCAGTCTATGACAGAAAAAACACCAGACCAACAAGTCAAGCGCAACGCCATGAACCAGGAAGCTCCAGAGGGCTGGAATATACGCGAATTGATACTCGCGAGCTAAGCAAGCATCAATGATCTGCAGCAATGCTGCAGATCAAAGCCATGTATTTCGCTAATTTCTAACGCCAAAAAGACAAAAGGGACTAGATTTGCATCTAGTCCCTTGAATCTGGTGCGGCTGGCAGGAATCGAACCCACGACCCCTTGGTTCGTAGCCAAGTACTCTATCCAGCTGAGCTACAGCCGCGAAAAACAAGATTATAGCGAGATTCAGGAAAAATGAAAAGCCCCAAGGGGTAGATTATTTTGAATTTGAACAAAATCAGCTCTCTTACTCCAGCTTCCCCCTATAAATTTGAATCAAATAGCAAAAACTGAAAAAGGCGTTTCGCAGAAATATCCCAGAAAAATGCTGCGAGGAAGAAAGCACTTCTGTCTGGACTTGCATCAAATATAAATATTATGACGCTGCTGAAGCAATTTTTTGCAAGCCCAAAAAGACAAAAGGGACTAGATTTTCATCTAGTCCCTTGAATCTGGTGCGGCTGGCAGGAATCGAACCCACGACCCCTTGGTTCGTAGCCAAGTACTCTATCCAGCTGAGCTACAGCCGCGAAAGACCGAGAGTATAGCACAGGCATTTTGATTTGATAAGCGCCCGTGCCAAGTTTTTAGATTTCCACTTGCGAACCCACCTCAATAACCCGGTTGCTGGGGATCTGGTAGAAATCAGCCGCATCGCGGGCAATACGGGACATGGCAACGAAAACACTCTCGCGCCACATAGCCATGCCACTGCCAGGACTGGAGATAATAGTCTGACGGGAAATGAAGTATGAAGTCTCCATAGGTTCAAACGTCAGGCCATATGGTGCGCACAATGCCAGGGCATTCGGGATATCAGGTTCATTCTTGAAACCATAATAGACATCAATCTGATAACAGGCGTTACCAAGATCAACGACCTTGATTCTTTCCGAGAATGGTACCCAGGGAATCTCTCGATTATGCAAAGTCAGGAAAATCACGCGTTCATGCAAGATCTTGTTATGCGAAAGATTATGCAACAGTGCATGTGGCACGCCATCGGCCTCGCCGCGCAGGAAGATAGCTGTACCCGCAACGCGCACTGGTGGTGAAACAAACAGGGATTCAAGGAAATCTTCCAATGGAATCGCATGTTTTTTCAGGTTATCAAACACCAATTCACGGCCACGTTTCCAGGTCATCATCAAGGTGAACATGACAATACCAAGTACAACCGGGAACCAGCCGCCATGGAAAAACTTCAGCACATTAGCAGAGAACAATGCCACGTCAATGAACAAGAAAAAACCTGTCGCTGCAAAACATAGAAAAGGATTGTATTTCCAGCCGTAACGAATCACGAAGAAGGTGAGCAACGAAGTGACCAACATGGTGCCAGTGACCGCAATGCCATAGGCTGATGCCAGGCTGGAAGATGAGCCAAATCCGACAACTGCAGCAACGACGACCGCGAGTTGCAACCAGTTGACTGCGGGTATATAAATCTGACCTATCTCTTTAGAAGAGGTATGAACGATCTCCATACGCGGCATGATGCCTAAGGAAATTGCCTGTTTGGTCATGGAGAAAGAGCCTGAGATCGTCGCCTGTGAAGCAATTACCGTCGCTATCGTCGACAAAATCACCAGAGGATAAACACTCCATGCACCAAGTTGCTGATAAAAAGGATTACTGACTGCTTCAGGAGTGGCAAGTAATAGCGCACCCTGTCCAAGATAGTTCAGCCCCAATGAAGGAAACACAATCATGAACCAGGCTGCACGTATGGGTTTACTACCAAAATGTCCCATATCTGCGTAGAGCGCTTCGGCACCTGTAAATGCGAGCACGACAGCACCCAAGGCAAGGAAAGCCAGCCATTTGTATTCAGTCAGAAAATGGAATGCATATGCAGGATTCAGCGCCCACAATATACCCGGCATCTTGGCGATATTATATAAACCCATGCCAGCAAGCACGATGAACCAGACCACCATAATGGGGCCAAACCATTTACCTATGCCTGCCGTACCTTTGTACTGGACAGAATATAACAGCAACAACACCACCAAGGTAATTGGTACAACATAGGGGGTAAATGCAGGTGTGGCGACTTCCAGACCTTCTATCGCCGACAGCACTGAAATGGCTGGGGTAATGACGCCATCACCATAAAATAGCGCAGCACCAAACAATCCCAAAACAAGTAAAGTGAAATGCCATTTTGAGGATTTGCCTACGGACTCCAGCGCTAACGCCGTCAAGGCCATAATGCCGCCTTCACCACGATTATCTGCCCTGAGTATTAAAGTCACGTACTTGATGGCGACAATGATCAGTAGCCCCCAGACAATCAACGAGACCACGCCGAAAATATTCGCCTCATTCAGGGGAAGACCATGTTCTTTTGAAAATACCTCTTTCATCGTGTAAAGAGGGCTAGTACCTATATCGCCATAGACGATGCCGACAGCAGCCAGGGTCAAGCCTGCAATGCTGCTTTTAGTGTGTTGATTAGCCAATTGTGTACCTTGTTATTATTGGTGCATTGCACAATAGGTGAATTCGACCGGATTTTCAAGTAAGTGCAACAAAAAAAGGATGCTTGACAAGGATCAAATTCAAGCGATTGCTTTTTCCTGAATATCCAAATTTGCGCATGCTGTTTTCTGCAATTCTGATTATTTTATCAATTTAATACTGGTGCCATCCATGAAACTCATGCTGCGAACTCATACAGTGGGCTCATGTAGTGAATTCATATAGCGAATTCATACAACGAGGGGTAAATCCAGATAAAAACTGGTTCCAGCGCCAAGACTGCTTTTGACACTAAGCTGTCCATGCAAAATCGAGGTAGTAATGTTGTAGCAAATATTTAATCCCAGACCACTGCCGCCCTGCCCCAATTTGGTAGTGAAAAAAGGATCAAAAATCCTCTTTTGATTTTCTTCGGGTATACCTGCGCCATCGTCACTGAATGCGATCAACACGCGCTGCGCATCCACCAGCGTGACATTGATATCCATATGACCCGCCTGTCTTTTATCGAAAGCATGCAGGATGGAGTTTTCCACCAGGTTGCTAATCACCTGCCCAAGAGACCCCGGATAACTATCCATGTGGATGTTATACGGCACATTCACTTGTATGCTGTGCCCGGTTTGAGTGATGCGTATATTCAGGGTAGCAATGATGTCATGCAAAACCTGGCGCAGGTCAAAGCTGCGCCTGTGCTCAGATGTGCGGTCTACAGCCACCTGTTTGAAACTGCTGACCAGAGTCGCGGCGCTACTCAATCCACGCATCAGTATTTCTGATGAGGTTTTGACTTCTTCACAAAAATTATTCAAGTCAGAACGCCTCAGGGTTTGTCCTGCCAGCTTGCTGCTCAGATAGCGGCTGCCATCCTGCAAGGTACTGGCAACCAGCAGGCAATTACCTATGGGTGTATTGAGTTCATGTGCAACACCGGCGACCAGTGAGCCCAGGGCAGCCAGTTTTTCTTGTGCCAGCAAATGCTCCTGGGTTTTTTGCAAGCGCATATATGCGTCGGCATTGCCAAGAGCAATCGCACCATAGGCGCATAGCGAACGAAAGATCATCCGTTCTCTATCACCATACACATGCTGACGCGAAGACTGTATGGTCATCGCCCCCAATATTCTGTCGCCAATAATCAGCGGTGCAAAAAGCATGCTGTGTACCATTTCCGTACCGGGTATCAGACCTGGCAATTCATCTTCGGCGGCCAGCTCTATGGCAACTTCACGGCGTTCTTTGACGCAGCGTATTGAGTTAGACACCGGGCTGGACATATATACCGTATCTGGTTCTATCGGTATGCCATTCTCGACACCAAAGGCTGAGGTCATGCTTTGCTGGTCGTCATCCATCATGTAGATGACGAAGGCAGTGACATGCAATAAATCATGGACATGGCGATTCAAGGCATCAAAGACCGCTGCAGCATCCAGGCTGGCGGTAATTTCCTGTCCTATGGTTCCCAATTTTTCCAGCACGACGCTGGTTTGTTGCAAGACCCCGGCGCGCTGGGCTTCGGCAGCGGCCAGTTGACGCAGGTGTTCGCTTTCTGCCTTCATGCGTTCAGTCTGCTGGCTAAGCTGCATGGCATTCAGGCGATTGGCAGATGCGCGGTTATGGCTTTTTTCACGGGCGGTCAAGGCAAGCTGACCAAATTCATAGGCTTCGCGAAAACTGTCAGCGGCGGCATAGGCATGGGCTATTTCTTCATACAGGTCAGCAGGTATAGTAAAGCCGCTGATATGCCCCGCCAAATCCAGTGCCATACGCAGATAATGCAAGGGGGCGCTGGCGGCCTGCATTTCTGCCGGTTCAGGCAAACTATGGCGCATATACAGAGCGGCAAGCACACGCAAGACTTCTATATGCCGGTAACTGTCGGTACTCTGGCGTGCAAGTGTCAGTGCTTCCAGCGCAGCAGCCAAAGCCGCCTTGGCCTGCCCTTGCATGGATAAGGCATTTGCATAACCACGGCGTGATCCTATACGAAAATCCAGATGATTTTTTTTATCCGCCCAGGAGATCAGATCAAAGAAACTGTTCAAGGCCATTGCATATTCGCCCATGTCGAGAGACAAGTCTCCCAGATAGCGCAGGGCCAGCAAATGCGAGCGAGAGCCTGCCACACGTGCAACGATAGGCAAGGCATTTTCCAACATTTCTTTGGCGGCTTCCAAACGCCCCAGCCGGCGCAGAGTCTCAGACATTTGTATCAGACAACTGGCAATGCTATTTGGCCAACCGGCAGCCCTGGCCAGATCCAGGCCATCCTGTATCCATTGCAATGCAGACTGATGATCACTCATGCTGTTGAAGGCATCGCCAACGTTGCTGGCAACATTGATCATGCGGCGCTTTTGTCCATAGTTCCGGGCAAATTCAAATACCTGTATTCCACGCGCAGCTGACTCACCGAAGTCACTGGTGAGGGAGTAGGTGTACATCAAAAATTCATTGATATAACTGCGCAAGAAAAGATCCGTGCTCTGGCTTTCAGGATTGCGGCTTGCGCCCCAACGCTCCAGCGCTAACGGCAGATTGCGCAATACCAGTTGATTTGCCAGCAGGGATTCAGCCGCCACCTCGCGCATACAATCTTTGGCCTGGCGGGCAAACTGCATGGCCTGGCCGATCTCAAACTCAACGACCGGCACTTCGCCTTTTTGCAAGCCCACACAGGCGAGCAAAAAACGTGCATCTGCAGTGCAACGGGCCGCCTCGATGGATGCACCATCTGCTGCCAGTTGCAAAGCCAGGTCTGATAACTGGGCCGACTTATCAAACTCGCCGTATAACCATGCAGCCTCGGCCCTGACCAGTACCAATCTTGACCGCATGAGCCTGAATTGCTCACTACCGGAATCTGTATCAGGATGATTGGGGAAGAAATCGTTCAGCAGATGCTCTGCCGTTTGCGCAAGATACAAAGCTCTGGCGGTGTCACGCTGCCGCAGATGCCATGCCAGACATAGCTGCATATCCAATAATTCCATCCCCCGCAAATCAGGTAATTCGCGTTCCCATTGTTCTACTTCGTCATTGGTAACGAACATTTCCATGGGATGAAATTAAGAAGGTTGAACGATTTTTGGAACTTGAATATTAAAGAAATAGTATCAGATCAAGAGGGAATTTGAAGTTAATCCGGCCGCCAGATGCCTGCATTTGAAGAATATTGACAAAACCATATACTGAAAAGTAACACTGGCTTGCGTTCAAGCGGAGAACGCAAGCCTTTAATTAACTTTAGGGCAATTTAATTAAATTTCAAATAATGTTTAATACTCAACAGCAGCTCAAGCTTGCTTCTTAGCCACCAGAGTTAAAATATCATAGGACGCCACCAGCTCATTATCCTGATTGGTCACTTCCACATCCCAGGCTACCACGCCCTGCCCCACACCTTTGGCATCTTTCTTTTGCCTGTCAATCTTGCGCTTGCAGGTCAGGCGTGCGCGTATGGTGTCACCTATTCCTACCGGCTTGATGAAGCGCAAGGTATCAAGGCCATAGTTGGCCAGGACAGGGCCGGGTGCAGGGGACACGAACAAACCCGCAGCCGCTGACAATACGAAATAACCGTGCGCAATACGCTTGCCGAAAGGGCTTTCTTTGGCAGCGATCTCATCGAAATGCATGTAGAAAAAATCACCGGACAAACCACCAAAGGCAACGATATCGGCTTCACTGACAGTACGCCTGTGTGTCAGCAGGGACATGCCAATCTGCAAGTCTTCAAAATAGCGGCGGAAAGGATGGACATCAGATTCCAGCACGGCAGCACCACGCACATGCTCTGCCGTCACTGCGGCCAGCATGGTGGGCGAACCCTGCACGGCAGCTCTTTGCAGATAATGTTTGACTGCACGGCTGCCACCCAGCTCTTCACCACCACCGGCACGGCCAGGGCCGCCATGCTTCAACTGCGGCAAGGGAGAACCATGGCCAGTTGATTCTGGTGCTGACTCTGCATTCAATATCATCAGGCGACCATGTCGTGCCGCCATATGCGGTATCGCCATAGCAGCGATATGCGGGTCTTTGGTGACCAAGGTAGCCACCAGGCTGCCGCAGCCTTTTGCCGCCAGCGTCAGGGCTTCCTGCATGTCCTGATATGGCATCAGTGTCGTTACCGGGCCAAAGGCTTCAATCTCGTGCACTGCCTGATTTTGCATGGGTTGACGACAGACGATCAGGGTTGGTGAAACGAAAGCGCCCTGCTCCAGTCCTTCGCCCTGCAATTGCGCTGGCACAGTACCACCACAGATGATTTGATTACCTGCTGCCAGTTGCTGAATACTGGCCAGTACGTCGTGTTGCTGGGCACGGCTGGCCAGCGGCCCCATGCGTACACCATCAAGACGTGGATCACCAACGATGGTTTTTTCCAGCCTGGCGCGGATTTTTTCTGCCACCACATCCAGTTGTGCTGCGGGCACCATGGCCCTGCGTATGGCCGTGCATTTTTGCCCGGCCTTGGCCGTCATTTCACGCACCACTTCTTTGACGTATAGATCCAGTTCTTCATCATCCACCGCTACATCCAGCCCCAATATTGCGCAATTCAGTGAATCAGCTTCGGCATTGAAAGGGATGGCACGGCGCACGATATTCGGATGCACCTTCAATTGCGCTGCCGTTGCAGCAGAACCGGTGAAGGTAACGACATCGGTTTCTTCCAGCAAATCAAGCAAGTTGCCAGTGGAGCCTATGATCAGTTGCAAACTACCCTCGGGCAGCAAGCCACTGGCATGAATTTGCCTGACCAGTGCCTCGGTCAGATACGAGGTCGCTGTCGCTGGTTTGACTATACATGGCATACCCGCCAAAAAGCTGGGTGCAAATTTTTCCAGCAAGCCCCAGACCGGGAAATTGAAGGCATTGATATGCACCGCCACACCCTGGCGCGGCACAAGAATGTGCGTACCAGAAAAATACCCTTGCTTACCCAATGGTATAGCCGGGCCTTCGTGCACCACATTCCCGGACGGGAATTCATTCGTGCCTATGCTCGCGTAGGCAAATACGGTACCTGCGCCACCTTCTATATCTATCCAGCTATCGCTACGCGTTGCGCCGGTGTGAGATGAAATGGCGTATAGCTCTTCCTTGTGTTCAGTCAGGTATTTGGCCAGGGCGCGCAAGATAGCAGCACGCTGCTGGAAGTCCAGCGCCAGCAATTTTTTCAGGCCAGTCTGTCTTGCATAAGTCAGCGCTGCGCCAAAGTCCAGGGCTTCGGCATGGCTGGCGTAAATTGCGCTGCCATCGATGGCGCTATGCAAAACTTGTTGAGGCTCTGCACCTGTCCACACACCGGCAATCCAGCTTTGCAAAATTTTCATGGGCTACCCTCTTAAATTCTTAGCTATTCAGATCAGGGCTTGGTGCCGTAAGTCGGCAAGCCTGCCGCGAGCGCAATGCGCGGGCGGTTTTCTTCTACTGCAGTCAGCGCTTCCACTTCCTGCATACTGGCGAGTGAGCGTCTGGCCAGTGCATGGTATTGCGCCGTACCTTCCGTCTTCCAGGCGATTTCTTCATCGCGCAAGACTCGCGCAATACGGGCTGGCGCGCCCATGACCAGGCTGCGTGACGGCACATCCATACCGGCTTTGACAAATGACATGGCAGCGACGATGGATGCTTCACCGATGACAGCCTTGTCCATGATCACGGCATTCATGCCGACCATGGCGTTTTTACCTATGCGGCAGCCATGTAATACTGCGCCGTGACCGATATGCCCGTCCTGCTCAACCACTGTATCGCTATCGGGGAAGCCATGGATGACGCAGGTATCCTGCACATTCGCGCCGTCTTCCAGAACAATGCGGCCAAAATCACCACGCAGGCTAGCAGACGGGCCGATATAACAACCAGGCCCGACGATCACATCGCCGATCAGCGTAGCGCTGGGGTGTACATAGGCGGTGGGATGCACCACCGGTATCAGGCCATCGATTGCATATATAGTCATGCCACTTCCTTGGCTTCAGACACGTTCTATGATGAGGGCAATACCCTGCCCTACACCTATGCACATGGTGCACAACGCATAGCGGCCATTGATACGCTCCAGCTGGTTCAGTGCTGTGGTTACCAGACGTGCACCGGATGCGCCCAATGGATGACCTATCGCTATCGCCCCACCATTCGGATTGACATGCGCAGCATCATCAGCCAGGCCAAGATCACGCGTGACTGCCAGTCCTTGTGCAGCAAAGGCTTCGTTAAGTTCGATGACATCCATCTGTGCCAGGCTCAAGCCGGTTTGCGCCAGCAGCTTACGTGTTGCAGGTGAAGGGCCAAAACCCATGATGCGCGGTGCCAGACCCGCTGTCGCCATGCCAACGATACGTGCACGTGGTGTCAGGCCATGCTGTTTTACTGCACCATCGGAAGCCAGCAATAAAGCGCAGGCACCGTCATTGACGCCGGATGCGTTACCGGCAGTGACTGTACCATCTGGTTTGACCACGCCTTTGAGGCGAGACAGCATGGCGATATCTGTATCCGGACGTGGATGTCCATCGGTAGTAAACAAAATGGCTTCGCCCTTTTTTTGCGGGATGCTAACGGGGATGATTTCCCCGGCAAAAAAACCGGCAGCGTGGGCTGCTGCCCAGCGCTGCTGGCTACGCAGGGCAAAAGCATCCTGGTCAGCGCGATTGATGCCAAATTGTTCGGCGACGTTTTCTGCAGTTTCGGGCATGGAATCTATGCCGTATTTCGCCTTCATCAAGGCATTCACAAAACGCCAGCCTATGGTTGTATCTTCTATTTTTGCCGCACGTGAAAAAGCACTGTCGGCCTTGGCCATGACAAAGGGTGCACGCGTCATGCTCTCTACGCCGCCAGCAATAATCAGCGAAGCTTCGCCCGATTTGATGGCACGCCCGCCTATGCCTATGGCATCCAGGCTGGAGCCACACAAACGGTTGATGGTGTTGGCTGGCACATCTACCGGCAAGCCAGCCAGCAGTGCTGCCATGCGGCCAACATTGCGGTTATCTTCACCTGCCTGGTTGGCACAACCGTAGTACACGTCATCAACCATTTTCCAGTCGACACCTGCATTGCGCTCCATCAATGCCTTGATCGGCAAGGCTGCCAGATCATCGGTACGTATGCTGGCCATGGCACCGCCGTAACGGGCGAATGGGGTCCTGACAGCGTCGCATATCCATGCTTCCATTTTCTTTCCTTTGTCTCTTATTTTTTGACTGGCTTACTCAATTACTCAAGCCTTTTTACGATTGTCCACAACGCGCCTGGCCTTGCCGACCATAGTGCGTTCTATGCTGTTGGCTGGCAGTATGCTGACGTTGCAACTGACACCTATAAAGGTCTTGATATGATGCTCAAGCTGCTGGTGCAATTGCTTCACATCCTGCTCTGACAAAGTGCCTGATACTTCAGGCCGCAGTTCAGCTACGATGTCAAGCTTGTCCATATGACCTTCACGCGTCACTACCAGTTGATATTGTGGTGCCAGTTGCGGATGTTTAAGTATCAGTTCTTCTACTTGTGTGGGGAATAAATTCACGCCACGGATGATGAGCATGTCGTCAGAGCGGCCAGTGATCTTGCCCATGCGGCGCATGGCGCGTGAAGTTGGCGGAAGCAGACGCGTCAGGTCACGGGTACGGTAGCGTATGACGGGAAAAGCTTCCTTGCTCAGCGAGGTAAATACCAGTTCACCTTCTTCGCCATCTGGCAAGACTTCACCCGTTTCGGGATTGATAATCTCCGGGTAAAAATGGTCTTCCCAGATCACCGGGCCATCCTTGCTTTCTATGCATTCGCTGGCGACGCCTGGCCCCATGACTTCTGACAAGCCATAGATATCAACGGCATCAATACCGGCACGCGTTTCGATTTCACTGCGCATGGCGTCGGTCCATGGTTCGGCACCGAAGATCCCTATCCGCAGGGACGTGTTGGCGGCATCTATTCCCTGGCGCGTCATTTCTTCTATGATATTAAGCATATAAGAAGGCGTGACCATGATGATGGATGGCTGGAAATCCTGTATCAGTTGCACCTGTTTTTCTGTCTGACCACCAGACATGGGAATGACAGTACAGCCCAGTCGCTCTGCGCCATAATGCGCGCCCAAACCACCAGTGAACAGGCCATAGCCATAAGAGACTTGCACGATATCACCCGCACGGCCACCAGCCGCACGTATCGAGCGCGCCACCAGGTCTGCCCAGTTATCGATATCTTTTTGCGTATAACCAACCACTGTCGGTTTGCCTGTAGTACCGCTGGATGCATGCACCCTCACCACCTTTTCACGCGGCACCGCAAACATGCCGAATGGATAGTTGTCACGCAAATCTTTCTTGCCTGTGAAAGGAAATTTCGCCAGGTCAGTCAGGGTTTTCAAATCATCAGGGTGTACGCCGGCCGCATCAAAACTGGCGCGGTAATGTGGGACATTGTTATACACATGCTGCAAAGTCCATTTCAAGCGCTGCAATTGCAAGGCCTGAAGTTCGTCCTTGCTTGCTGTTTCTATTGCGTCCAGGCCCGTAGCTGTTTTTCTGTCTGTGTTGTCTGCCATGTCTTGTCTCCTGCTCACTTATCCTGATAATGGTCTCTATGATGAATGACTGAACACAAGTTCAACTTGGAACTGAATTTTCTTGTAATACCAGGCCAGGCACCACTTCTGTATTCAGCTTATGCGACTTGCCTCGAAATAGCGCAATCAACTGACCGTCCTGATTGCTCAGGCGTGCGTCATAAATACCGGTGCGGCCAGTCAGTGATTGTTCTTTCGCCGTCGCAGTAATGACGTCACCTTCGCGTCCTGGAGACAGGAATTCTATGCTGCAACCGGCGGCGACTGTCACCTGATTACGGCTATTGCAGGCAAAGGCAAATGCGCTGTCGGCGAGGGTAAACAGATAACCGCCGTGACAGGTCTTGTGCCCGTTCAGCATGTCAGATCTGATCAACATGCTGAGTGTTGCAGTACCTTCAGCCACATGAGTTATCTGCATGTCCAGCCCGCGCGTTGCGGCATCGCTGGCGAACATGGCGGCGGCAGTGAGTTCTGCCATGTGCTGACTGTCTTTGGCAAATTGCGTGGTTTCTGTACTCATCTATGCTTTTCCTTGGGCAGATCAAACTTACTTGCCAACCTTACTTGCCAACAAACTTGGGGGTGCGCTTCTCTACAAACGCCGCAACACCTTCACGATAGTCTTCACTTTGCCCCAGTTCACGCATCATCTTGGTTTCCAATATCAGTTGCTGTTCCAGGGTGTGCTGCGGGCTGGCGTAGATTGCCTGCTTGGTGAAGGCCAGGCCCTTGGTTGGTGCAGAAGCAAAATGCGTAGCCAAAGCCATGGCTTCAGTCTGCAACTGATCATCATCCACACACTTCCAGATCAGGCCCCATTGCTCTGCCTGTTCAGCACTGATTTTGCCACCTAGCATGGCGGCGCCCATGGCTCTGGCTGTGCCCAGGGCGCGTGGCAGGAAATAAGTGCCGCCGGTATCCGGTATCAAACCCAGTTTGCAAAAAACTTCAACAAAGCTGGCTGAACGTGCAGCCAATACAATGTCGCAGGCCAGCGGCAAATTGGCTCCAGCACCGGCTGCTACACCATTTACTGCGCAAATAACCGGGATGGGCAAAGCACGTAAGGCCAGTACCAAAGGTGCATAGTATTTTTCTACGGATGCCCCCAGGTCAGGCGGCGCAGCGTCGGCCGCATTATCTCCTTTCACGGCGCGGTCAGATAAATCCTGGCCTGCACAAAAGCCGCGCCCGGCGCCAGTCAGCACCATGACCCGTACAGAGGCGTCGGCCCGCAAGGTGGCCAGTGCATCCTGTATTTCCAGATGCATGGCAACGTTGAAACTATTAAGCTTTTCCGGGCGGTTCAGGGTCAGGTGGGCAATGCCGTCGCTGACGTGAAACAGGATGTGGGAATAGTCCATTCAATTCTCGCTATCAAAATCCAGGGTCAGGGTATCGCTGACCGGGAAGCTCTGGCAGGTCAGCACGAATCCGCGTGCCACTTCATAATCTTCAAGGGCATAATTCCTGTCCATATCGACCTTGCCGTCCACTACTTTGGAACGACAGGTAGAACACACGCCACCTTTGCAGGAATAACGCATATCATGCCCCAGCTTCAGGGCTGCATCCAGTACAGATTCCTTATCTTTTTCCATATCGAAATGGGTATGATGACCATCCATGATAATCGTCACGGCGCAAGACGATTTGCCAGGCAGAGGCTTGGCGCTGGCGACATGCCGGTGCGCCGGTATGCTGGCGGCAAACAACTCGACCTTGATCTGCTCTTTGGCCATTCCACGCTGTTGCAGCGCAGCGCTGACGGCGTGCATCATGTCTTCCGGCCCGCAGATGAAGGCGGCATCCATGTCGTCTATGCGTATCCATTGATCAAACAGGTTCAGGCATTTTTCTGCAGTAATGCGGCCATTGAACAAGTCTATATCCTGCTGCTCGCGACTCATGATGTAGATCAGGTTCAGGCGTTGCAGATAACTGTCTTTCAGCGCTGCCAGTTCTTCCTTGAACATGACTGTCGATGACGCGCGATTGCCATACACCAGGGTAAATTTGCTCTGCGGTTCTGTCTGTAACGTAGTCTTGATGATGGACAGCAAAGGCGTAATGCCACTGCCCGCTGCAAATGCCAGGTAGTGCTTTTCATGCTCAGCAGCCAGTGGCAAATTGAAATGCCCCATGGCAGGCATGACTTCAATATCCATACCTGGGCGCAAGCTGTCATGCACCCAGTTGGAAAATGCGCCGCCCTGCACACGCTTGATGGCAACCCGCAATTGCCCATCCTGTACGGCAGAACAAATTGAGTACGAGCGCCGTATATCTTCGCCTGCTATCTTGGCGCGCAAGGTCAGGTGTTGCCCTTCGCGGTAGGCAAACTGCGCCTGCAGATCGGCTGGCACGGCAAAGCTCAAGACTACGGCATCACGGGTTTCTGGCCGTATCTGGCTGACTGTCAGCGGGAAAAATTTACTCATGTAGAGTGGTCTCCTTTTATTTTTATTATTCGCTTAATGCGGTTTGAAGTAATCAAAAGGTTCCAGACAAGCCTTGCATTTATACAGCGCCTTGCAGGCAGTTGATCCAAACTGGCTGACCAGTTGGGTATCGACAGAACCACATTGTGGGCAAGAAATGGCTGGCTGTACTTCGCGATAACGCTGAATGGAGGAGATATCCACTACCTGTTGCTGTGGCGGTGCAATGCCATAGCCGCTGAGCTTTTGCCTGCCGGCTTCTGTCATCCAGTCGGTACTCCAGGCGGGTGACAGTTGATACACGATGCTGGGTGTGTTGATGCCGTGCGCCTGTAGTGTCTTGCCGATTTCCTCGGCAATCACCTCCATGGCCGGGCAACCAGAATAGGTGGGGGTAATCGTGATCACACATTCTGTGCCCTGCCATTCCACTGCGCGGATAATGCCCAGGTCTGTCACCGAAATGACCGGAATTTCAGGGTCACTGACTTCCCCCAGCCATTGCCAGATCTGCCCTGTGCTGGCAGGTGGGGTTTGCACATAGTCCATTGCAGAAGCTACCATTGCGCCCCCGGATAGGCACGTTGCAGGAACTGCATTTCTGCCAGCAGGTAACCTATGTGTTCAGTATGCACACCTTGCTTGCCGCCCTTTTGCATCCAGCTATTAGCGTCAGGCAGGCGCAAGGTGGCGGCATGCATGACATCGGCCAGATGGGTATCCCAGGCGGCTTTCAAATCGGAGGGTAATGGAGCGATGCCTGCCGCATGCATGGCGACATCGACCTCATCGTCCATGAACATTTCACCAGTGAATCGCCACAATTCTTCGAGAGCGGCCTGCATCATTTTCTGGCTCAATTCAGTACCATCACCCAGGCGTACCACGAGGTCGCTACTGCGACGCAAATGATAAGTGACTTCTTTCAATGATTTTTCTGCGATAGCAGCAATCTGCTGATCAGTAGATTGTTTCAATGCCTGCAGATAATGGTAATGCCAGGTATCGAACAGGAATTGCCGCATCAGGGTATCGGCATAAGTACCGTTCGGCTGTTCGAGCAATAAAAAATTATGAAAGTCGTGGGCGTCACGCAAAAACGCCAGATCGTCTTCTGTACGCCCTTTGCCTTCCAGTTCTGCTGCATAAGCATACCAGAGCCTGGCCTGACCTATCAGGTCCAGTGCCACATTGGTCAATGCCATATCCTCTTCCAGCGCCGGCCCCTTGCCACACCATTGCGACAGACGCTGGCTGAGTATCATGGCATGATCTGCCAGGCGCAAAACATGGCTGAACTTGTCATTGCGCTCGCGATTGAACTCATTCTCTGACATCTCAATTCTCCAGAATTATTTAGCTATGATGTATAGACTCAGTTCAATTACAGATTCTTGACTTCATCCGGCATGGGGAAGAAGGTTGGATGACGGTATACCTTGCTGTTTGATGGCTCAAATAACGCTTCCTTGTCGCCTGGACTGCTGGCAAAAATATCGCCTGCACGTGCCACCCAAATGCTGACACCTTCATTGCGGCGCGTATAGACATCACGCGCATGGTTGATCGCCATCTCTGCATCCGGTGCATGCAGGCTGCCTACATGCTTGTGCGCCAGTCCATGCTGGCTGCGTATGAATACTTCCCACAAGGGCCATTCTTTGCTCATGATCTGTCTCCAGTTTTCTTATGCACTGTGCTTTTTATTTTTTTGCTTGTCTGCGTGTGTTTGCAAGGCATCACGGAACCATGCACCATCGTCATATGCCTTGACGCGGGTACGCAGGCGTTCACGGTTACAGGGGCCATTGCCTTTCAAGACCTGGTAAAACTCATCCCAATTGATTTCACCAAAATCATAATGGCCACGTTCTTCATTCCATTTGATAGCTGGGTCAGGCAGTTGCAGCCCCAGGTATTCAATCTGCGGCACAGTCTGGTCCACCATGCGCTGACGCAATTCGTCATTGGAAAAAAGCTTGATACGCCATTGCGCGGATTGAGCGCTATTCACCGATGCTGCATCGGACGGCCCAAACATCATCAGAGCAGGCCACCAGTAACGATTCAACGCATCTTGCGCCATGGCTTTTTGTTCTGCCGTGCCACGGCACAGTGTCATCATGATGTCGTAACCCTGGCGCGCATGGAAGGATTCTTCCTTACAAACGCGTATCATGGCGCGGGAATACGGGCCGTAAGAGCAGCGGCATAAAGGTATCTGGTTGATGATGGCGGAACCGTCGACCAACCAGCCTATCGCCCCCATATCAGCCCAGCTCAGGGTCGGGTAATTGAAGATGCTAGAATACTTGGCTTTACCAGAATGCAGGTCGGCCAGCAGCTCATCGCGTGACACGCCCAAGGTTTCGGCAGCGCTGTAAAGATACAGGCCGTGCCCAGCTTCATCCTGGATTTTTGCCAGCAAGATGGCTTTACGTTTTAAGCTTGGTGCACGGGTCACCCAGTTGCCTTCAGGCAGTTGACCAACGATTTCAGAATGGGCATGCTGAGAGATTTGCCGTATCAAGGTTTTTCTGTAGGCGTCCGGCATCCAGTCTTTGGCTTCAATACGGATACCGGCATCGATGCGCGCCTGAAAAGCGCGCTCGGCATCGCTCAACTCTTCCGCAGTTTTGAGCTTGCTCAAGCCAGTCTCGACTAATTGTGCATACATGAAACACTCCTTGGCATCCTGAGGATGCGAACATGGAAGATTGATCTGCGTCAAACAATTATATGATACAGTTTTTATTAATGTTGAAGTTTTTTTGTATCATTTTAATTTTTTGATAGATTTACGCCTTATCAGCTACACCATAGGTAAAATCTGGACAACAACCAATACTTACATACCATCACTTATACAGCCGCATGCAGACCAGCACTGCCATCCAAAGCTGGATAGACCAGCAACTCACCAATAATCCGCCAAGGGCAAAATCCCTGGTGATGACAGTATTTGGCGATGCCATTGCCCCGCATGGCGGTACGATATGGCTAGGTAGTTTAATCTCATTAATGAGTCATTTTGGCATTAATGACAGATTAGTACGCACCAGTGTCTTCAGACTGGCTGAAGAAGGCTGGCTGGAAGCCAAACGGGATGGCCGACGCAGCACTTATCAACTGGCAACCGCAAGCTATGCCAGGTTCCAGCATGCCTACAAGCGCGTATATGTGCCACAAACAGGCAAGTGGGATCACTACTGGACATTGGTCATCATGAGTGGCGACGATACATCAACCGGCAACAAAGCCAGCCTGAAAAAAGAATTGCTGTGGGAAGGTTTTCGCATGATAAATGCAGGCGTATTTGCGCATCCCCAGGCAGATACTGCAGCCTTGCAAAATGTACTTGGACGTAATGGCTTCGCTGGATTATGCACAGTATGCCGCGCCAGCGATTTGAATTTGCCAAATGCCCGCCCTTTACCGTCACTGATCGCCAGCCACTGGCAACTCGATGAAGTGAATGTCGCCTACAAGAATTTTATTGAAGCATTCTCACCGCTGAAAAACCTGGTGCAAGGACAGTATCTTCCAGAGCACGCTGCCTTTGTCATCCGCAGCTTGCTGATACATAGCTTCCGTCGCACTCAATTGCACGATCCCAATTTGCCAAGCACTCTTCGGCCAGAGGGTTGGCTGGGTGATGAGGCATACCGGCTCTGCCGCGATCTGTACCGGGCTTGTTTTCGACCGGCAGAAAACTTGTTAAGCCAGGCCCTGGATCCTGAACATCGACAAGATAGCGGTTTGAGTTTACAAGAAAGGTTTGGCGGGCTTTTTTGAGGTCATGGATCTGTTTATATCATGTTGGCTGGCGCAGTATTAAAACCACGCGCGCGTTGAAGTACCCGCTTATAGTCACGTCTTAGGCAGTTGCTCGGCAAGCGCAACAATGATGCCCTCAGGTCCCCGGATATAAGCCAGGTTATACGTATTCTCATACTGCATTTCGCCAATCAGCTCTGCCCCGTGTTCAAGCATGCGGGCAACGACAGTATCAATTCCATCGACAGCGAACATTACACGGCGCAGGCCAAGCGTGTTCACCGGTGCATTTACCGGCCCAAATCTGATCGCGTCCGGCGTGTGGAATTTGTCCAGCTCAATCCCTAGTCCATCAGGCGTCCGCAACATAGCGAGAGTCGCGCGGACATCCTTGAGACCGATCAGATTTCCAACCAGTGGGCCTTCGACTGTTGTCTCGCCCTCCAGCCTGAGGCCAAGCGCAATGAAAAAGGCTTTGACAGCTTCGAGGTCATCGACAACGATGAGGATGTTGTCCATACGTTTAATTGTCATATCCTTGCTTCCTCACTTAATTGTTGATGCATATACCCGCCGCACTTGATGTGTGACGAGTTAACAATCCGGGGGATTCATCGTCACACAAGAAGTTATCATAAAAATGACATGGGCTCTTTACAGGCCTGACATTTGCGAATGTTATTTCAATTAAATCACTCGGCAATCACATCGTTTTTTATTGAGCGTAAATTGATACAGTAGATTTATGCTAAAGAGAAATAATACTCAAGTTGTAGCTACAAAAAAATGAACGTCTGTAAACCAATGAAGAAGTCGAATTAATGCAAATCCACAAGCGAGCATTTCTGTTGATCCGCGAACGCCACTGGAGCGCGAGCCCGGTAGCCTCCTGCCTGCGCAGGAGCGACAATTTGGAGGATTGTCATCTCAAGGTGGATATTGGTGTTCAAAGAGTTAGTTAAAACGATCAGGAGAGCGACGATACACGCATCTAACGCAAAAACTTGAACAGCAACTTTGCCGACAAGACTGGCGATGCAAGCAGTAAGCCGTCCAGATTGCAAGAGAATTAGCCTCCCCCCGTCGCTCCAGCGCAGGCTGGAGCCTAGCGTCGTTGGTTGATGAGCCGTGGCGACAGTAGTGATTCAGTGACGGAGAAGCGGTGTGGCCTGCAAACAGATAAAAAAACCAAGACACAGAGTAAAAAAGCAGAGATTTCGCATGTTTTTGCTGCTCTTTTGTCTTTCTTGCCTTCCTCTGTGGAACTCTGTGTCTCCGTGCCTCTGTGTTGAGAGGTCTTGACCCTTGTTTTTGTTTGCTACGGTCCGGTACATTTTCCGTTCGCACAAAAGCAAAACCCCCACTCAAGTTCATGAGTGGGGGTATGCGGAATAAAAGCCTGACGATAACCTACTTTCACACTGGTTGCAGCACTATCATTGGCGCGTAATCGTTTCACGGTCCTGTTCGGGATGGGAAGGGGTGGTACCGATTAGCTATGGTCA